>NZ_CP025804.1:4447032-4788204 GCF_003352085.1 Sulfitobacter sp. SK012
TACGATGCCTTCGCGGAAAAGCTTAAAGCGCGGGTGCTGCAGATGAAGGTCGGAGACGGCTTTGAGGATGGCACCGACCTGGGCCCGTTGATCAACCCCGATGCAGGGGCAAAAGTGCGGGAACACATCGAGGATGCGGTTGCTAAGGGTGGTTCGGTGACGCTTGGTGACAGTGGCGAGATGAATGGCAACTTCCTGGCCCCGACAATTATCACTGGGGTCACGCAAAAGATGAAAGTGGCGACCGAAGAAACATTTGGTCCACTTGCACCTCTCTTTAAATTCGACACGGTTGATGATGTGATTGCGATGGCCAATGATACGATCTTTGGTCTTGCGTCCTATTTCTATGCCAAAGACCTGAGCCGCGTTTACAAGGTAGCCGAGGCGCTTGAGTACGGCATCGTTGGTGTAAACACCGGCATCATCTCGACCGAAGTGGCACCATTTGGCGGGGTCAAACAATCTGGTCTCGGACGCGAAGGCAGCCACCACGGCATCGAGGATTACCTCGAGATGAAATACATCTGCATGTCGGTCTAACTTAAAACTTTCAGGTGGCCCGCTGTAGCATCCGCGGGCCACTTTTTTCTAACTCGGGAAAATCTGTGCCATCTCGGCGTCGAATTTGGCCCAGGACATTGATGCCTTGTTCCCTGCATAGCCATGGTAGTGCGATTGGCCGGAAGAATTTGGCAATCCCGCCCAAATCATAGCAAGATTATTCATAAATTTGTGACGTGCTATCTTGCCCGTCTTGATTTTGTGCAAACCCGCCTCTGCAAGTAAAACATCGGCAAGCCGATCCTGGAGAGCCGGTGAAAACCGCGCTTGCGGGGGGACACCTAGTGTTTTGACCAAACGGCGTAAGGTCGGGGGAATGAACTGATAGCGCCCTATTGCATGGGGCTGTCCCGGAGTGTCCTTTATCCAAGCGTAAATCTCATCAATGGTCAGCTCGGTCGGGCGCTTGGCCGGACGTATCTTAGCCCCATGTTGGACCGCATCATAACCATGTTTGCGCGATTCTGCCTGACCAATAAGATTCCTTAAACGTTCAATCCCTGACCCGCTAAAGACAGATGGAGCGACCATTACCACAGCGGTTTTCACCACCGGATCTGGTAGGGGAGCAAACATACCTGCCCCCGATAGTCCGGCAAACAGACTTGCAGCCCGGCGCGGGCCGTTGCTTGCCTCTACCTCAGCGCGGGTCTGGATCAATGCACTGCGCGCAACACCGAGAGATGATGAGCCCAGTAAAGATATCGCTTCGCCAAAAGCAGGCATGGATAGCCAAATCATGCAGGCCACAATACCTGCGCAACGTTTCAAAAACATCAACCCTCACGACAACAGTTTCCATGTTGCCAGCACAATCACTCAAAGAGATTTAGAATTCGTGATCTGCGAAGACCGCGCCCTTCAGGACCAGAAAAAGTTGGGATTTTCGACCGTAAGGTAAACCTGACTGCAAAACTATTCCCGTTATGGTAGAATATAGTGCGGCTTATTCATCGCCGTACGACCACTACCTATTCTAACGTCCTAATTTTATTAAAATTATAGAGGTCACAATGACTCAGTATAGAACACAAGAATCATTTAGAGCGCGTGTCACAGCAGCCAAGGCAGCCAAAGATCGCCCGCACCCTGCGCATCTCTCAAACGGCGACGAGCAAAAATTCGCCGGGGCGCATTTCGCCATGAGCTTTACCAAAGGGTTGGAGCACGATTTGCATACCGGGCTGGTAGCAAAGCCCGACCATTTCGGCGCATTTTGACAAGCCATTGATGACGGCGTTATCGACGCTTTCAACAACCGCGTGCCCGTCCCCGAACGCGAAGAAACGGCGCGGCGCAAGTGGGAAGCACCGACCGCCGGTTTGGCCTATGACTTACAGGGCCCCGACGCGCAGGCTGTGACCATGGCAGCGGCCCCCAAACTTGGCTCGGACGAACTCGCCTTTGAGATGGCCGAAGTCTACGAGTTGGCACTGCTACGTGATGAGCCATTCCAATTCTTTGACAGCCCCGGTGGCAGTGCTGCACTGACCGCATCTGTCGCTCGAATGAACGGGTATGAATATGCGCAGGCGGGATTTCCGAACCGTCCGCGCAAGACTGAGGGTGGAGAGCTAACCCGGCAGACCGCCTTTCGTGGATCATCCCGAGGGGTTGATGTCGGACCTTACCTTTCGCAGTTCTTGTTAATCGGCAACGACATCGGGGGCATCCACAGTCATACAGATGGCCAGATCGCTTATGGGGCGTTGACCATCGATCAACGAGTGCCCGTGGCTGACCCTGGTGTCGATTTTCTGACCAACTGGCGTGATTGGTTAGATGTGCAAAATGGATTTGATGTGCGCGGGCCGGGCGATCCGGGCCAACCCTTCAGCGCTGGCACAAGACGGTTCATGCACACGCCGCGTGACCTGGCCACGTATGTGCACTTCGACGCTCTTTATGAGGCGTATCTGAATGCATGCCTCATCCTGCTGGCCATGAACGCGCCGTTTGATCCTGGGTTTGCCACGCTTTCTGGTGCCCGCGAAAGCTACCCTTCGGGAGCAGAGATGGCCGGGCGACCCTCAAACGTGGGTGGATTTGCGCTTTATGGCGGGCCCCACATCCTGACAATGGTGACAGAAGTGGCCACCCGTGCGCTAAAGGCAGCGCGGTATCAAAAATTCAACAACCACCTGCGTTTGCGCCCCGAAGCGCTTGCCGCGCGCATTCATAAGGCACCAGAACTCGACGCAGCGTTCCCGCAATTGTGCGGTGACATGGTCGGTTTGCGTGGCAGCATCAGCGATACCGTGGATGCCATAGAAACGCTCAACGCAGAGAGCACCGCGTTGTTGCCGATGGCGTTTGCCGAAGGGTCACCAATGCATCCATCCTATGCTGCGGGTCATGCCACAGTGGCGGGAGCCTGCATCACTGTGCTCAAAGCGTTCTTTGACACCGGGGCTGTCCTGATCAAGGACGAGGACCGCGCCGTCTTTCGCCATGCGCAGGCAGGGGACGTTGGCGTGGCATACGAATCTCGCGTCAATGGAACCGAGTTGGTCGATGTGGAGCCAGAATGGCCTCTGACGTTGGAAGGCGAGCTGAACAAACTTGCCGCTAACATCTCCATCGGTCGGAATATGGCCGGGGTTCATTACTTCTCGGACTATTACGACAGCTTGCGCATGGGCGAAGAAATCGCAATTGGTATCTTACAAGAGCAAGCTTTGTGTTATTCAACCGACCCGTTTGTAATGTCCCTTACAACCTTTGACGGGGAAACACTGCGCATTGGCGCGCGGTGAGAGCATGAAAAAGGCCCAGCGGGGATACGCTGGGCCTTGATGCCGTCGTCTTAGGGGGAGGTTAGTTGACGGCCTTTGCATCCACGACATCTTTTTCGATAGACGGTGCTGCGGATGCAATCTGGATCTGGCGGGGCTTCAACGCATCAGGCACCTGCCGCTGCAGCTCGATGTGCAACATGCCATTTACGTGGCTGGCACCCGACACTGTCACGTGATCGGCCAAGTGAAACCGACGTTCAAAAGCGCGGGTCGCGATACCACGGTGCAAGTATTTCACTCCGTCGTTCTCGTCGCCCTTTTTCGCTGAAACGATCAGCGATTTCTCACGGACTTCAACGCTAAGGTCAGCGTCTGCAAAGCCTGCGACTGCGATGGAAATCCGATATGAATCGTCTTCCAATCTCTCGATGTTATAGGGGGGATAGCTGGGCTGGGCGCCTTCAGCTGTTAGGACACGGTCCATTAGGTTCGCGATCTGGTCGAAACCAACGCTGGTCCGGTAAAGTGGTGCAAAATCAAAACTACGCATGTGTTCATCCTCATTTTTGAGCGATCAATCAGCAGGCCCTCCGACATTGGACGGACCCGATTTCAGTCTGCCAGAGCCCTCATTAGGCACCCTGACAATGATCATGTGGGGATGGTTTTTGCTGGTTTCAAGACCCGTCGACGCGGACGAATTTCGCGCCTGTACCGCTGCGCCCGCCGCCCAACTGGATACGCCGGGCTTTGGCCACCGGTGCTGGCCCGTTGGCGCGCATTTGCGCCTTTAGTGCGCTGACCATGTTCGGCAAAGCCATGCCAACAGTGCGTCTGGTACCATCAAAGCTAGCTGTACCAGAGATCACCGAAGCAATCCGCAACCGCTGGCCATCTCGCTTGAAAACAGGCGCACCAGACGAGCCGAATGTAACATTGCAATCCATAACCATAAGGCCGCGCGTGGCCCCGAGCACTTGGCATTCTCGTTGAAGCGATGGCAATTCTGATCGACCTTGCCCATAAGAAACGACGCTGACAGTACCTGACGATATTGGCCGTGGCTCGACGATAAACGGGTTGATGATGTGCGTTTCAATCGGGCGTGCAAGCCGAAGCAAAGCGACGTCGGTCCTGATGTTACGTTCGGTATCGCCGCTATTATATAGATACTCTTCGGGCCGTGCGATCTGGATAACCTTGCGTTCAGCCTGCGCTTTTCCATTCCGAAAGCCTGCGCGAAACGTCAATTCTTTGGCACGCCGCGGTTTACCGCTGCCGTTTGAATCGTAGGTGCAGTGCGCTGCGGTTAAAACTAGATTGGGCGCGATCAACGTCGCCGTACAAAATCCACCATCCGCAGCATCCAACCGGCCGACCGCAATCCAAGGCGACGCCTTTTCGATCCGGTCCAACCCGACAAGTGCCGTATCTTGTGCAAGCACCGGCGCGCCAACGACGACTAAAAGGCCAAAAACCGTCTTTCGTATGAGATTAAGGGCGAACAAATTTTGCCCCCGTATTGCGATCATTTTCACCAACGCGACTGCGAGCGTCGCCTGGGCCAGCCTCCAAGAGCACACCGTGGCCAGCCATCATCTCAGCATGGAGCTCTGCCAAAGGCTGGATCAGCGCCGTTCCGAGCGATACCGCTTCGCCGGCAACTTCGGCTTTGGCTGACACCACAGAAACGATCTGCACTTCGCCATCTTTGACAATGAAAATTGGCGCGCCGCTGGAGCCATAATCAACGGAACAAGACGTAACCAAGACTCCCTCCTGACGTGCTAGAACCGTGCACACCTCTTGGAGAGAGGGCGCCTCACTGCGGTCCTTTGCGTAGCTTACCACGCCGACCTTATCCCCTTTTTGTGGCCGCTCTGCGGTTCGGAAAGGCTTGATGGATAGGCTATTTATCGATTGATCTAACTCAAGAAGGGCCAGATCATTTCGAACTCGGCCTGAGGACAGATCAACGTCATATTCATAATCAGGATGCACAACGGCACGGCGCACTTGGCGGTAAGCACCTGCGCGGCCATCGCGCCACCCGGCAAGAAACTCAATCGTACCGTAGTCGATCAGCGTTTTCGTTTCGTGATCAATCAAACAATGCGCCGCAGTCAGCACCAAGCGAGGAGCAATCAATGTACCAGTGCAGAACCCGGTTCCGTTTATGTCCAGACGCCCAACAGCTTCCCAAGCTTTGGCGTCGACACCGCTTTGAAGCCGGCGCAACCTTAGATCCTGTGCAAACGCAGTCGTGGCCAAAGTGGCCACCATTAGGGAAAGTGCCATCCAACGCCGCAAAGGAAGCTCCGTCTATTCGGTGAAAATCTAAAATACCTAAACAGAAATAGCGGCCCGATACGGCAGAATTACGGCGCGGTTACCTCAATTTTGGGATCGCAGGCTGTTTTACCACATCCGCAGATAGTGCTGGTGGTTTGGGGCCACCCCATGCCCAATCCAATAGCTCAACCGTATGCACAATAGGTACCGCACTGGCCGAACCGATCTGCATCATACAACCAATATTGCCTGCAGCAATAATATCCGGGTTCTTGGCTTCTAAGGTTTTGACTTTGCGCTCTTTTAGCTGCGACGATATTTCCGGCTGCATCAGATTATACGTACCTGCAGAACCACAACACAGATGCGAATCCGCAGGCTCCACAACGCTAAATCCAGCCTTCTTTAGTAGGTCCTTGGGAAAGGTTTTGATTTGCTGGCCATGCTGCAATGAACAGGCCGCATGATAAGCAACTACAATGCCTTCGGGAGGGGCATTGCCATCGGTCGCTATGGTCCCATCTTTGGCAGGTTGCCATGGCGTGCCATCCGCATCCTTGCCCGTCAATTCCATCAAGACTTCCGACACATCCCGCGCCAAAGAAGACACTCGCGCAGCTGCCGCAGCCTTTGGGTCATTGCGAAACATGTGACCGTAGTCTTTGACCGTTGTGCCGCACCCGCTGGTGTTGATAACGATCGCATCCAACCCTTCGCCGTCCATCTCAGCGCACCAAGCGTCGATATTTAGAGCCGCTGTTGCATGACTTTCAGAGGTTTTGCCCATGTGGTGGGTCAGCGCACCGCAACAGCCAGCACCTTTGGCGACGACGACTTCGGCCCCCAGCCGGGTCAACAGCCGTATGGTGGCATCGTTGATATCTGTATTGAGCGCCTTTTGCGCACAGCCCGTCATAAGCGCGACCCGCATTTTGCGTTTATTTTTTGGTGCAAAGCTTTGCGGATCATCATTGCGCGAAACAGGCGGGATCACCTTTGGTGCCATCTCAAGCATGGCGCGCAGTCTTGGATCAGGCATGAACCGCGCAAAGGGCCGCCCTATCTTGGCACCCAGCAAGGCAACTCGGAACCGCATCGGATAAGGCAAAATACGCGCCAAAATCCAACGCAAGGCACGGTCACTGAATGGCCGCTTGTACCGCTGTTCAATATAGTCGCGCGCATGATCAACCAGATGCATATAGTGCACGCCCGATGGGCAGGTCGTCATACAGGCAAGACAGCTCAGACAACGATCGACATGCTTGACCGTTTTTTCGTCCGGCACACGGTTGTTCTCAAGCATATCTTTGATCAGATATATACGTCCGCGAGGGCTATCGAGTTCATCGCCAAGCACCTGATATGTTGGGCAAGTCGCTGTGCAAAATCCGCAATGCACACAGGACCGCAAGATCTCATTGCTGCGTTTCGTCGCCGGGTCTTCAAGTTGTTTTTCGGTAAACATCGTCTGCATTGCTGTTGCCCTCTATCCCTGCATCAGGCTGGCTGAAGCCAGACCAAACCATGGTACTGTTGTACCGATCGCACCAATCATGCCCGTCCAGCGCCGCATCAGGGTGCCCGGATCGCGCCGCCGCAACGATTGGGCCCCAGGCGACAATACGCTAATCCAAGCGATCCAAATCAGCGCGATACCAGCGATTGTCACGGTGAAGTCACGACCCCATGCCAGAGGAAGGCCAAAACGTACGGCCAGCCCGCCCAGTGCACAGAGCCCCGTACAAAGCCCCAAGATCCAGAAGCTTGCCCGCGACGGCTCCGGTTTGGTCATCTGCCGGAACAACACGGGACCCACGATAAAAATAATCAGGAAAAGCGTTGCGAGGCTCACCCCATCAATCCAGCATTTAGAATGCCGCGTGGATCAAATCTCGCGCGCAGACCTTGTGACAGACGTGCAACACCAGAAGCTGGCGTTTGAAATCCGCCCAATGTAGCGCGCGTTTTAGCTGATCCACGCACCAAGGTCGCATGCCCATCATAGGTGCCAAGTGCAGAACGTAGATCACTTCCCGGCGTTGTTTTCAGCCAGATAAGGCCACCAGCCCAGTCAAACAACACAGCTTGTGCTTTAGCCGTTGTGACTAGCCCCGGCGCGTCAGATGGCTTGCACGACACGCGCCAAACATCACCATCGGAATCTGCAAAAGCCCTGACATCCCGAAGATCGGCCCAGCGCATCCGGCTTTTGTCGCGATCCTCGACTTGCATTTCGGCACCCGTTTCAGACAACAAACTTCGCAGTTGCTCAATGCGGTAGTTCACTGATGCTTCAAATCCCTCAACGCGCAACATTGTCTCATTTATTTGCGGGTCATGCGCCGCACCAGTGACCTCAAAAGGACTGCCCAGTGCGCTGGCCAAAGCGGCAACTGCGGCCGCGTCATCTAGCCCAGACAGCACAAGGGTGCCTTCTGTTTCAGGCATCGGTAATACCTTGAGGGCAACTTCGGTCAAAACGCCTAGCGTCCCAAATGATCCCGCCATCAGCTTAACCAAGTCATAGCCGGTGACGTTCTTCATCACCCGGCCCCCGTTCTTGATGACCGTTCCTGATCCATCAACAAAGCGAACCCCCAGCGCGAAATCCCGCGCGGCACCCACTGCAATCCGTCGCGGGCCACTGACATTTGCCGCCATCACGCCCCCAATGGTCGGCTCGCCTTTTGTACCCAACAGCACTCGGTGGTCCATAGGCTCAAACGCGAGACGTTGATTGTCTTTGGCCAAGGTGCGCTCAATCAGAGAAATCGGAGTGCCTGACTGCGCCACAAGCGTCATTGCGCCGGGCTCATACAAGCTGATCCCGCTCAAACCTTTTGCTGACAGCGGCTCACCGTCAACGGTGATACCGCGCGTTGCGCCGCCAGAAACAGCAAGAGGTGCGCGCGCACTTTGGATCGCTTCAACAAGTTCGCTCTCAGTTTTGGGTGTCATAGTTCTTGTGGCCTCAATTATCCCGGAGGGTTTACTTGGTCCTATAGCCCTTAGGCCGCAGCCGCGGATTCCGCACGCCGAGCATCTGACGCATCAAGCGGAAAGACCTTCGCAGGGTTCAACAACCACTTCGGATCAAAGACATCTTTCACAGCCATCTGCGCTTCGAGATCGGCGGGCGCGTATTGCACATGCATCAGATCGCGCTTTTCAATCCCGACACCGTGCTCCCCGGTCAAACAGCCACCAACTTCTACGCAGAGTTTTAGAATATCTGCGCCAAACGCTTCACACAGCTCCAGATCGCCGGGCTTGTTCGCATCAAAGAGGATCAGCGGGTGCATGTTGCCGTCGCCAGCGTGAAACACGTTGCCAACCTTCAGCCCATATTCGTCAGACATCTCGCCAATGCGGCGCAGCACCAAAGGCAAGCTTGATACAGGGATCGTTCCGTCAAGGCACATATAATCATTGATCTGCCCCATTGCGCCAAAGGCAGATTTGCGGCCAAGCCAGATCTTGGCGCTTTCTTCGGCTGAGGTACTTTCACGCAGTTCAACGGGATTGTGACGACGCGCGATTTCCATGATCAGCGAAAGCTGGTGGTCGATCTCAGCATCTGATCCTTCAACCTCAACAATCAAAAGAGCCTCGCACATCGGGTAGCCAGCTTTGGCAAAAGCCTCTGTTGCTTCGATGCAGGGGCGGTCCATAAATTCGATCGCAACAGGCAGAACACCAGCCTTGATGATGTCACTGACGCAGGCACCGGCGACTTCACTGTCGTCAAATCCCATCAATACTGGCCGCGCGCCTTCGGGCTTGTGCAAGATACGCAACGTCGCTTCGGTCACGACACCCAACTGCCCTTCTGATCCGCAGATCAGTCCCAGCAAATCCAAACCGCCCGCATCAAGATGCGCGCCGCCTATTTCAACTATTTCACCGTCCATCATCACCATGGTGACGCCCATCAGGTTATTCGTCGTGACGCCATATTTCAGGCAGTGTGCGCCGCCCGAATTCATGGCGATGTTACCTGCAATCGCACAGGCCAGCTGACTTGAAGGGTCTGGCGCATAGAAAAAATCGTTCTCTTCAACGGCACCCGTCACGCTCAGGTTCGTGCGCCCCGTCTGAACCCGAATGATCCGGTTGTCGTAATCGGTATCCAGAACATCATTCATTCGCGCTACGCCTAGGATAACACAATCTGCTGTGGGCAACGCTCCTCCGGCCAGCGAAGTCCCAGAGCCGCGCGGCACAACGGGCACGCCTTCTTCATGGCAAATCTTAAGCACGGCGGCGACTTCTTGGGTCGTCGTAGGTAGGACAGCAACCATTGGAGGGCACCGATATGCAGTAAGTGCGTCACATTCATAGGCTCGTGTTTCGACCTCATCATGGATCACTGCATCCCCCGGAAGCACCCCGTGCAGACGGGCTACAACGCGGGATTTGATCGCCAGAATGCGAGGGTCCGGGCTTGGCATTTCCATAGAGCTCTCCTAATTTGGTAAAATAATATTACCAATCGTCGAGATTTGCAAGATAGAACCGCGCACCCGTGCTGCAATATCATTCGCTGGCAACGTCTGATGCGCCTTGGTTGGGGTTACTCTTCGTCTTTGGGGCCACCAAAGCAACAGCAACGTCGGCGAGATCCTGATATGCATACCGACCGAAAGCAGATGGGGGCCTAGGGTCTGAACCGGCACAATGTGAGGATCAAAAAGATCATGCCGCAATCGGCTTCCTTCGCGATTTCCGCACGCTTCATTGATTGCATCAACAAGCCACTGGTCAGCACCTGCGCCGGGGCGTAGACACCGCCAATGGACATCATTGATCGCATTTATCTATTTTCGCTTCTCGACGGCGCAGCTGTTGCACTGCTTATCTCTCTTTGGTTTTTTATTGGTCTGTGGATAGAAAGGCCGTCCGCGGCCAAGCCGTCCGTGTCGGTCATAATGGCCGAGTACCGCCGCGAATGGATGCGTCAGATGGTTACACGAGAGCCGCGCATCTTTGACGCCCAAACGGTTGCGTCCCTAAGGCAAGGCACCTCATTTTTTGCCTCAACCAGCATGATCGCGATCGGCGGAGCACTGGCGCTAATTGGTAATTCTGAGCAACTGTCTGGCCTTGCCGAAGACCTCACGTTCGATGAGCACTCCGCCGTCGTTCTCGAGATCAAGATGATGTTCGTCGTGGTCTATTTGACCAACGGTTTCTTAAAGTTCGTTTGGGCAAACCGGCTTTTTGGCTATTGTTCGGTGCTGATGGGTGCTGTGCCAAACGACGCGACACATAAAGACGCCGTTCCTATTGCGACCAAAGCCGCAGAGATTAACATCACAGCAGCGCGCAGCTTCAACAGAGGTCTACGGGCGATCTACTTTGCCCTGGCAGCGCTCGCTTGGTTGGCTGGGCCTATTGCGCTAATCGCAGCCGGTGTCTTAACTGTCACAATCATATGGCGGCGTGAGTTCGCATCACATTCGCGTTGCATTCTCTTGGCAAAGTGACGGCCAAGCGTTTATAGATAACAGCTTTACATATTAAGGTATCGGACATGTTGAAACGAAGCCTGTCTTTATTCATAGCTCTTTCTGCCCCAGTGTTCGCTGACCCGCCGCGCATCGACAACGTCACCGCACATCGACAAGGTGGGTTATATACTTTTGATGTGACGATCTCTCACACCGACACAGGTTGGGATGATTATGTGGATGGCTGGCGGATTGTCTCTTTAGATGGCACCATTCTGGGTGAGCGAACCCTTGCGCATCCTCATGTGAATGAGCAGCCTTTCACACGGTCGCTATCTGGTGTGAAAGTCCCTACTGGCACAGAACAAGTTCGCATTCAGGCACGCGACAACGTAAACGGCTGGTACGATAGTTTTGTTGGCGTTCGGCTGAGATAAGCGCGCCAATCAAACTCGGTGGTACGGACCGCCCGACAAGATTGAAGCAGCGCGGTACATTTGCTCAGCAAGCATGACGCGCACCAGCATATGCGGCCAGACCATTTTGCCAAAAGACAGCAGGTGGTCAGCTTGGCCCCGAATTTCTGGATCCAGACCGTCTGCGCCACCGATGACGAAGGCCAGATCACCGCGCCCGGCATCCCGCCAATCCGCCAATCGTTTTGAGAATTTGACTGAGGTTTCTACGGTTCCGCGTTCGTCTAATGCGCAAATTACAGCACCGTCAGGAACAGTTCGGCGCAGCAAGGATGCCTCTGCTGGCATCCCGCCACCTTTGCGGTCTTCGACCTCGTGAAGCGAAACTGGACCAAACCCGATACCACGCCCAGTGCGCTCAAATCGGGTCAGGTAATCATCTATCAGCAATTTTTCAGGGCCAGCGCGCAGTTTACCTACAGCACAAATCTGCACGCGCATCACGCTAAACCCTTAAGACAGCATCAGTTGGTGGCAGCCGGTTGGGGCATCCACATCTTTTCAAGCTGGTAGAATTCACGCACTTCTGGACGAAAGACGTGAACGATCACATCGCCAGTATCGATCAAAACCCAGTCACCTGTGTCTCTGCCTTCGATACGCACCATGTGGCCGTATTTTTCTTTGACCCGCTGCGCCACCTTTTCAGAGATGGCCGCAACTTGACGCGAGGACCGACCTGAGCAGATGATCATGTAATCACCAATCTCAGTTTTGCCGCGCAGATCAACCTGCACAACATCTTCGGCCTTGTCGTCTTCGAGTGAGGAAAGGATCGTAGCCAGAAGCTTCTCGCTTGTGGCCTTTTCACCGGTTACCGCCATCAGCGCCACACCGGCATCCGCAGCCTGCGCTGCGTGCTCTTGGATTGACAGGACATCGTCCTCCTTTTGTCGCGCCGTCTGGCCCCCGACGCTGGGGTCACCTTAGAATAACAACGCAGATATGACATTTCAATGACAAGCGCCGCAGCTAGCGGGATTCGCCCACTCCTGCAAGGCCTGATAAATTCCTAACGGCAGATGTGTAAAAATCGCGCCAGTCCAAATCGAGTGCTGCCAGCTTCTTTTCATCAAACAGCGTGCTGTCTTCCCAGTAGCGCCCATCAGGCGTGACATATCCCAGATCATCTTCGCGCTGCCTAAGGTGGCGGTAATCCTCTGTTTCTAAGTCTATTTTTACGTTCAACCCACGCAATTCAGCAGCATTAGCGCGCGGAAACAACAAGGCAGAAGGCTCAGACGATAGATTGACGCAAGCACACCCTTGCTGGTTTGCAATCGCGGCCAGCCTTGCTGATTTGGCCCCCAGATCGCGAAGTGTGATGTCATTGCGCAACGGATCAGCGGTGCCACGGCCATAAAAATGCGTCTTGCCTTGGCTCGGATACATCATGTCGCACCCCAAAAACGCCATCACACGCGGCTTGTGGGCATGCAGCGCCCAATAGGCAGACGTAAACGCCATGGTGCCACCTGCATAAACAAAGCCGCCAAAACTGTTTTGTGCAGGCACAAAGGCCGCAGCATCAATCAGCTTTTGTTTCGTCCGTATATCTGGAGGCATCCGGTCCGACGGAAAATCTTCTGGGTAGACCAAATCATCCCAGTCTGGCCGAACTTGCCAAGCGTTGTTGATCACGACGATCCGGTCGAACCAAGTCTTGGGCCAATCTTGAGCCGCAAGAACATTCGGTCCGCTGCCCAACACCAATACTATATCTGTCTTTTGCTGACCCATCGCACCCTGCCCCTTGGCAACCGCTGAACTACTTAACCCGCGGCAAACACAATGCAACTAGTCTAGCGCAGAACTTGCGTGTGGCGAAGCAAGCTTGCGATCATCCAGAACCTTGACCTCGCGCTGCGGGAACGGGATCGAGATGCCATTTTCCTTAAACGCATCCCAAAGGGCAAGATACACATTACCGCGGATGTTGGTCAGGCCGCCGGTCGGGTCCTTGATCCAAAACCGCAGAATGTAATCCACCGAACTGTCTCCAAACCCCACGATATGGCAGACTGGTGCCTTAAAACTCAACACCCGTGCGACACTGGTTGCCGCCTCAATCGCCAGTTTACGGACTCGATGCGGATCATCGCAATAGGCCGTCCCAAAGTAGATATCCAAGCGCACAAAATCATCGGAGTGCGACCAATTGACGACCTGTCCGGTGATCAAATCCTCGTTCGGGATAAGGTATTCTCTGCCATCTCGTGTAACGACCGACGCGTAGCGTGCGCCCAGTGTTTGAATCCACCCAAATGTATCCCCAAGACTGATCACATCCCCCGGTTTGATCGACTTATCAAGCAGGATGATCACACCTGAGAAAAGGTTCGACACCACCTTTTGCAAGCCAAAACCAAGACCTACACCAAGCGCACCCGACAGCACCGCAAGCCCAGTCAGATCAATGCCAACCGCCTTCACGCCCATAAAGAACGCCATGCCATAAACTGCGACTTGCAGGCCTTTGACCGCAAGTACTTGCATTGAGGGGCTGATATCATCGTTCTGGCGGATTTTGACGGCCGTGGTCTTGCTGATGAGACCCGCGGCGATAAACAGCGCTCCAATCACAATCAAAGCTGTCAACAAAGTCAGCACTGACATCCGGAAGTTCCCGACCTCAAGCGCGAGACCATCGAGGAAGCTCGCAATTTCGTTGGACACGTTTAGGAAATAGAACGTCGCATAGATCCACAATCCCCACGTCACCACCCGCCGCAACGTTCGATTGCGAACCAAACGCACGGCAAAGGCGATGCCAACCCAAACGGCTGCCAGTTCAGCCACCACCCCCAAGAAGATAGACCGTGATGGCCAGGTGATGTTCTGCATAACGATGTAGACAGCGTAGGTGAGCACGGCGAACCAAATGAGGCCCAGCCGCCGCTTGATCTGTATGATCAGACGCAGTTGCCACTTGGCCCAACCTTGATGCGTCCGAACCCAATTTTCTAAAACCCGTCCCGAAAGCTTGTGCAGGCAAATTGCTACAACAGCCAGAATGATCAGGATGATGATCTGGTTCTGTTTCCAACCGGGCGTGATAATCCCAGATAAGAAGGCCTCCACATTGATCCACAGCCCGTGAAGCGTCGCCAGAAATTCTGCGAACGGGTCTGTGTCATCATTCATCGGCAATCCCCTTTGACCAAATGGTGCACGAAGCAGTCGAAACACGCAACACGGCCAAGTGGGTAGCCGCGCACATTAACTTGGCTCAAGATATTCACCAGTAATTGGCCGTAGAAGTTATTGTTTCGAAAATTGAAACAATCGAGCATGTGATACATGCCTTCGTTGACAGGTAGTAAATAGTATGGATTACTCAACCTTAGGTTTATTGCCTTACTTGCTAGGAGACGGCCGTCATGACATGTACAAAACTGCTCGGCGCTATGAGCCTTTCCGCCTTGATCGCGACAGGTGCCATAGCAGCAACCATCGACGGCATTGACGAAGGCGGTGTATTTACCACCACCATTTCCGCTTCTGCCGGCGGCATCCCAACAAGTGGCCCTGCTGACCAACTCTCTTTGACGTTTGATTGGACTAGAACGCCAGCAGCCGGATACATCGACTTTACGCTCGAAGGCATCGGCAACCTGTTCCTCAGCAGCTATGCATTCTTTGGAGCGAACAATTCATTGAGCGACGTGACTGGGATCACCCTTGATTTGCTTAACGCTCCTGCCGGTGCAGCAACGAGCCGTCTGTCGAACGACACCAACTTCTGTGCGGCCGCTGCTGGCCTTGTCGCAGGCGATTGCAATCTGATCGGACCAACGGGCAGCACTTATGGTGTCAGCTTTACCCAACCAGGTGAATTCGCGTTTGAGAATCTTTCTACAGGCAGCTACCGCCTTGGGTTTTTTGATAGCTCGACCCCGGAAAACGCTCTTGCGACGTTCTCGCTCACCGACAGTATCGCAGTGGTTCCGCTGCCCGCGGGTGGCTTGCTTTTCATTGGCGCATTGGGTGCGCTCGTTGTCGTACGCCGCCGCAAGAAAGGCTGACACGGAGCATTCCATACCCTTGCGACACCAAAGACTGCCCTTTTCAGGGTAGTCTTTTTGCATATGATCTAGCTGCCTCTTGCGAGACCAGCAGCACCGCTATATCTGGGGCGCTATGAAAACCGTGTTTAACCAGACCGACCATAGCCGCCTGCGCGAGCGATTTTTCGGTGCAACCCGTTCCGTATGGGCACGGCAATAGACACATACTCGGATACCTACTGTTTCAACATTTCATACGGGAGAGGACCACATGTCCCCCAAAACGCTTTACGATAAAATCTGGGATGCCCACCTCGTGGACGAAGCCGACGACGGCACATGCTTGCTCTATATCGACCGCCACCTCGTGCACGAGGTCACAAGCCCCCAAGCCTTTGAGGGGCTGCGCATGACCAACCGCACGGTCCGCGCTCCCGACAAAACGATCGCGGTGCCTGATCACAATGTGCCCACCACGCTTGACCGTGCCAATGCGGCGACAATGACAGAAGACAGCCGCATTCAAGTTGAAGCGCTGGACAAAAATGCCAAAGATTTCGGCATCCACTATTACCCAGTGACAGACGTCCGTCAGGGCATCGTACATATCGTCGGCCCCGAACAAGGCTGGACCCTGCCCGGCATGACTGTGGTCTGTGGCGATAGCCATACAGCGACACATGGTGCATTTGGCTCACTGGCACACGGCATTGGCACATCAGAAGTCGAACATGTGCTCGCCACGCAAACACTGATCCAGAAGAAATCCAAGAACATGAAGGTCGAGATCACCGGCAAGCTACGCCCAGGTGTCACGGCCAAAGACATCACTCTGTCCGTCATCGGCGTTACCGGCACGGCAGGCGGCACCGGCTTTGTGATTGAATATTGCGGCGAAGCAATTCGCGATCTGAGCATGGAAGGACGTATGACCGTCTGCAACATGGCAATCGAAGGCGGCGCGCGCGCAGGTCTGATTGCACCAGATGAAAAGACATATGAATATTGCAATGGTCGCCCGCACGCCCCGAAAGGTGCTCAGTGGGAAGCCGCGTTGGATTGGTGGAAGACGCTTTATTCCGACGATGATGCACCTTGGGACGAGGTTATCACTCTCAAAGGTGAAGACATCGCGCCGGTTGTGACCTGGGGCACTTCGCCCGAGGACGTATTGCCCATCACGGCAAATGTTCCGGCGGCTGATGACTTTACCGGTGGCAAGGTTGGCGCCGCACAACGCTCGCTCGACTATATGGGCCTGACCGCTGGTACGCCTCTGACAGAGGTGGAAATCGACACTGTCTTTATCGGGTCATGCACAAACGGCCGCATCGAAGATCTGCGCGCCGCTGCTGAGATCATGAAGGGCAAAAAAGTCAAAGACGGATTGCGGGCCATGATCGTTCCGGGCTCCGGGCTTGTTCGGGCACAAGCAGAAGAAGAAGGCCTCGCTGAGATCTTCATCGATGCCGGGTTTGAGTGGCGCCTTGCGGGATGCTCTATGTGTCTTGCGATGAACCCAGACCAATTGAAGCCCGGCGAACGCTGCGCTGCCACGTCAAATCGCAACTTTGAGGGTCGTCAGGGACGTGGCGGTCGTACACACCTTATGTCGCCCGCCATGGCGGCAGCCGCCGCGATCACCGGCAAGCTGACGGACGTGCGCGATTTGATGTAGGTGCGGGCGACATTTTAAGACAAAAAACCGCCGGGCAAATTGCCCGGCGGATTCGTTTTACCAACACGATTTCAATGGCTGCACTCACCTAATATTGCGCGACATGGCTGCCGCTGTTCGTGTGACCGGACACTGATCGAAGTGTATGAAATGATTTAAAAAGAGCCACAGCGCGGTTATTGGCGGCGCACTAAACCGAGGCCCAACCTCTGCAGAAGCCCCTTTGACAAGTACGCCCAAGTTGAAATTTTCACTGATTAATGTATGATGTAGATGGGGGGCATATTTCACGGCCCTGTTTTTATAAGGTTTTATAAGGTGAAATAATGAAACTACTTTCAATTCTAGCTTGTGGTGTATTAACTATTTCAACTGTTCCAACAAATGCCGCTTCTGTACTGATATTTGGCGATCGATCAAGCGCCCAGAACAATGTGCAAGACGTTCTTGAGGCACAGGGCGACGTTGTCGTAAATGTGAGCCGAGCGGCAGTGCCGATGGATTTGAGTGTCTTCGATACAATTTGGTCGCTCAGCTTCAACAGCTCCTACGGTGCCGCTCTTGAAGACCAGATGATAAATTTCGTCGGCAATGGCGGTGGCCTCTATCTGACATTCGAACGGCCATGCTGCGAAGCAGCAAACGATAGCGTAGAGCGAATCGTGAATGCCAGCCTTTTGTCTGGTGGCGTCAGTGTCGGTGGCTTTGGCGACGTCGGTGGTACCTTTAGCTTCAATCCAAATGCAGTCGGAAACGTAGACGCCGACCTCGCGGTCGGCTGGGTTCCAAGTGCTCCGGGTCAAATCGGGGGTGTCGTCGGCAATAGTGTTGCCGTGTCATCGGATGTTACTGGTCGTGCAGTCGCCGCAGCATGGGATGAAGACGCCCTTGGATCAGGCCGGATCGCCGCGTTCGGTGATGTTGACTGGCTCAGCTCTATCAACGACGGAGAAGCGCAGGTTGTGAGGAATACCCAAGAATTCCTGTTCGATGGTTTCGTTGGTCCGAATCCCGATCCAATTCCAGATCCAGCTCCAAACCCGGTACCACTGCCTGCAGCAGGGTGGTTGTTGATTGCAGGTCTTGGTGGTTTGGGCTTCATCCGCCGCCGTCGCAAGACTGCCTAAGTATCGTCCTAGCAAGACTGGAGAGCCGCGCCTTTTGAAAAGGTGCGGCTCTATCCGTTTTATGGAAGGTTTTTTCAAAAATGAGCTCGTTACAACCCTAAATTGGTAGATTTTGGTTTTTGACAAGCAAGTTTCAACAGCCAGTTAGTTGAATTGGAAATAGCAATATTTTACTTTTTAAGTGCGTAATTATTACGCATTTTCGTGAGTCTTGGCATTCGAACAATGAGTTTTTTCAAAGGTAAGAGTGTTTAATGGTTCGTAAACTAGTTGGCTTGTTTCAGCCAAGAAGGGTAAAAATGAATATTTGAAAACAGCAGCACTGTCTGCAGCTGTGACAATGGTCACAGCATTTAGCGCTGGCGCGGTAACGGTCGACATCAGCAGCATTTCCGGAGTTTGGCAGAACGCAGTCATGACCTCTGGGTCAGCAACGGGCGAAAATACGGACGTCCTTGCGTGGAATGGTTTCAGCAATCCAGGCAGCAATTATACGCTCAACGCGGCGAGTGGCGGAAGTAATCTTTCGTCGCCTTTCGATCTAGGTGAGTTCGTCCACAACAACTTTGTGATCAACCTCAACAACGGTAGCCTTCTGAGCGCAGACTTGGCCATTTCCATCGCAGGATCTGTGAATGGGACGGCCTTTAGCATTGATCCGACTTTCTCGTTCACTCACATTGAGACACCTAACAACGCAAATCCTTGTGCGCAGGGCGGATCTGCCCCATGCGCTGACCTCGTGACCTTGGTCAATGCACAGGATCTGTCGCAAGTCTTTGATGTAGACGGGCAGGATTTTACGTTGACTGTGCTCGGTTTTGACACTGGTTCAGGGCCTTTTTCCAGCTTTCTGACTTCGGAAAACCAATCAAACAGCGCTACACTTAGCGCAAGCTTCAGCCTTGCAGAAGAAGTGCCCCCCGTTCCACTGCCCGCGGCTGGTTGGATGTTGATGGCTGGTATCGGGGGTATCGCCGCAACGCGCCGCCGCAAGAGCAAAGCAAAAACATAACTTAGCGACTTCGGTTAATAGGATGGCGGTGCTTCGGTGCCGCCATTTTCATTTGGGGATGCACTACGCAATCAGCCACGACGCATTGCAAGCAAGTCCATTTTGTTGCATCACCACCGCAAAAGGGAAATGCCCTGTCCAGGAGATACAACATGAACAAGTTCACCACACTCAGCGGTATCGCAGCCCCCATGCCTTTGATTAACATCGACACCGACATGATCATTCCCAAGCAGTTTCTTAAGACAATTAAACGCTCGGGTCTGGGTGTGAACCTCTTTGACGAAATGCGTTATGATGACGATCGCAACGAAATCCCCGATTTTGTTCTGAACATGCCGCAGTACCGCGATGCACAAATCATTGTGGCTGGGGATAACTTTGGCTGTGGTTCCAGCCGTGAACACGCGCCATGGGCGATTGCGGATTTTGGTATCACCTGCGTTATTGCGCCCAGCTATGCGGATATCTTTTATAATAACTGTTTCAAGAATGGCATTCTGCCCATCGCCTTGCCACAAGAACAGGTGGATGTGTTGATGAAGGATGCCGAAAAAGGCGCGAATGCACGGATCGAGATTGACCTCGAAACTCAGACCATCACGTCTTCGGACGGCGAGGTTTTCAAGTTTGAGGTCGACCCATTCAAGAAGCATTGCCTGATGAACGGCCTTGATGACATCGGCCTGACGATGGCAAAAGTTACTTCTATCGACAGCTTTGAAAGCACAGCGGCTCAAAGCCGCCCTTGGGTCTAATCACTCTTTCTTCTCGGCTCACAATACAATCATACTTTTAGTAGGTGGCAGGACGTCACCTACTAAATGTGGCGTACTGCCTTATTCTTGCCACCAAAATGATGCAAGAACGCACCACCCCTTCCTTCAAATTGTCGATTCACTGCAGTTAGATAGGCTCACGGTCTTGAGAATTAAGGCGAAAGAAGGCACAAATTGGGCAAGAATGAGGCAGGCTCCCAAACCCGGGGGCATCAAGTTGGGATAAGCACACGGCATCGTATCGTGGCTGGCCAGTTTGAAGGGATTGAAAAGTGATTGCACGGATGACAGGTGCCGCAATTCGCGGCCTCTTGGTCGCGCTAATGATTGTGACACCGGCACTGATGTTGCCGGGCGTAGTTTCTGACTCGTCGCAGATCGTTGTGCTTGTGGCCCTGCTGGCATCCCTCCTGACATTTGTTGAGTACAACTCAAACTTCCCCAGTATTGTTGAATTTCGCGATGCGGCTCCCTTCAATCGCCTCCGGTTCATCGCACTATTTCTGACGGTCCTGTTCCTGACGCTGATCCTGCGCGGCAAGACCGAACCGACAGCGCTCAGTGGGGCGCTAACTTCCATTGGCACGATTGTTGGCAACGCCATCGATTTCCCCTATTCACCCGTGCGCCTGGTCGTTTTGATGCTGCCTGACAACGCTCCACTTGAGACAGTCGCGTCCGTTCGGACATTTGCTGGGCTCTCTTATGTCATCTCCTTGTTGGCCATGACCGCCTTCCTCGTCTTGGTGCGGGTCATGAATTGGCCGACTCGCAATGGAGCCTTCAACGTCTGGGTCAACTTGCCGCTCTTTGACCCGACGGCTGGCGGCGATGTGCTTGACCGGCTGCAGCGCGACTCGCGGATAAATATCGCTCTTGGTTTCTTGCTGCCCTTTGTGATCCCAGCGGTAGTCAAACTGGCCGCCGATCTGTTAGACCCGATATCATTAGAGCATCCTCAGACCTTAATCTGGACACTCAGCGCATGGGCCTTCCTTCCTGCCAGCATGATCATGCGTGGCATCGCAATGGGCAAAATCGCCGACATGATCGAAGAAAAACGCCGTCGCGCCTATGCCGACGCACAGGGCGATATGCAACCGGCCTACTCCTAGGACTGCTCCTGTCGCTAACGACTGTTTCGGCTGAGCCCTTTCGGATTGCCACCTTCAACACGGAACTGTCGCGCAAAGGCCCAGGTATTTTGCTAGGTGATATCTTGCGTGGCGAAGACCCGCAGGTGATTGCCGCCCAAGATGCGCTCATCGCGACAAACCCCGACATCATTGTGCTGCAGAGCATTGATTTTGATCTACAAAACGCTGCGCTAAACGCATTTGCTGATGCTCTTGAACAACGCGGGTCTTCGTACCCTTACCGCTTTGCGCTTCGTCCAAATACCGGCATGCCCACAGGGGTGGACCTGAATGGTGACGGCAAGCTGGGCGGCGGTGACGATGCTCAGGGCTTCGGTAGGTTTTCCGGCCAAGGCGGCATGGCGATCCTGTCCCGTTTTCCGGTCCTTCAAGATAAGGTCACCGACCACAGCGGCCTTCTTTGGCGCGACATGCCAGGCAATCTTTTCCCGATGACGGATACCGGCCCTTTTGGCGGGGACGCCGCCTATGAAATCCAACGGCTGTCTTCCAAGGGCCATTGGGTTGTCCCCATCAGCACGCCAAATTTTGGGCCGATCAATGTAATGACGTTCCATGCGACACCTCCTGTCTTTGACGGTGCCGAAGACCGTAATGGTAGGCGCAATCATGACGAGGTCGCACTGTGGAGCCAGCTTCTGAAAGATCACTCCGATTTTGTGCTCCTTGGAGATGCGAATATTGACCCAGAGCGTGGCGAAGGCCGCAAGGCAGCCATCAACGCTCTTATCACGGACCCGCGCTTACAAAATCCGTTTCCCAATGCGCCCACCGCAAACTGGCCTGACCCCGGTCCGGGCGAGCTGCGTGTAGACTACCTGCTACCTTCAATTGATTGGAAAGTCGTCGATTTCGGCCTGTTTGCCGCGCCAAACGCCAGTCGTCATCTGCTTCTTTGGGCCGATCTAGAACCGACCGATCCTTGACCCTCCGCGCCCACCGCGCTAGGCCGCGAGCAACCTAATTTACAGGAGCGTACGCCATGGCCAATCCCACCCTTTTGATCCTCGCCGGGGACGGTATCGGACCCGAAGTTATGGACCAAGTCACCCGCGTCATCGACTGGTACGGAGCTAAGCGCGACATTGCTTTTGACGTAGAGCACGATCTGGTTGGCGGTGCGGCTTATGACAAGCACGGCACGCCACTGCATGATGACACCATGGCGCGAGCGCTTGAGGTGGACGCCGTGCTGCTTGGTGCTGTTGGTGGCCCCAAGTATGACGATCTGGACTTTTCGGTCAAACCTGAACGTGGCCTTCTGCGCCTGCGCAAAGAAATGGATCTCTTCTCAAACCTGCGCCCTGCGCAGTGTTTTGACGCCCTGGCTGACTTTTCATCGCTCAAGAAACATCTGATTGCCGGGCTGGACATTATGATCGTTCGGGAACTGACATCGGGCGTCTATTTCGGCGAACCGCGCGGTATTTTTGAAGAGGGTAACGAGCGGGTCGGCATTAACACGCAACGCTACACTGAATCTGAAATTGACCGTGTCGCGCGTTCTGCCTTTGAGCTTGCACGCCGTCGCGACAACAGAGTCTGTTCGATGGAAAAAGCCAACGTCATGGAAAGCGGCATCTTATGGCGCGAAGTCGTGCAGCGTGTGCACGACACAGATTATCCTGATGTTGAACTGAGCCATATGTATGCCGACAATGGCGCGATGCAGTTGGTGCGTGCCCCCAAGCAATTTGACGTCATCCTGACCGACAACCTCTTTGGCGACATTCTGTCTGATTGCGCTGCGATGTTGACCGGGTCACTTGGCATGTTGCCTTCCGCCAGCCTTGGCGCGCCTAATGCAGATGGTCGCCCCAAGGCGATGTACGAACCAGTACACGGTTCTGCGCCTGACATTACCGGGCAAGGCAAGGCAAACCCGATCGCCTGCATTCTCAGCTTTGCTATGGCACTGCGCTATTCTTTCGATCAGGGCGACGAGGCAACGCGCTTGGAGCAAGCAATCGAGAAAGTCCTTTCCGACGGTGCCCGCACTGCAGATTTGATGGGCCCCGAAGGCGGCACACCGATTTCGACCACGGATATGGGTGATGCGATCCTTGCAGCACTTGATGCCAGCCTCTGACGTTTAGCTTTCGTTTAGATAGAAGCGATATTGAGGGCGCCTAACAGCGTTGGGACCCTCAATGGTATCAAAACAGGAATGGGCGGCAGATCCGCTTGTGCAGGTTCAAAAGGCAATTGCACCTGTGCAATGGCTTGGACATGACCTGCTCATCAATGCGTCCCTAGGTATCGCACAAAACAAGGACACGCTGCTTCATTTTGAAACAGCCGCCAACATGCTGCGAGACAAGGGGCCACAATTGATGCGCGGCTACGGTGTGCACATCGCTCCGGCCGATCTTGATGCATTTGGCACTGCCGCTGATGAAGTAGATACTATTCGGCGGAGTTTTATCCAGTTCTTGGCCCGCCCCTACGAGACGCGCGCGGCGCAGGCCTTGCACCAGACACTTACCAAAGAGCTTTTGCCGACAATAGACACAGCCATTGATCGATATCGTGGACTTTTCATCAGCCTTGTCATTGAACGACAACACGCACAAAAAGCGCAGACCGTTGAAACCGTCAAGGGATTGGCGCGGATCAGCAAACAGATCTTTTTCATCTCAATAAACGCCTCTGTGGAGGCAGCCAGAGTTGGCGATGCCGGTCGCGGGTTTTTACAAATCAGCACAGATATTCGCGCTTTGGCACAATCTGCACAATCAGCGACGCAAGACTTGTCCAATCTGGTGGATGATACTGCCTGAGGAGTGATTCAAACGTCAGAATACCCCTAGTCGTACAGGCGCAGCGCATCGCCAACTTGCACTTTTGATGGTCCTTGAGACTGAATACAAAGCGACTTTGCGCGGCGCATTTGATGGCAGCCACTCACTCTCCTTGCCAGCCCCTCTTCCCTGATCCGACACAGCCGCCTAGAGTAAGCTATCACTCTAGGAAAGCCCAAATATGTCCGCCCCTCAGCCCTATATTGACGCCCTCAAGATCACCGAAACACTGCGCGTACCACATCCCAAAGGTCTGCCGCTGATAGATCTTTCTTTGAACGAGTCTCCTTTTGCCCCACCGCAAGCTGTTCTGGACGCCATCTGCCAGCGTGCGGCCCGAGGCAATAAATACGGTGATCCATTTTCTACCGATCTTCGCACAGCTCTGGCGCACACCTATAATCTCCCGATTGAGACAATCATCTGCGGCAACGGGTCCGAAGAATTGGTAGATTTAATTGCTCGCGCCTTTGTCCGGCCGGGTGACGAGATCCTGATGTCTCAAAATGGGTTCTACCAGTTCCAACTTATCGCGCACCGGTTGGGTGCCAAGGTCATCCGCGCGCCTGAATCCACGCTGACGGCAGATGTCGACAGCATCCTCTCCTGCGTTACGGACCGCACCAAGGTGATATACCTCGCTCTGCCCAACAACCCGACCGGCACGATGCCGACCGAAGAGGAAATACATCGCCTTATTGATGAACTCCCCTCTCATGTCGTGCTGGTTGCTGATCTCGCTTATGGTGAGTTTGTGGGGTTCGATTTCTGCCAACGTTTGCACGACCGCGTCGCTGATCACCCGAACCTCATAGTGACCCGGACTTTTTCCAAGGCGTTCTCGCTTGCGGCTTACCGTCTCGGTTGGTGCAATGTACCTGTTGCGATCGCCGCTGTGCTCAACACCTTGCGCGCCATCGCCAACGTGAACGCGCTGGCGCAGGTGGCCGGTATCGCAGCGCTAGAACATCGCGCATCCATTGTGGAAAACATCGACACTCTGAACCTCGAACGCACCCGTGTGACACAAGGCCTGCAAAGCCATGGCTACCGTGTTGAGCCAAGCCAAACCAACTTTATCCTTGTCACCTTACCGGCAAGCGATCCGCGCGACGTCGATGACTGGGGTGCCTATCTATATGCGCAGTCAGGTATTGTTCTGCGCCGTGTCCGCGAACCAGGCTTGCAGCATTATGCCCGCCTTTGCCTCGGTACCCCGGATCAAAACGGCCTGCTTTTGGAGCACGCCGGGAAATTCATCACCGATCCTTCGTCTGCGAACTAGCCCCATGCCCACCAACAGGACCCACTCATGACAAACCCCCATATTCTGGCCGAAGTGCTGCTCCCAACGCAGGAATTGCGCAAAGACCTGCCGTTTTACACCAAGACACTTGGCATGCGTCTGGAGAATATTTTCCCTGCTGATGACCCGTCGGTTGCCAGCTTTTCTGGCCACGGGTTGCGCCTACGCATTGAAAAGGGTGCCGACGTGCCGCCCGGCCACATTCGGATCCTGACAGATGATCCGGATAATTTTGCTGAAGGTGCACGGCAGCTAACCGCACCCAATGGCACCCAAATCACCGTTGTCCCGCTGACCCCACAGGTAGAGAATACCCAAACGCAACATGAGTTTGCTGTGCGGCGCTTACGTGATGAAGCACCTTGGGTGATTGGCCGCGCCGGGATGCACTACCGTGATCTTATTCCATCACGCCTAGGGGGCTCGATTATCGCCAGCCACATCCGCATCCCAGATGGCGGGCCGGTGCCTGACATGGTTCACTATCACACCGTCGGGTTTCAGCTCATCTATTGCTACAAGGGTTGGGTCGATGTTCTGTATGAAGATCAGGGTGAAGCTATCCGTCTCAATGCCGGAGATTGCGTCACACAGCCCCCCGGCATCCGCCACCGCGTTGTCGAAGCATCGCCTAACATCGAAGTGATCGAGATTGGCGTCCCGGCCGAGCACATCACCACGATCGATCATGAATTCACCCTACCCAACGGCACGGGCGATCCTAGTCGCGAATGGGAAGGGCAAATATTTGTCCATCACATCAAAGATGACGCCACCTGGTCGCCTTTCCGCATTCCCGGTTTTACCGCGCGTGACACGGGCATCGCAGCCGGAACCAAAGGTGTCGCTGGCATCCAGATCGCCCGACCAGATATAGGTGAGACGCCGCTTACCATGCACGATGCTGACATCCACTTCACTTTCGTAGTGGAAGGCCAGATGACACTGTCTGCTGAAGGCCAACAAGATCGTGACCTGCGGCCCGGTGACGCCTTTGTCCTCCCACCTAACATGGCTGCGCAGTACAGGGATTGCAGCTCAGATCTAGAACTGCTTGAGGTTGCTCTGCGCGGAGATTTCGCAACAACGGTAACAAGCTAAAGGGCACGATACTTTACATCACACGTTAGTTACCGATGCTTCTGGTCGGTTGATTTGGAAATGCTGCCAGACGACATTGAACCAGTCCCAGTTTACCGCAGAAGGCGTGACCCTATCGGGAACAAAACCTGTGACACTCGGACACCGCGGCCCATCGCGTGAGCGTGAAATGGTCTCCGTTGTAGAGTGTGTTCCTGGTCGAAACGGCTACGGAAGGCAGGTTGAACAGCTGCAAATACCTATAAACAAAGCATTTTCCTGAAGCGGAGCATGCCCCGTTTCCGCCGTCGAGAAAGAAAATGAAATGAAAAATCTCGACTCGATTGTTCAACCGACGGCCCGTCTCCTGCTTTTGCGCGTTGCCAACAAACTTCATCGCGGAGCTACATGTACGCAGCTTGTCCGTTAATTCGATTTCCAGTTGACCGTATCGCCTCATTGATTTTGTGAAGGTTTCAACGCTGCTTTGTGATCACTGCGCCTTCTGACGAGGAATTCTAATACGTCGCATCCGCAATTCAAAACGCGCTACGCCGTCGATCTTCTCGGAAACTTCGTCGAGGTGCTAAAGCTAGCGTGCTGATGTCGATGGTTCAGGGCCAGTTAAACGGGCCCGGAAGCGCCACAGATCTAAACTGTAGGAAGCCTTTGTTCAGTTCATTATCGCTCTCCAAATGCATTCTCAAGCGATCTACTGACCGGCTTGATCAAATAGGCTATTGCCGTTCTCTCACCAGTGACCACTTCAGCCGTAGTAACCATCCCAGCTTGAAGAGTACGCTCCCATTTACCAGATCCTATAGTTTCCTTGTTAAGCGAGACTGTAGCGCGGAAGAACTCGCGAGCAGATTTTGGATCTACCACTAAGCTAGGTGAAAAACTGGATATCTCTCCCGATACCTGTCCATAACGGCGAGCGTCGAAGGTGTCCATTTTCAGGGAAACAGTGTCACCCAAAAAGATGTGACCAATATCTGCAGGGTCAAACTCGATTTCAGCCATAAGGCGGGCTTTGGTTGGCAAAAGCTCAAAAATTATTTCGCCAGCGGTAACAACCTCTCCAAAATTTGGAAATGCGACAGCTTGAATGATTCCTGTTTCCGGAGCCCGAATTTCAAGATTTTTATTCCGTTCAACGAGCGCGCTCATGCGTACTGAGAGAGAGCCCATTTTCTGCTCTAATTTAAATATTTCAGCAATAAGAGTACCACGTAGGTTTAGGCGATCTTGGTCCATTAGAGCCCGAGCAGCGTTTAATTCCTTTTTAGTTTGAATTAGGCGGACGTCTACTTCAATCTGAGCAGCGTGCAATTGGTTCAGTTTATCATGTTGTTCATCGAGTTCTTTGATCGCAACCAACCCTTTGGCATGCAAAGTTTGTACACGGACAAGGCGAGCTTTGCGCGTATCTATGCGCTTGGCTGTCAAAATGCTTGTTTCTTTTTGAACGACTAGAGTTTGTTCTAATTGTTCAGCGACTTGAGCATGAATGGATTGCTGCGACGCGAAAACAATCAGACGAGACGCAGCGTACATTAGGCCATCTGCTCGCAGGTATTCAGTAGCGTCAGAAATAGAAACTGCCGAATGGCTCAGGGTCTCAACGATCCCTTTCAGGTTAGACAATTCATCTTGAGAACTCCTGATTTCCTCTTCGACGTCACCTATTAACTCACCCAAAGCACCTGACCTGAGAATGGCAAGAACCTGATGCCGTTCAACTTTCTCCCCTTCAGCAACTAATACGTCAAAGACTATGCCACCTTCGGAGGATTGAACCTGCCGATAACCTCCCATAGGCTTGAGTTTGCCGCTCGCCCTCGTCACTTCAGGAATCGTGGTTACAGAGGCAAGCCAAATGCTCAGCGTCAAGAATCCAACTATGGTCAAAATGACGGCCCTAGCAATCCTTGGACCACGCGCGTCATTTCGTATTTTGGAACGTTGAAAAACGCCTTTTCGGGCAAAGAGGGAATTCAAAGCCTTAATCTCCATTATTTTTGCCAAGCAAAGCGTGGATCTTTTTTGCGCCTGACGGACCGGTGTCGTTCACGATCAACCGGCCTTCGTCTAAAAAGATGTAGCGATCCGCCAACCCAATGATGTCTGGGTCTTGGGAAGCTATTATCATTGTTCTTTGCCCTTTGCTCCGGGTCAGGTTGTTAATCAAAGCCGTCCGCCTGGCGGAGTCGAGACCGTGAGTAGGCTCATTGAGAAGTAAGACTGAGCCGCCACGGGCAAAAGCGCGCGAAAGCGAAAGTGCGCGAAGCGTAGATGTCGTTAGCTTGTCTCGAAAGGCTTCTGATAACCGCGTGTGAATTCCATCGGGGAAAGCCGATATAATACCGCCGAGATTCATTCCGTTGAGAGATTGTGTGACTTGGGCCTTCGTCAGGCTGGGTGCCGCCAACCTAAAATTTTGAAAAACCGTTCCGTAAAATAGATCTGGTTGCGCGTATGTGACAGACTTTCGTAGATCGTCGACAGGAATTTGCCTGATATCGACGCCGCCCAGAGCTATGACTGAATCTGGTGTTTGGGGGATTTGAAGGTTGGCGGCGTATCTGGTTGATTTGTTGTTGCGAGACAGCAGCCCAACCGAAGGAGATACACCACCATGGAAACGACTAACATTGTTGATTTTTCGCGTCGAGACGGGATCACGGACGCGCTGACGGATTTATTGAGAACAGGAGCGCAGCAATTGATCGCAACAGCCGTTGAAGCTGAGCTTGAAAGCTATCTGTCTCAGTTTACCACCGCGCGCACTGAGGCCGGTCATGCGACTGTTGTGCGCAATGGGCATCATCCCGAGCGCCCGTTCCAAACGGGCATCGGCCCCGTGAACGTGCGCATTCCCAAGGTTCGCTCAAAAAACGGCCAGCCCGTGACATTCCATTCGGCCCTGGTGCCACCGTACGTGCGCAGAACCAAAACGTTGGAAGCGGCCTTGCCATGGCTGTATCTGAAGGGCATCTCCAGCGGTGAAATGGGCTCGGCTCTCAAGGTTCTTCTGGGCCCTGATGCGGCGGGATTGTCGGCAAATACGGTCTCACGGCTCAAGCGCGATTGGGCCAACGAATACGGCGAGTGGAGAAAGGCAGCGTTGGACGATGAGCCCTTGGTCTACATCTGGGCTGACGGTGTCCACAGCGGCCTTCGGGGCGAGGATGACAAGCTCTGCGCCCTTGTGATTGTGGGGGTAACAGCCCGTGGCAAGAAGCGGTTCTTGGCTATTGAGGACGGGGTGCGCGAGTCCACGCAGAGCTGGCGCGAGGCTCTCCTCAGCCTCAAAAGCCGGGGAATGAACGCCCCGAAACTTGCTATTGGAGATGGTGCCATGGGGTTCTGGGCCGCCATAGATGAAGTCTATCCTGAGACCCGTCATCAACGCTGTTGGCAACACAAAACTATGAATGTGCTCAACTGTTTGCCCAAGCTGTCTCAGCCAAAGGCCAAAGCTGCGATCCACAACATCCGGCAGGCTGAGACCAAAGATGATGCGGGCAAGGCCTTAGATTTGTTCATCAAAACCTACGAACCCAAATACCCCAAGGCGACGCTGTGCCTGCAAAAGGACCGCGAGGAACTCATGGCATTCTTCGACTTTCCAGCACAACACTGGCAAAGCATCCGCACCAGTAATCCAATTGAATCCGCCTTTGCCACGATCCGTCATCGCACCAAACGATCAAAGGGCTGCCTCTCACGCGACGGCATGCTGCACATGATGTTCAAGCTGGGGCAATGCGCCGAGCAAAACTGGAGGAAACTACGCGGCTTTGACTACCTCGCCAAAGTCATCACCGGCGTCGCATTCAAAGACGGAATTGAAGCCACTGAAAACAGCCAGATCGCCGCATGACCAGAAACCCTTAAACACCAGATTTGACAATAACTCCGCCGCCCAAGAGGGCAGTGCCGATGGTGGGCTGATAAAATCCGCATAAAAGGTTCAATAGAGTTGTTTTGCCGCTGCTGTCGTTGCCGCATAAGACAACGAATTCTTTAGGATTAATATTGAGGGTGAGTTGCGAAAGTGCGGGACTGCTACTTGCATCGTAGCGTTTTGTCACGCCGTTCAAGCTTATTTGACCATTAAACGTTTTTTGATGACTCTGTGTGACACCTCGAACTAATTCCCCGGGGATAGCAAGAACGCGATCACTTTGCGCTTTGCTTTTTTGAAAACTGAAAATTTGAGGGATGCTCGCGTAAAGTGCTTGGAGCGGAGATAGAATCTTCCAGACGAGCGACATGATGGCAATAAGGGCTCCAAAGCTGAGATCACCGGCTATGGCACTTAGCGTCCCCAAGCAAACGGCACCAATTCCAGCGAAAGCCATCAAACTTTGACCAATGTTCTGAGACATCAGCTGACTAGCACTATACATCTGTGTTGATTTAGCTGCGGTGTCCATGAGAAAGGCTTGTTTTTCAATCCAGTGATTCCCCAATCCCAGGCGTTGAATAACGCGTTGGTGATTTGCAGCCTCGAAAACATGGGCCTGAAGCTCAGCGCCATGCTGGGATGCTGCGATCCCAAGCTTCTCTTGGACAGGTAAAAAGTAAAAAGTTGCAACGATAAAGATGAAAGCAAGTGCTGCGATCAGAAGCGCGACTTGTGGGGACAACCAAAAGAGTACGAAAAAGAATATGAACGTGAAAGGAAGATCAAGAACAGTTATGAGAAGCTGTCCTGTAAATACGTCTCTAAATGCTTCGAATTGCTTAAACCTTGCAAGCTGTTGCTCAACATCCGACTTTTTTATTTGGCCCACGGGCAGAGCCATGAGTTTTCGAAAAAGCGCGAGGCCAAGAGCTTGTTCCGTCTCTTTACCCATGTGCGTCAGTGCGCTTGACCGAGCGGTTCGGAACACTGCATCAGTCGCAATAAATACCAAGACGATAGTGACGAGCGAAAAGACAAGATCGGTGGAGCCAGATGGTATGACGCGGTCATAAATGACCATGATAAGCAAAGGGGTTGCTAAGCCGGTCAAGTTCGACATGAATGTTGCAAAGATCAACCACGGCATCAACGAGCGAAAACGATTCATCACGTCTGAGACGGAAATTGGTTTTTGATTGATATGCGTGCTATCAAATTTTTCAATTCGAATGATTTGACCGTGCAAGCGGTCTCGTTGCTCCAACTGGCAACGTCTTTCAGCTCACACAATCCCTTGCGGGGGACGTGTACATAGGCGACGGAGCGAGTGATACAGTTTACCGCCTGCGCGACCGAAACGGGAACGACAACGCGCAAGACGCGGGCGAAGCCACGGTTTGGTTTTCCAGCGACAATGCGAATGAATTTGCTTTAAACACCGCCAATGGCGTTGCCTTTGGAGGCGATGGCGCACTCTACGTCGTAGAGGCAGACACCAGGGGCAATCCCAGCGGTGATGTTGTGTATCGGACCAATGACGTGAACGGCGATGGTGATGCCAATGATGTCGGTGAAAGTTCTGTTTGGCTGGATCTCGGGGCTCTGGATGCCTCATCGTCTCCATTTGAAATCACCTTTGACGGCGACGCTGCATTTATCACTGACACAGCTGGAGGACGCCCGAGAATCTACAGGGCAGAAGATGCTGATGGAAACGGCACAATCGAAAGCGGCGAAGTTGTCGAATTTGTCGCGCAAGGCGATGCGCCCTTTGCACTTGCCCTGTCAGCCAGCGACGGCAATCTATTCGCACAGGATCTTTTTACAGACGGCTTGCTGCGGTACACAGATTTGGACGGGGATGGACTAATTGATCTAGCATCCGAGGCGTTCAATGTGTGGGATGCTACTGGCTTCACGGATGGGGCAATTTTTGACTTTGCTATTGATGGGGATCGCGGCTTAGTGCCAAGCAACCAGCTTGACGACAACGATACACTTCTGGCTCTGTTCGACACCAATGGCGATGGCGATTTCCTCGATCTAGGCGAGACGCAAACGTTCCTATTATTCAGTGAACAAGGTGTTTACCCACAAAGGCCGCGCTCTGTAGCCTTCTACAGCAGTGTCGCACCTGTACCTCTGCCCGCATCAATCCTGTTCTTGGCGGCGGCATTGGGCGGTCTTGGGATTTGGAAACGCCGCCAGAGCGCTTAGTACTTGGTGCGCTAGAGGATTTGAGGTCGCCACCTTATGCACCAAGTTGAGGAGATCGTATTTCGAAAACCTTCGGATTGACCGACAAACAGAATAATGTTCATCGCGCCTATTGATTTAATATGCGCGATGAACTCCACACTAAAATCGATCGTTTCACCCCTTTTCGCCGTTTGCTCCGAGATCACAGGGGATTAGGGTTTTGTCGCAAAGTTTGAGAATTTGGGCCTGCTTGCCCAGCTGTGATAGTTGCCGTCTTTGAGTTGGCGTTTATCGGTTCTCAAGAAAGTGGTAGGCCTCAAGGATTGTTTCTGCCAACCCGGCAAAGAAGTGTGGCGCTGACACATCAATCAGGCCGGTGGACACATCCTCCGTCTCGTCCGGTACATCCGCGGGCTGCGTCACTACGAACAGCGTGCTTTTGTTATTCAATAGTTCGCGATAGCTCGCCCCCGTCCCATGCTTCAGAACATTGATCGCCAAATAGTGCTGGTGAAGCCTATCGGCGAGGTCTGCTTGTCCGGCATCCAAGAGCGCTGCTTTTACTTTGCGTGACAGCGGACCGCGTTTGAAATGACGCTGCATCCGTGCTTCAAACACGGCGAAAATGTCCACGGCAGCCAATTCAATCGCGACAATTTCGGATGTCATCTCTTTGCTTTGTGCGTCCGACAGGGTTTGACCTTCTGAGAGGTTCAAAATTTCTGATATCCGTTCTTGGGACGCCTGTGCTGTGTTCTGCGCTGCGCGAACCAGTTCAGGTAAGTTCTGTGAGACTGCCAATGTTCGTCCTCCTAATGGTTACTTCCCCTTAAGCTAAAGGACCGCGAATGATAGGGGTGTTTGATCCCACCCAGGTCGCAGTGTGCATCATTCAGCTTAAAACCTAACGCAGTTTCCAGCCATAGATAGCCGTTACCACGAGCGTGTACGTCGCGAGCAGGACAACGTTCACAGGCTTTCCTGATAACATTGGCGTCTTGATCTGAGAGACATTAAGTGCTGCGATGCAAAGGCCGCTAATAGCGAGAATAATAAAAACCACAGGCAGGCTGAAAAAATCCGCAAACAGGATCAGGAACACACGGAAGATGCTGGTGCTATCAGCGGCCAACCCCGTGAACAACAAAATCCTAGCTCCCTTTTAGCAACCTAGATCATGCGCATGGGGCGGTATTTCTATTGATTCTGCTGAATAATCCCAAAGCAACAGCAAATTCCAATAAAGAAGCCTGCTATTTCAACATTCCAAGATTAAATATCTAATATCAAAAGGTAAAAGTGGTGACCCCGATTGGATTCGAACCAATAACCTGCCCCTTAGGAGGGGGCTGCTCTATCCAGTTGAGCCACGGGACCGCCACGGATCGTTTAACTTAGCTTGCTAGCTTTGTCATCGCCCGATTGGACAGTGCTTGATCGTTGCGCCCGCTTCGCGGTATCACAAAGATGTACCAGTCAGGAATTGCCCTTGTCCACGCCTTCAAAACGCCCGCTCACCCTCCGCGATGTATCCGAGGCATGCGGGGTTTCAGAAATGACAGTCAGCCGAGTGCTGCGTAAAAGCGGCGACGTCTCTGACGCAACCCGTGCGCGCGTGCTTGAGGCAGCCAAGACGCTGGGCTATGTGCCCAATCAGATCGCTGGATCCCTGGCCTCACAACGTGTCAATCTAGTGGCCGTCATTATTCCATCTTTGGGCAATATGGTTTTTCCCGAAGTTCTCAACGGCATCAATCAAGTTCTCGACAGCACACCGCTGCAACCCGTTGTCGGTGTAACGGATTATCTGCCCGAAAAAGAAGAACGGGTACTCTATGAAATGCTGTCTTGGCGGCCCACAGGGGTCATCATCGCAGGGGTTGAGCATTCCGAAGCGACACGGGCCATGCTGCACAATGCCGGTATTCCTGTCGTTGAAATTATGGACACAGATGGCAATCCAGTCGATGCAAACGTAGGTATCTCACACCGTCGCGCGGGGCGTGAAATGGCCAGTGCTATCTTGCGCGAGGGTTATGAACGGATTGGATTTCTTGGCACCAAGATGCCTTTGGACCACAGGGCTCGCAAGCGGTTCGAAGGGCTAACCGAAGGCTTGGCCAAGGCCGGCGTCGAAGTTGAAGACCGTGCTTTTTACTCCGGCGGTTCGGCACTCGCTAAGGGGCGCGAAATGACCCACGAGATGTTAGAGCGCTCTCCCGATCTCGATTTTCTGTATTATTCCAATGACATGATTGGTGCTGGCGGTCTCTTGTACTTGTTGGAAAAGGGCTACGATATTCCTGGCCAGATCGGTATTGCAGGCTTCAATGGCGTGGAGCTGCTGGACGGTCTACCGCGTAAGTTAGCCACAATGGACGCCTGCAGGGCCGAAATTGGCCGTGCCGCAGCAGAGATCATTCTGAGGCGTTCCGAAGGCGACGACGAGGACGCCGCGCCCGAACTCATCAAGTTGACGCCCAAGATCGCCTTTGGGGATACCTTGCGCCGCAACCAGCGAAGATGACCGGCCCAACCCTTAGCAACACCCAAGCGCGGCGGCTATTTTTAGACCGGCATGCCTTGACCGACGCACCTCACGGAAGCGCAAAGGGCCCGGAATTGCTGAGCTTGATTGAGCGGCTCGGCTTCGTGCAACTGGACAGCATAAACACAGTCGCACGGGCCCATGATCTTATCCTTTTCGCCCGTAAATCCCAATATAAGCCGCAGCATCTCAAGAAACTCTTCGAAGGGGATCGCGCCCTTTTTGAGCATTGGACACACGACGCCGCCATCATTCCTTTGGGCTATTACCCCTATTGGCAGATGCGCCGTGACCAAGATGCTGAACGGTTGCGCAAGCAATGGCAGAACGGACGCCGCGAAGGGTTTGAAGAACAATTTCAAGCCGTCTTGGAACACATCCGCACCCACGGAGCATGCGGATCATCCGACGTTGGAAAAGGCGAAAAACGTGGATCCGGTGGATGGTGGGATTGGCATCCGTCCAAGACTGCGCTGGAATATCTTTGGCGCAGCGGTGAGATTTGTGTTGTGGGACGTGAAGGGTTCCAGAAACGTTACGACCTGACTGAAAGAGTATTGAACGACGCGCTCTGCGATCCAGCACAAGCCCCGTCTGTTGAAGCCACCGTAGAATGGTGCTGCAACGGTGCACTTGACCGACTTGGATTTGCCACTCATAGCGAAATTGCAGCGTTTTGGGGGCATATTAGGCCTGCCGCTGCGCGCGCATGGTGCTCGGCTGAGCTAAAGGCGGGCCGCATTGTCGAAGTCCAGATAACTGGGGCGGACGGTCAGACCCGCGCCGCGTTTGCACGCCCCGATGTGCAAGACGATCCTGCTCTCAATACCAAACCAACCAACCGCCTGCGTGTTCTCAGCCCCTTTGATCCTGCGCTACGCGACCGCAAACGGGCGCAGCGGCTGTTTGGGTTTTCCTACCGTATCGAAGTTTTTGTCCCCGAGCCAAAGCGTATCTATGGCTACTATGTCTTTCCCATTCTGCAGGGTGATCAGATCGTCGGCCGCGTCGACATGAAGGCTTTCCGGGACCGCGATACGCTTGTGGTGCGGGCACTGTGGCCAGAACCGGGTATCAAATGGGGTAAGGGACGCATCGCTGCATTTGAAGCTGAGCTTCAACGCCTCACTCAGCTCGCCGGGGTTAGTAAATTCGAGTTCGGCGACGGTTGGTTGCGCGGCTCAGCTCAGCACCAATTCGGCTAGCTCTAGGGCTGCTGCTTGCAAGCGTGGAATATGGCCTGTCAGCGTCTCGAGACTGACTCGTTGGGTCGGCGCGTGTACAGACAGCGTTGCCATCAACCGCTTGTTGTCGTCCAAGATAGGCACCGCGACCGCGACCATGCCATCCATGAATTCTTCATTATCCGTTGAATACCCAGCGCTGCGGACAATCTCAATTTGCTCTTTCAAAGCATCTGGATCGGTCAAAGATTTGGCTGAGTGAGCCTCCAGCGTCGCAAGGTTGAGGTATTTGGAGAATAAACGCGGTGCCAGCGTCGACAGATACATCTTACCACTGGCCGTACAGTGAAACGGCACTTCCGTTCCAATAGGCAACTGAATGCGCAGCGGCCATTTTGTTTCAACGCGGTCCAGATAGATCATCGCGTGCCGCTCCGGCATCGCAATGTTGCAGGTCTCTCCGATCTCTTTGGCCAGTGCGTTCAACACCGTCAATCGGACCATCCGTACTCGTGCAGAAGACAGGACATTAACTGAGAGCTTCCGCAACCGCTGACCGGGGGCATAGGAGCGCCCATCAATATCGCGCTGTAAAAACCCTTCTTGTTCCAACGTATGGAACAGCCGGTGAATGGTTGGCTTGGGCAGACCCAAAGCCTCGTTCGCCGCCGTGGGTGTAGTGGGTTCTCCGACCCGCGCCAGTTCTTCCAACAGCAAGAGCAACCTTAGATTGGTTGGTATAGCTTTGTCGGACATACTAGCGTCAGGCATGGGTCGGAGACTTTCTTTTATCTACTCGGCAGGAGCACTAATGCTAGGTCAGGAATAAGTGCAACCAAAATCCACACACTGATCAAAGCGACAAGGTATGGAACGATGTACCTGAGCAGTCTGAAGTAGGGCACACCCGTTACGCCACTGGCCACATAGAGGTTCAGACCGTAGGGAGGCGTAATAAATCCAATCGAAGCACCAACAAGGAAGATCACCGCGAAGTGGATCGGATCGACCCCCACGGATGCAGCGATTGGGGCCAAGATAGGTGCGAGAATGATCGTTACGGGCAATGATTCTAGGATCATGCCGGTCACAAACACAATTGCCATCGATGTGAACAGAACAGCGTAGTAACCGCCCATGCCTGTCACAAATGCACCAATGAATTCCTTCGCGCCCAACGATGACATCACCTGTTGCATCGCAACAGATACGGCAATCAGCGGAACCAAGATACCGGTGATCTGCGCAGACCGCGAGACGATGTTTGGCAGGCTCAGCAAGGTAAAGCCCTCTACCACAAACATCGACGCAACGGACTTTTCTTCGACTGGCTTGTCGGTGCCATCACCCATGATCTTGTTGAGTGGATAGCTGATCATGCCAACGATGATACAAAAGCCGACTGTCACACCAGCGGCTTCGGTAGGTGAGAACTTACCAGAGTAAATGCCCCACAGAACCAGGCCGATAGCGAAGAAGCCCAACCATGCACCGATTGCTGTTTTGATCACACGCAGTGGCGACAGACGGATCAAGAAACCCCAACCGTTGATCGTACAGATGATGAAAGCTGCCGTCATCATGGCAAGAACCATCAACGCACCCGGCACGATACCAGCGATGAACAGGTCAGAAATTGGCAGGTTCAACAAGAACCCGTAGACGATAAAGATAATCGACGGCGGGATGATGATACCAACCGTACCACCCGCAGCAGCTGTTGCTGCCGAGAACCGTTCATCATAGCCACCTTTGACCATTTCAGGATGAAGCATCGAACCGATCGTTGCTGTGGTCGCTGAGTTGGACCCAGAGATCGCCGCAAACAGACCGCAGGCTGCAATGGCCGCCATGGCCAAACCGCCGCGCAACCACCCTAAACAGGAATAGGCAAAATCCGACAATCGTCGCGCAATTCCAGATTGGTTGATCAAATCCCCAGTTAAGATGAACAGGGGCATCGCCAAAAGAGCAAAGCCTTTGTTGAAAACGTTCAGCAGTTCGTTGCCCGTGTTGTCCAAGGGCAGGTCGATCACAAAGCTACAGCCGATCACCCAGTAGAAGATAACCAGCAACACTGGCGTACCCAGCATGAAGAAAATTGTCACAGCGATAGAAATAAGCGTAATCCAAGATCCATCGGTCATTAGACATCCCCCCCAATAACGGCTTGTTTGATAATTGGGTTTCCAGCTTTGAAATTGCTCCAATCTTCAAGCCAATTGCCGACCACGCGGCCTGACATCAAAGTAAACGCGATCGGAACAGTGATGTAGAACCACCACTTCATAACATCATCGACCCCATCCACCATCTGAAAGTTATCGGCAGAATACGCGGTGAACCGCAAAGAAGTTGTAATCGCAAGCAGGCAGAATCCAAGCCACAGAACAGCGTCTAGGCTCAACGTAGCCATCTGGCGCACTGGGCTCATCTTTGAGCGGAATTCGCTAAAGCTCAGGTGCGTGCGCAATTTTACGTTATAGGAACACCCGAACCACGCCATAATCATGAACAGGAACGGTGGGACCGTTGTAGATCCAGACCACTGGCTGGAGAATACAAACCGGTCGATTACACCCCAAAAGATGATCGCCGCGATCACAAGGTAAGCAACCACTGATATGCCGCGTTCTAGATGGCGTTCGATGAAGGGAACACTCTTGAACAAAAGATGCGCCAGGAAACCTCCAACCAGTGTCACAACGACCCCAAAAAGCCACATCCCATCTGAGTAAAATGCGGTCTTCATTTCCCATGGATCGCCAGACAGTATGGCAGGTATAACTGACCATGCTTCGGACAAAATCGACATAAATATCCCCCCTCTTCGACACTCAGTTGCGACCTGACTGCCAACGTTCGACGTCTGAAAAACGGCTAAAAAAAGGCCGACCCGCCATGTGCGGATCGGCCCAAGACTAGTTCAAGAAGTTTAGGACTTCCACCAGCGACGTGGTTCAACGTTCTCTGGCTTTGTGTCGCCGTCGATTGTGCGAACTTCGTCGTAGATTTCCTGATACGTATCACGGCCACCGGACCAGCCGTTCAGACGCTCACGCCATTGCTCCCACAACTGTGGTTGGAACTCTGGAGAACACATCATCTCCGCTTTCTTGATTTCCTCATCGGACAAGAATGCGTTGCGGACGTTGTTTTCAGCAAAGATTGTGCCTGGCAGCATTGGATCAGACTGGCCTACAGTTTTCACCAGTGCCGCTTCGTTCGCTGCCTGAACGTGCGTTTGCGCCCAGTAGGAAGATTCCATAACCGCGTCCTGCAGATCGCCGGACAGACCATCGAATACAGATGCGTTCATGGAAGTAGCTTCTGTACCGCAGAAGAAGTTCAAGTGAACAGACTGGGATACAACTGGTGACATGTTGGCGTATGCAACCGCAGATGCCCATGTTTCCGCGCCATCAATCAGGCCTTGCTTCAGACCGTCGAGTGTTTCTTCCCATGCGACTGGAACCGGGTTCAGATTCATGGCTTCCATCGCGATGCGACCAAGCTGTGTACCTGTAACGCGGTTTTTCGTGCCAGCGAGTTGCTCTACGGATGTAACCGTTGGCTTATCTTCCCATGCCAGACCCAACTGGATGCCACGCAGTTCAGCGTGAGAGAACAACAGCTTCAGGCCGTGACGCTTTTCATAAGGCTCGCGTAGCAGTGCTTGGGACGCGGGTGAATACAAGAAGTGGTACTGATCCGCGCGGTTACGGAACATGTATGCATAGTCCAGCACGTTCAAGTAAGGTGCACCACCAGCGGAGTTCTGTGTGGAAGCCGCATAGAAATCAACGATGCCTTGCTGACATTTCTCAACGCATGACGTCTGACCACAGATTTGGTTGTCGCCGATAAACTCGATGCGGATCTCACCATCTGTACGTGATTCCAGGTCGCGACAGAATTCCAACGCGCCCGCGCGTTCGATCAAAAGGTTCCGTGCGTTAAAGCCAGACGCGCCGAATTTAAACGTATGCTTTGCTTCTTTAGTGAAGCGTTTGTCATACGTGGTTTCTGCGGCGTTCGCGAGATTCGCGAGGCTCATCACGCCACCAGCACCGCCGGCTGCCAACAAAGTTGAGCTCATGCCATAACGCCCTGCGACCTTGAAAAGGTCCCGGCGCGAAATGCCCTTCAGTCTGTTCTGTATACTCATTTTAGTTCCTCCCGTTAAGTGTTTCTCGATTATTGAGACTTTTTGTTTCAAAAAACACTAGTATGAAATACTGCTTCTGTATAGAATTTTTTTACAATATCCGGGAGAATGTGAAATGGAAGCAGATTTCATCGTCGTTGGTGCCGGCTCCGCAGGGTGCGTGCTGGCCAGCAGATTGAGTGCCGACCCAAAGAATAACGTCATCCTTCTTGAAGCTGGCGGGCGCGATCTGAACCCGTGGATTCACATCCCCGTCGGTTACTTTAAGACCATCCATGACCCCAAAGTCGATTGGTGTTACAAGACTGAACCCGATCCTGGCCTGAACGGTCGCTCCATCGAATGGCCCCGCGGCAAGGTTCTGGGCGGGTCTTCTTCGCTGAATGGCCTTCTCTATGTCCGAGGACAGCCGCAAGACTACGATCGCTGGCGTCAGATGGGTAACGCCGGTTGGGGCTGGGACGATGTGCTTCCCTTGTTCAAGCGGGCTGAGAAAAATGAACGCGGTGCCGATGAGTATCACGGCGACCAAGGCCCACTGTCGGTCTCAAACATGCGCATTCAACGCCCGATCACCGATGCTTGGGTCGCCTCTGCGCAGGCGGCTGGCTACAAGTTCAATCCAGATTATAACGGTGCGGATCAGGAAGGCGTGGGCTTCTTTCAGCTAACTTCCCGCAATGGGCGCCGCTGCAGCAGTGCTGTCGCTTATCTTAACCCCGTCAAGTCGCGACCAAACCTCCAGATCATCACGCATGCTCAGGTCGAGAAAGTCGTGATCGAAGACAAACGAGCCACAGGCGTTGTTTACACAGATCGCTCTGGCAAAAAACAAACCGTCACTGCGCGGCGCGAGATCATCTTGTCCGGCGGCTCCATCAACTCACCTCAAATACTGATGTTGTCGGGCATTGGTGAAGCGGATCAACTGGCAGAACACGGCATCGAAGTTGTGCAGGACCTGCACGGCGTCGGCAAGAACATGCAAGACCACCTGCAAGCGCGCCTCGTCTATAAATGCAACGAGCCCACTTTGAATGATGAAGTTGGGTCATTGTTTGGCCAAGCCAAGATCGGGCTGAAATACCTGATGTTCCGCGCAGGCCCCATGACCATGGCCGCTAGCCTTGCAACTGGGTTCATGAAAACTCGCTCCGATATGGAGACGCCTGACATCCAATTTCATGTACAACCTTTGTCGGCAGAAAACCCCGGCAAAGGTGCTGACAAATTCTCGGCGTTTACGATGTCCGTGTGTCAACTACGGCCCGAAAGCAAAGGCGAAATCAGGCTGTCATCTGCTGATCCGCGCACCTATCCAACCATCCACCCCAACTATCTGGCCACCGAAACGGACTGCCGCACCATCGTTGAGGGTGTGAATATTGCCCGCCGCATTGCACGTCATGCGCCGCTGACCTCGAAGATTTCAGAGGAATACCGGCCGCATGCAGACCTCGATATCAACGACTATGACGCCACGTTGAATTGGGCGCGGGACAACACCGCATCGATTTACCACCCAACTGGTACCTGTAAAATGGGCAACGGCAAATCAGCTGTGGTTGACGCGCGCCTGCGGGTGCACGGCATCCAAGGACTTCGTGTCGCCGATTGCTCTATTATGCCAGAAATCGTCTCAGGCAACACCAACGCGCCCGCCATCATGATTGGAGAAAAAGCCAGCGATCTGATTCTCGAAGACGCGCGCAGCTGACTGCAGACCAGTTGGCAGAGGTCCCCTGCAACGAACAACGTTTACAATTTATCAACATTTTATTGACGTGATGTCAAATTGTGCCAGTATGCGCTCAAAGGAATCGTCACTCATGCTGCCACCCTTGTGTAAATGTCTGCGCCGATGAAGCGTCATGTCGCCGTGATCGGCGCAGGAATCGTCGGCGTATCGTCAGCCATTTGGTTGAAACGCGCAGGGGCAGATGTAACGCTGGTTGACCGCGCAGCACCCGGTTCAGGCACATCCCACGGCAACGCAGGCGTGCTGGCCGCCTGCTCTATGGTGCCTGTGACCGGTCCGGGGTTGGCCCTAAAAGCTCCAGGCATGGTCTTTGATAAAAACTCTCCCTTGTTCGTGCGTTGGGGATATCTGCCACGGATGCTGCCATGGCTGCGCGATTACCTGAAGCACGCCAACGACACCGATACGCGGCGCATCGCACGTGGTCTGACCCCCATCGTTAGTGACACTGTGAGCCAGCACAAATCCCTTTGCGCAGATCTTGGGCTCGAAGATTGGGTCCAGGACAGTGACTACTGCTTTGCCTACACTGATCGACGCGCCTTTGACCTTGATCACTATACTTGGGCCCGCCGTGCAGAAGCCGGGTTTGTACCCGAACTGATCGAAGGTGCGAACGTCCACGATGTTGAGCCCTCCCTGAGCAAAGATATTGGCTGCATCGCAATGTTGCGTGATCACGGCTTTATTCGGGATCCCGGCGAATACGTTAAGGCACTTGCGATGGCCTTTCAGGATATGGGCGGAAAATTTCGCGGAGCCGACGTACAGGACTTCGACTTAAGCAGCGGTAAAATTACCGGGATTGAGACCAGCCAAGGCCGCATTGATTGTGACGATGTGGTGCTGGCAACCGGTGTCTGGTCCAAACCCCTGATGGCCAAACTAGGCCTGAACGTCCCGCTCGAATCCGAGCGCGGCTACCACATTGTTTTTAAAAATGCCCAAGGCGGCCCAACCCGGCCCATTATGATCGCGAGCGGAAAATTTGTGGCGACTCCCATGGAGCAAGGTCTCCGCTGTGCAGGTATCCTCGAATTCGGTGGGCTTGAGGCGGGGCCGTCCAAAGCCCCCCTTGCCCTGCTCCGTCAACAGGCAAAATCTGCGTTTCCTGAACTTACCGCCACCGATGAAATAGAATGGCTGGGGCACAGACCCGCCCCCAGCGACAGCCTGCCGCTTATTGGGCAAGTTGGGACAAGTCGGGTCTACACAGCCTTCGGGCATCACCACATTGGCTTGACGAGTGGCCCAAAAACGGGTCGCCTGATCGCAGGGCTGATTACGGGGCAGCCTCATAATACTGATCTGACCCCTTACGAACCACAACGTTTCGGAAACATACCGAATTAAAAACCAACCGGGAGACTACCATGAAAATGACGACCAAACTCATGAGTTGTGCGGCCACAGCCGCCATCGCACTGACAGGAGCAGCACCTGCCTTTGCCGCTGAAAAATGGGACATGCCGATGGCCTATTCGGCCTCCAACTTCCATTCAGAGAATGGTGTCGAATTTGCTCAATGCGTCACATCAGGCACCCAAGGTGAGATCGAAATCACCGTGCATCCGGGTGGTTCGCTGTTCGCGGGCGCAGACATCAAACGCGCTATTCAAACTGGCCAGGTTCAGATTGGTGAGCGTCTGCTCTCAGGTCACCAGAACGAAGACGCGGTCTTTGGCTTTGATTCAATCCCTTTCCTCGCGCCATCTTTTGATGCCAGTGGTAAGCTGTGGGAAGCAGCCAAGCCCAAGATCGAATCTGTCCTAGAAGAGCAAAACCTGCACCTGCTTTATAATGTGCCATGGCCGCCACAGGGGCTCTACTTCAAGAAAGAAGTGAACTCGGTCGCCGATATGGCAGGAATCAAGTTCCGCTCATACAACAACACCACAGCGCGTTTGGCTGAGTTGACCGGCATGGCCCCCGTTACGATTGAGGCCGCTGAAGTCAGCCAAGCCTTTGCAACGGGTGTTGCTGAATCGATGATCTCGTCCGGTGCAACGGGCTATGACCAGAAGGTTTGGGAAAGCCTGACGCATTACTATGAGGTCGATGCTTGGTTGCCGCGCAACTACATCATGGTGAACGGCGATGTCTGGAAAGGCGTCTCTGACGCCAACAAGGGTATCATTACCGGCTGCGCAGATGAAGCTGCGGCACGTGGTTTGGATAAATCCAAATCTTACACTCAGTTCACCTACGACGGGCTGAGAGAAGGCGGCATGATCGTGCAGCCCGCAGGCGACGAATTGATGTCGGGTCTGCGTACCGTAGGTGACACCATGACAACCGAATGGTTGGAGGCCGCCGGCGTAAACGGCCAGGCCTTGGTCGACGACTACAAAGCGATGCAGTAATCGCACTTCGCGGCGGCCCGGACATTCGGGCCGCCGCATTTTTCTTGTGACTCCGAGGAGAGCGTTCACATGACAGCCTTGCGCAAAATTCTTGACGGTATCTACCTTGGCGCAGGCGCACTTGCCGCGCTTTGCCTCGTTGCTATTCTGGCGCTGATCGTTGCGCAGATGGTCGCGCGCTGGACTGGAGCCGTGTTTCCCGGTGCCGCGAGCTATGCAGGATACGCCATGGCCGGAGCGAGTTTTTTTGCCTTTGCCAACGCTCTCAATCGAGGCGCTCATATCCGCGTATCGATCCTTCTCAATTCACTCGCGAAGGGCCCTAAGCGGCTTCTGGAAATTTGGTGTTTTGGCCTTGCTGCCGCGATCGCATGGTACTTCACCTATTACGCCTATTGGTTCGTCTACTGGTCGTGGAAGTTCAGCGAAGTCAGCCAAGATCAGGACGCTACTCTGCTGTGGATTCCACAATCCGTGATGGTCATTGGCGGGGCAATCCTTGCAATCGCACTCACTGACAACCTGCTTTACGTCATCTTCAAGGGAGAGCACCGCATTACGCGTGACCTTGTCGATGAAAGCTTTGGGGAATAACCAAATGACCGAACTTTATGCGATTGTTCTCTTCCTCTTTGTCCTCTTTTTCTTGCTTGGTACCGGCGTCTGGGTTGGCCTTGCCCTAATGGGTGTTGCTTGGGTCGGGATGGAACTTTTCACCACCCGCCCCGTTGGGGACGCCATGATCACTACGATCTGGGCAAGCTCATCATCTTGGACGCTAACGGCCTTGCCGCTGTTCATCTGGATGGGCGAGATCCTATACCGAACGCGATTATCAGAAGATATGTTCAAGGGCCTCTCTCCTTGGCTTGCAAAGCTTCCCGGTGGTCTGGTCCACACCAACATCGTGGGCTGCACAGTTTTCGCCGCCGTCTCGGGTTCTTCAGCCGCAACGCTGACCACTGTTGGTAAGATGTCGATCCCCGAACTCCGCAGCCGCAACTACCCTGAAAAGATGATCATCGGCACGCTCGCAGGAGCCGCAACCTTGGGCCTGATGATCCCGCCGTCACTGGCCCTGATCGTCTATGGCGTGACGGTCAACGAGAGCATCACCAAGTTATTCTTTGCCGGTGTTATGCCCGGGTTGGTGCTGGCCGTAATGTTCATGGGCTATGTGGCCATCTATTCTATGGTCTCTAAAGACTGGAACCCCACACCAGAGCCGCAGATGACGTTTGGCGAAAAACTCGCAAATTCACGTTTTCTTTTGCCTGTCTTTGCGCTGATCACGGTTGTGATTGGGTCGATGTACCTCGGCTTTGCTACCGCAACAGAAGCCGCCGCAATCGGCGTTATCGGCGCGCTTGTGTTGGCTATGTTTCAGGGATCGCTCAATTGGGACAGCTTTCGTGAAAGTCTGATGGGCGCGATGCGGACTTCCGCTATGATCGCCTTGATCCTCGCCGGAGCGGCATTCCTCAAGCTCTCTATGGGCTTTACCGGCCTGCCCCGCGCATTGGCAGATGGCATCGCGGCAATGGAGCTGACACGCTTCCAACTCCTGATGGCGCTGTTGGTGTTCTATATCATTTTGGGCATGTTCCTTGATGGAATATCTTCGGTCGTTCTGACAATGGCCGTGGTTGAACCGATGGTACGCGGAGCCGGGATCGACCTGATCTGGTTCGGCATATTCGTTGTGGTCGTCGTCGAGATGGCACAAATCACGCCGCCCATTGGGTTCAACCTCTTTGTCATCCAAGGCATGACGGATCACGAGATGGGCTACATCACCCGTGCCGCCCTGCCGATGTTTGCAATCATGGTGCTGATGGTCTTTGTGCTGATCTGGTTTCCAGAACTTGCAACGTGGTTACCGGATAACCTGCGCAAAGGTCCGGTCTGACGGTGACACATGGGGTGGATGCTATGTCTTTGTTCGAAACACGCACGCTTGTGTCTTGTCGCCGGCCTGATGGCTGGCGCATTGCTCCCGCAGTTGGCAAGAGCACTGCAGCCGTGGTTGCCGCAGATGGTCGCTATTTTACTGACTGTCACCGCCCTGCGGATCGGGCATCGTGCAGCACTCGGGGCAGCGCACGACTTGGCTTGGGGCTTGGGCGCAGTTTTTGTCTTGCAACTGGCACTTCCACTGGTCTGCTACGCCGCGTTGTGGATGCTGGGGCTGACACAAACGCCCGCGGCCCTTGCGCTTGTTTTGGTCGCCGCAGCTCCGGCAATTTCGGGCGGGCCAAACCTCGCTTTGCTCCTTGGTCAAGACGCGGGCCGCATGATGCAAATCTTGGTGTTGGGCACGGCAGCCTTTCCGGTGACGGTCTTGCCGGTCCTCGCGCTCTTTCCTCAATTGGGGCCGCCGACCGAAGTCATTCAAAGCGCCCTTGCGGTATTGGTCGTCATCGTTATTGCAACGCTTCTTGGGTTCGTCCTGCGTGCCCGGATTTTTCCACACCCCAACGCACGGCAAGTCCAAACCTTGGACGGCGCATCCGTTATCGCGTTCTCTGTCATCGTTGTCGCACTCATGGCCCCATTGAACGCAGCTGTTCGAGCAGACGCATCATCGGTGCTGCTGTGGGCGATCTTCGCTTTTGCGATCAGCTATGGGTTACAATTCACAACCCTAATTTGCCTACGGAACTCGCGTCTGCGCCCCGTCGCAGGACCGCTTGCCATCGGCGCAGGCAACCGCAATATCGCACTTTTCCTAGTCGCGCTGCCGCCAGAAACGATAGCACCACTGTTGATCTTCATCGCCTGCTGGCAATTGCCGATGTACCTCACCCCCTTGCTGCTGCCCCGTCTCTATCGTTGGGCTTTGCCCCATGACTGATTTTCCACAAATCCGCAGTGTTGGAATGTCCGGTATGCTTGTGCAATTTGCGGAAAAGGTGAGCGAGCCTGCCAACCGCGCAGCCCTCGCTTTTCGCGCCGCATTGCAGGCAGCTGAGTGGTCCGAAGTCACGGAAACGAGCACCTCTTTGGTTTCAACTTTTATTGCCGTCGATTTGGCGCGTACCGCCCCACAGGCGATGACCGCAAAGCTACAAGCTCTGCTCGCTGCGCAAGATTGGTTTCACGCACCACTCCCCGCAGGCCGAACATTGTGGCAGGTTCCTTGCGCCTATGACGAAGCCCTCGCGCCACAATTGATAGAGGCTGCAGAGGCCGCAGGCGTTAGCCCTGAGCAGGCAATCAAGGAACTCTCCACGTCTCGTGTCCGTGTTCTTACAATCGGATTTGCCCCGGGCCAGCCTTATATGGGCGAGTTGCCAGAACACTGGAACATCCCCCGCCAGCAAACCCTAACCAAATCCGTACCACCCGGCGCTCTTGTGGTCGCAATCCGCCAGTTGATCGTGTTCACCAATGCATCGCCGACCGGCTGGCGGCATGTGGGTCAGACAGCCTTTCAGACATTCCGACCGGAGGCAGAAATGCCCTTTGCCCTCTCTCCGGGAGACGAGCTTTGCTTTCCCGCCGTCACAGCCAACGAACTGCGTAAAATCACCGCCAAAGATACATCTGGCAACGGTGGCGCGCAGCAAGAGGCCCTGACATGAGCGGTACTCTCCACGTCACATCTGCTGGACCCTCAATCACGATTCAGGATCAGGGTCGATTGGGATACCTGTCACAAGGCCTCAACAAGAGCGGTGTCGCCGATACAACTGCTCTGTTTGAAGGTGCCGCTTTGCTCGGCCAATCGAGCGAACTTGCCGCGCTTGAGATGGTAGGCATGGGCGGGACGTTTCACAGCGATACCGACAGCCGCATCGCCCTGACTGGCGCGCCAATGTCCGCAAGCATTGATGGAACGCCCCTGACCTGGAACGCAAGCCACGCACTGCCTGCAGGCGCAAAACTGGTCATAGGGGGGGCGCGTGTGGGAACTTATGGATACCTTCACGTTGGCGGAGGCATCGACGGCCCCGTTAGAATGGGTTCGCGAGCGACCCATATCAGCGCGGGCCTTGGCGCGGCTATCGCTCTTGGAGATGCCCTGCCAATAGGCAAGGATAAATCTCAGACCACAGGCAACGCCCTCCCACAAGAAGAGCGCTTTGATGGGGGTCAAATCCGTGTTGTTGCATCCATGCAAACCGATCTGTTTGAGCAAGACGTTCGCGACCGTTTCAACCAAACCCAGTTTCGCCGCGACCCTCGGGCAAACCGAATGGGCGTTAGGATGGACAGCGACGAGGGTGGCTTCTTTGCAAATGATCAACTCAACATCCTGTCTGAAATTATCGTGCCCGGTGACATCCAAATTACCGGCGATGGCACACCCTATGTCCTAATGTGCGAATGCGGCACCACGGGAGGCTACCCGCGGATTGGCACGGTGATCCCGTGCGATTTGAATAGGGTGGCCCAAGCACCTGCGGGGGCAACTTTGTGCTTTTCTTTTGTGTCGCACAGAGAGGCCGAAGCCGCAGAGCGTCAGGCAAGCACAGAGCGCAAAATGTTGGCCCAACGCATCTACCCGCTTGTGCGGGACCCGCACACCATGCGGGACTTGTTGCGCTATCAATTGGTCAGCGGCGCTATATCCGCCACCGCTGACCCTTTCGCCGAGGAGAACTGAAATATGATCCGTGTAGACCTGAACGCCGATATGGGCGAAAGCTTTGGGCCGTGGACGATGGGCGATGACGCGAGCCTATTGCAAACCGTTACTTCGGCAAATGTCGCCTGCGGTGGGCATGCCGGTGACGCCGACACCATGGCCGCGACAATGACCATCGCGCATCAAAATGGTGTCGGGATCGGAGCGCACCCCGGGTTCATGGACCTCGCTGGTTTTGGGCGCAATCGTATGTCAGTTCCACGCGCGACGCTGCAAAATCAGATCCGCTATCAGGTTGCAGCCAGTACCGGCATGGCGCGGAGCATTGGTGCAGAGGTACGGCATTTGAAGCTGCACGGTGCGCTGGCCAACATGGCTTCAGAAGACGAAACGCTGGCGCGTGATTGTTATGAAGCAGCTCTTTCCGTCGCACCTAATTTGATTGTCATGGTGTTGGCGGCAACTGCGCAGCAGCACGCCGTCGAGGCTTTGGGTTGCACTTGGGCAGGTGAAATATTTGCTGATCGCGCCTACAATGATGATGCAACACTGGTCGACCGGTCCCTAGCTGGTGCAGTGATCCATGATCCGCTGGTAGCAGGTGCGCGTATGGTTAAGATGGTTCAGGCCGGTGCAATCATCACAGAAAGCGGCAAACAAATTCCTGCTGCAATCGACACGATCTGCCTGCATGGAGACACGCCAACTGCCGTAGAAATTGCCCGGTCCGTTCGTGCAGCACTTGAAGGCGCGGGCATTACCGTTGAGCGTTTCCCCGGCCGAACCAACCCTGCATCAACCTAACTAACGCAGGCCCCGTCTTTGGGCCCTGCGTTCCGTTTTGTTGTGTTCAGACCAGTGTCGCGTCTGTCGCGGCGCGCAGGTCTGCTTCGGTGACGCCTTGGGCGCATTCCACAATGCGCAGGCCGCCTTCCACCACGTCGAGCACGCCTAGGTTTGTGATGATCCGGTCCACAACTCCCGCGCCGGTCAGCGGCAGGGTGCATGCCTTAAGGACCTTGCTGTCGCCGTGCTTGTTGGCGTGGTCCATCACCACGATCACACGGCCAACGCCTGCGACCAGATCCATCGCACCGCCCATGCCTTTGACCAGCTTGCCGGGGATCATCCAGTTGGCGAGGTCGCCATTTTCTGCCACTTCCATTGCACCCAGAATGGCCGCTGCGATCTTGCCGCCGCGGATCATGCCAAAGCTGGTCGCGCTGTCAAAATAAGCGGTGCGGTCCAGCTCGGTGATGGTCTGCTTGCCGGCATTGATCAGATCGGCGTCTTCGTCACCCTCGATCGGGAACGGGCCCATGCCAAGCATCCCGTTCTCTGACTGCAGCGTGATGTCCTTGTCGCCGACGTAATTGGCCACCAGCGTCGGGATGCCGATCCCGAGGTTCACATACATGCCATCGCTCAGCTCTTCGGCGGCGCGGGCCGCCATCTGGTTGCGGTCCCAGCCCTTGAGTGCATCGGCCATTATACGTCCTCCCCCTTGGGTCTGGTGGTGCGCTGTTCAATGCGCTTTTCATGTGTCCCCTGAATGATGCGGTGCACATAGATGCCGGGCAGGTGGATATGGTCGGGGTCAAAGGTGCCGGTGGGCACAATCTCTTCGACCTCAACAACACAGACCTTGCCGCACATGGCCGCTGGCGGGTTAAAGTTGCGCGCCGTCTTGCGAAAGATCAGGTTGCCAGTGGCGTCGGCTTTCCACGCCTTGATGATGCTCAGATCCGCAAAGATGCCCTCTTCGAGGATGTAATCCTGGCCGTCCCAGTTCTTCACTTCCTTGCCATCCGCGATCACGGTGCCGACGCCGGTCTTGGTGTAGAACCCCGGAATGCCGCAGCCGCCCGCGCGCATCCGCTCAGCCAGCGTGCCTTGTGGGTTGAACTCCAACTCGAGCTCGCCCGAGAGATACTGGCGCATAAATTCCGCGTTCTCGCCCACATAAGAGCTGATCATTTTCTTGACCTGACGCGTCTGCAGCAAGATCCCAATGCCAAAATCATCAACCCCCGCATTGTTGGACGCAAACGTTAAATCCTTGGTCCCCGCATCCCGGATCGCCGACAACAGCAACTCAGGAATGCCGCACAACCCAAATCCACCAGCCGCGATAAACATCCCGTCGTGCAAAAGCCCTTCAAGTGCCGAAGACGCACTCCCGTAAATCTTGTTCATGCTGTACCCTTTCGAAGGCCTAAAATTTCACGCGCTTGCTGCCAGCTTGCCACGGGGCGCGCGTATTTCTCGCAGATTTCCGCCGCCATTTTGACCAGCGCAGCGTTGGACGGGGCCAGCGTGTTGCGATCTAAACGCACGTTGTCTTCTAATCCTGTCCGCGCATGGCCCCCATTTGAAATGGCCCATTCGTTCAACTCAAGCTGCTTGGCACCGATCCCAGCGGCGCACCATGGGGCATCCTCGCCAAACAAGCGGTGCACCGTCTTGAGGTAAAAATCAAACACATCACGGTCGACGGGCATGGCGTTTTTCACACCCATCACGAACTGCACATACGGCGTATCTTTGATCTGGCCATTGTCGTGCATTTCTTTGGCCTTGAGGATGTGGCTGAGGTCAAAGGCTTCGATTTCTGGCTTCACGTCATGTTCGATCATTTCGGACGCCAGCCATTCCACCAACTGCGGCGGGTTCTCATAGACGCGAGTTGGAAAGTTGTTTGACCCAACAGTGAGTGACGCCATATCGGGCGACAGCGGCAGCATACCGCCTCGTTCATTGCCAGCCCCTGAACGGCCACCCGTTGAGAACTGCACAATCATACCAGGACAGTGTTTTTCCAAACCTTCTTTGAGACGCGCGAATTTCTCCGGATCACTGGAGGGCGTCTGGTCGTCGTTGCGCACATGGCAATGGGCAATCGCGGCACCAGCTTCAAAAGCCTCATGGGTGCTTTCGATTTGCTCCGTCACGGTGATCGGGACTGCGGGATTGCTCTCCTTTGTGGGAACTGACCCAGTAATGGCGACGCAAATGATGCAAGGTTTGGTCATGGTCTGCCCTCATATGTCAAAAAAGATGGTTTCACCTGCACCTTGAAGGCGGATATCGAAACGGTAGGTTCCGCCCCCTTCCGCCTGCGCAAGCAAGGTTGGAATACGGTTTTGATGTTCAATCCGGGTCAAGATTGGGTCTTTGGCATTCGCGTCGGCTTCATCAGCGAAATACATACGGGTATGTAGACCGATGTTGATGCCCCGCGCAACGACCCAGAACGTAACATGCGGTGCCTGCAATCGGCCGTCAGGGAACGGCACACGTCCTGGCTTTATCGTCTCGAAAACAAACTCACCCGTGTCCATGTCGCCCGGGGACCTCCCCCAGCCGGTAAAATTCGCATCGGCAGCCCCGCACACCTCTGAGGCAGCGTTGTGCAGGCCATTTGCATCGGCCTGCCATATTTCAATCATTGCGTCCTTTAAGGCGGCATTCATGCCGTCAAACACGGTGCCGCGGATGGTAATCTCTTGGCCTTTGACCGGGCCAGTTTTCATCGTGGCCCCCAGGTCGCTGCCATAGATATCAATGCCAGCGAAATTCGGCGTGCATCCGATATGCACGTATGGCCCGGCAGTTTGTGATGGGGATTCGTAAAAAGCGTTGAGTTTCTGTGTCATATTCAAAGCCCCTCAAGCCGGTTTTCAAAGAAGGTCTGACGCCGCCCACGCAGCGTGATGTCAAATTTGTAGGCGCGACTGTCCATCGGAACAGTTCTGTTCATATCCAGCGGCGCAATCAGCGACTCTACTGCCTCGCGCGTCGAAATCGTATCCACGATCGGGCACAGCCAAATGTGCGGATCGCCCTCAAAATACATCTGAGTAATCAACCGCTGGGCAAAGCCATGACCAAAGACACTAAAATGGATGTGAGCCGGGCGCCAATCGTTCATCCCGTTGGGCCAAGGATAAGGACCGGGTTGGATTGTGCGGAACTCGTAAGAACCGTCTTCAGCGGTGATCGTTCGCCCACAGCCCCCAAAATTGGGATCAAGCGGGGCAAGATAGCTTTCCTTTCTGTGGCGATAACGTCCACCTGCATTCGCCTGCCAAAACTCCAGCAGAGCGCCGGGCACCGGGCGGCCCATCTCATCCATGACCCGGCCATGTACAATGATCCGAGGGCCAATTGCGCATTCGCCCGATTTGGCGAAGTTATGGATCAGATCACTGTCGAGCGCCCCTAACATCTCGTGGCCAAAGACTGGGCCGGTTTCTTCTGACAACGTGGTCGGGAACGACAATAGTGCCGCCTGCGGGCTGCGCTTCACGGAGGTCTTGTAAGGTGGCGTCAGGGCGGCTGGATGCCGATCCCGGTCGCGCGGAACAAAACCGCCCATAGTTGGTGCTTTGCTCATATCTCCACCCCCATTTCCCGGTAGGTCTCCTTCGCAAGTCTAATCGCGTGATTGGCCTTTGGCACACCGGCATAGACAGCCACATGCATAAATGCCTGCAGCACCTCTTCGGGTTTGGCACCGGTATTCCGACAGGCTCGTATGTGCATCGGGATCTCGTCGAAATTACCCATTGCTGCCAACAGCGAAAGCGTCAGCAAGGAACGATCGCGCCTTGAGATCGTATCATCCGCCCAAAGCGTGCCCCAAGCCCCCTCCGTAATCATCGTCTGGAATGGCGCGTCAAATGGCATCTTCGTCGCTTCGACACGGTCAACATGCGCATCCCCAAGCACCTCACGGCGCACCTTCATTCCGGCATCAAATCGATCAGACATTGGCGTGTTCCTTTAAAAAGGGCGAGAGAATGGCCGCACCGGCCGCCGGGTTTTCAACACAAGACACATAACATGCCCCGTCGAAGGCACGCGAAATTGAACACTCTACCAGCGCACTGTTTGGCAGCTGTCCTCTGGGGGCAACATCCATTCGCCTATGCTACGCGCTGCCGTTTGGTTTCGATACCCGCATCAATAGGGCAGACCAACATAGTTCTCTGCCATCGCTTTTTGTGCCGCGTCACTGGAGCGCAGGAATTCCAGCTCCGCAACCTGCATCTTGATATCGAATTCAGATTGATCCGGGTAGCGGTGCATCAACGATGAAAACCACCAGGAAAACCGCTCGGCCTTCCAGACACGGGCGAGCGCCTTTTCGGAGTACCCATCGATCCCGGCCTCAGACCCATTTTCATAATAATCGCGCAACCCATTGTAGAGGTAGTGCACATCTGACGCCGCAGTGTTGAGGCCTTTGGCACCCGTAGGCGGTACAATATGGGCAGCATCACCGCACAAAAATAAGCGACCCCAGCGCATCGGTTCGGTCACAAATGACCGCAGGGGTGCGATGGATTTCTCAATCGAGGGCCCTGTTACCAAGCTATCCGCCTGCTCTTTCGGGAGGCGCCGTTTAAGCTCTGCCCAGAACGCCTCATCGGTCCAGTCGTCAGGACTGTCACTCAACGAGCATTGGATATAATAGCGGCTCAGCTTGTCATTGCGCATAGAGCACAAGGCAAACCCACGTTCAGAATTCGCATAAATCAGCTCATGATTCACGGGTGGCGTTTCGCTCAGAATGCCCAGCCAACCAAACGGATAGAGCTTCTCGTATTCCTTTCGCACATCCAGAGGGATCGTTTGACGGCTGACCCCATGGAACCCGTCACAGCCCGCAACAAAGTCACAATCGATGCGCCGTGCATCACCATCAACATTGTAGGTTAAGTGCGGGCTATCGCTATCCGCGTCATGGATCACAACGTTCTCGACATTGAATTCAATCAGGCCGTTCGCTTTTTCACGCGCGTCGTACAAATCCCGTGTCACTTCGGTCTGGCCGTAGATCATCACATGTTCGCCAGCGTGCTTGGTGAAATCGACGCGAAACATCTCGTCTCCGTAGGACACAAGCGTGCCGTCGTGGGGAAAACCTTCGGCATGCATCCGATCTGCACACCCCGCTTCTTCCATCAGGCCGACCAGGCCACGCTCCAACACACCGGCGCGAATACGGCCAAGCACATAGTCCTTAGTCTTGCGCTCCAAAACGATGCTGTCGATACCGCGCACATGCAAAAGTTGCGAAAGCAAAAGGCCCGATGGACCGCCGCCGATGATAGCGACCTGTGTTTTCATGGTGTCCTCAAATCTGTTGTCGCAAGGTTATGCCGTGTATAAAACCATGTAAATTGTTGATTCATCTACGTTGATTTCCATTTTGGAAAGCACACACGCCCGACAGGTCAACATGACCCAGCTCTCCCTTTTTGTGGAGACGGCGCGCCAAGCTAATCTAAAGGCAGTAGTATCCCCCGCTTAACCTGCCGAACCGCCAAGACGACGGATCTGCGACAGCAACACCGCGGCATTATTGAGCGATGCGCCCGTTGCTTCAAACATCAACGGGAGCGTCATCCACTCCAACGCCCAAGCAGCACCGGAACGTTCCTGCTCGTGGATCATGGATTGCCCCAAAACGCCCTGCTGTCCCGCGACGAACCGGCCCAACGTTACTAGTGCCTCTGCGCGAATGGGGTTCTGTTTATGCGGCATCGCAGACGATCCCCCTGCACCTTCAAGGGCTACTTCGTCTACACCCTGCTGCGCCATCAGCGCGATGTCCTGACCGAGCTTTCCCAACAGCCCAGCTGTTTTCACAAGCCAGTTTCCTAGATCAAGGATGGCGCTGCGGTCCGCATGCCAAAGAGGCACCACTTTCAGGCCAAGCGTATCAGCCACATGCGTAGCGACCGCATCAGCCTGTGCCTGCGGTTTATCTCGCAACCCAACAGCTCCCCCAGCCTGGAGGACCCGACTTTGTTCGATAAGAACGGTCAGTGCGTGAAGCTGCTGGGCCAATGGGCCGCGCCAGATGCGCAGTCGGTCATGAACCGTAATCGGTAACGCAGCCTGCATCCGGGTACGCCCCATCATCGCGTTGTTGCCAAATGCGTCATCCAAACCATCAAGCTGCACCAATATCGCAGCCCCCCTTGCCGCGAAGACCGAAAGCAAATGCTGACATGTCATGATCATCGCAGTGTCGATCACGTCCTGGCTGGTGGTGCCGGTATGAACCGCTTTCTGTACTGGCTCTGGCATTCCAGCGCGCAACTGGCTCACCAGATTGGGCAGCGGCAGTCCGTCCACATCGCTTGCCGCAGATAGCCCTGAGAAATCTGGCGTGAACGCGTCAATCGCAGCAAGGGCGGCGCTTTCCGAAGCCTGATCAACAACTCCGACACGGGCCAAGGCTTGGGTCCAAGCCCGCTCGAACGTGATCATGCGGGAGACGAAAATCTCAGCTGAAAACGCATCTGCGACTTCGCCATCTTGAAACAGTTGCCCAAAGAGGCCGGTGCGGGTGAATGCGTTGGACATGGTGCCCTCCTTGGGCTGGCGTATTTCGACCGACCCAATAACAAGCCCATGATCGAGCAATGCCAATGGAAACGGATCACCCTCTCATACCCGAACTTACGTCCATTGCCAGATTTCTTGCGCCGAGCGATACATTAGAAATTCTTCACGCTCAGCCATCAGGTGGTACATGTGGGTTTTGTCTGTGCACTAGCGAATGGCACGACGATGGATACGATCGCCTGCCTACTCGTTAAGGACCCCCGGCTTCGAGGCTCTGAAAAATCGTCGAAAGGCTGGCATAAGCCTACGCAATGATGCAGGTTTTATGCCAAATGAACGATCAACATATTTAACGCGGGGCCATATCTGAACATGAAAACTGCTCGCGCTCAAAAACAATGAAGCTGGTGTAGACCTATGACCAAACCCAAGAACGTCCTTTTCATCATGTTTGACCAACTACGTTGGGATTATCTTAGCTGCGCAGGGCATCCGCATTTGCATACGCCAAACATTGATGCGCTCGCCGCTGAGGGCGTGCGCTTCTCGCGGACATATGTGCAGTCACCGATCTGTGGGTCCTCCCGGATGAGCTTTTACACCGGACGTTACGTGCATTCGCATGGGGCCACCTGGAACCGCGTACCGCTTAAGGTTGGTGAACGCACCATGGGTGATCACCTACGGGATGCTGGTATGGATTGCTGGCTGGTCGGCAAAACGCATATGAAGGCAGATGACGAAGGCATGGAGCGCCTCGGCATTCCTCGCGATACAGTTATTGGAGCGCGGGTCGAGCAATGTGGCTTTGACGTTTGGGAACGCGACGACGGGATGCGCCCCGAGGGACCAGACGGTTTCTATGATCCTAAAGGTGCCGAAACTTACAACACATATCTGCGCGACAAAGGCTACGATTCCGCCAATCCATGGCATGATTATGCTAACTCTGGTCGCAACAAAGATGACCCCGAAGAAATGGCCTCTGGATGGTTTCTTAAAAACTCCCGCAAAGCTGCTGTGGTTGAAAACGACGATTCCGAAACGCCGTACATGACCAGCCGCGCGATCGAATTTATGGCTCAGGCTGACGACACGCCATGGTGTTTGCACCTGAGCTATATCAAACCGCACTGGCCCTATATCGCGCCTGCTCCGTACAACGATGTGTACGGCCCTGAGCACGTGATCCCTGTTGTCCGCGACCCCCGCGAACAGCAAGAGGCGCATCCGGTTTACAAGGCCTTCATGGAGGGGCGCGTTGGCAAGGCCTTTAGCCGAAACGAGGTCCGCGAAGCGGTGATCCCGGCCTACATGGGCTTGATCAAGCAATGTGATGACCAGATGGGCAGGCTTTTTCAGTGGCTTAAAGACAACGGGCGCTGGGACGACACACTGATTGTCGTGACATCAGACCACGGTGATTATCTGGGCGATCATTGGATGGGTGAAAAAGACCTGTTTCACGAGCCTTCGGTCAAAGTGCCGCTTATTATCCGAGATCCTTCAAAGGCCGCTGACGGTACACGCGGCACCGTTTGTGATGAACTAGTTGAGGCCATTGATCTTGCCCCTACTTTTCTTGATTACGCAGGCGGCGAAGCCAAGCCGCATATCCTTGAGGGGCGGTCGCTAAAGCCATGGCTTCACGGCGAAACCCCAGATTGGCGTGATTTTGCGATCAGCGAATATGACTATTCCCAAAAGGCCGAGGCATCGATGTTAGCTGCGACACCTAGTCAGGCACGGCTCTTTATGGTGGCAGACGCAAATTGGAAATTCATGCATGCCGAAGGTCTGCGCTGCCAGCTTTTCGACCTGCAAAACGACCCCGATGAACTCGTCGACCTTTGGGACAGTCCTGATCACTGCGACATCATCAAGTTGATGTACGATCGGCTCGCAAATTGGGCAATCCGGCAATCCCAAAGGACCACAAAAAGCGATGCTGAAATCCTTGCGAAGGGCAGTGGATCGGGCGGGCTTGGGGTCGTATTGGGCGTCTACGATGAGACTGAAATCGCTCTGCCTGTGACGCAATTTTACCGTGGCAAACCGCGCCCCGGCCCTTCGCAATAGCGTGTTCGTCGAAAATAGCTCAGGTAATTGAAAGTTGAACGAACATCCCAAAGCGTGCGGCTATTACGCTTGATTCGAGCTTGATGTTAAAGGATGGACCGCCGTTGTGGTAGCTAAGTCCGGGGGCAAGACACCCCATTTTTCAAACGGCCTCACTTAGTTGTGTGCACTTTAACCCTCAAGCAAATGGCAAGAATGGGTCCGGCCATTTCTGGTCGAACCCATTATATTGCAAAGCCAAACTAAGTTCCGAAGCAGGGCTAAGGTTAAATATTAGCCTACGACGTTATAGCCACGTCCGCGCATACAGTTCTTCACGATGGCCTCTCGGTCGGCGTTTTTCTTCAGTGCGTTGCCCGTCAAACCGACCAATGCCCCGACTGCAGCCGCTTCACCAAGATTGCTGCTATTGTCATTGATAATAACTGACGACGCTGCAGCAACACCTGCACCTGTAGCAACATCGCGGCCTGTGCTACCATCTATCGAAGCCTGAGACGCAGCCAAACCCTGACATTGTGCAAGATCTGAGTTGTAGTTCGGGCCAACCGCACCGTCGATTACGGGTGTATAGTTGGCACCGGAGTTTTCACAGGCCGCAAGCAGACAAATGAATGAAACAGCGGTGGTTTTTGCGAGCACATTCATAGAGAACCTCCTAGATTTTTAAAATATCAACAATATCGGGCCGCATAACCCAATAGATGACATCAGTCTAACTCACTCCCACCAATAAGACCAACACACCTCCTGCGCTAGTTTCTGTGGTCTGACCTGGCAGGCGGATCGAACACTTCCAGGGAAGATCGGCATGCAGCGAAGATCACGAGATCAGCAACAGCAGATTTATCTGATGATGATTTGCAGCACGCGCTTCAAGCTTTGTGGCTTAATGGCACGGACATCATCTAAGGTGAAAAATTCTTTGCCAGCCCCACCGATACGCTTCGCACGCGCGCAGATTATGACGCCACCTTTGAGATGCGGTTTAGTGTTTTTGAAGGTGCTGCAGACCTTAGCGCAAAACGTGGTTCGTTGACTGACCCATTCTGCGTCAACTGGTGCCCTATCTATTCAGACAACAATCTTTTGGGTGGTTGGATGTCAGGATTGCTCTCGCAAACGTTCGAAACAGCGGTGCCATTAACGGCCCACTGATATTCAGTTTTCCAGTCTGCTGAATTCACCCACAAAGGAACGATCACACTTTGCTTATTTGTGCAGGATTTCGAACCAGAGCCCATCGATGCTTATTGAAGTATCTTCGCCGCAATGGAAGAGATAGTACGTTAGATTTTGCTGCGACTTCCTGGCGATATTGCCCCGGCCGACAATGGACTGCGCAGAAATTGCCGGTGTTCCGCTCGTATGTTTGGGCAATTTGAGATTCTGAACCGGCGACACCAAAATATCGCTGTTGGGGGCCATTGGGGCAAGTGAACCTTGCGGAATAAAAATGGGGTTTGCTTCTGGGTGTAGCGACAGGAATTTCGTATCAAGCTGGATTTTATCAATCCACTTCACGGGCAGGTAATCACCCGAAATGGTTCTTACCGGGTCGCGAAGGCGCAGTGCCTCGATGGGTAGATTTCCGAACGACGTGGCAACGCGTGCACCCGCTACAAATCCTGGTAATGTCCAAGATAACGCGTCGCGTTGCGGCCGAGGGCGTTTCGTCGCAACCTCGCTAGAATCCAGCTTCATCATTACATTTTCTAGTAACTGATCGTCGTCAATAGTCTGTAACATTGGGTACTCACAAATAGCTTCGTTAGTAATCGAACTGGGCAACGTCTTGTTGTCTCGAAATGCGTTTGACGTGTTCTTTGATGGGGCCGGATTCAACCCTTACCCATCAAGTCATTGCTTTCAGAATAATCATACCGGTGATCGCAGTGATTATGACGCGCTTCAAATAGACGCGCCTTATTGCAACTCGATCAGGAATCGAGTTCTCAGATAGTGAAACTGAATGTTGTTTTCTGGCTGAATCCCAGCAATCTGAGACAGATGGATCTTGAAAATAGTTCACTGGTTAAACCTCACGTAACAATCCAGACTATACAAATCTGGTTCTTAAAAAAAGGACCGCACAGGGCAGACTGTGCGGTCCGTACTCTTCACTGCAAAGCACTGTCAGCCAATGGGATGTATTGGACAGACCTTCCGATGCATTGCGAATGATGGCCTTCTCAAACACTTGGAAGAAAAATAATTTCCAACAAGGCCACAATCAGTCAAACGCTCTATGCAATCAATTTATGCTAACTGCAGATGTTTAAGGAACTTGTTGAATATAATTTTTTTCGGAGAACAGATGCACCATTGCAGGGTGATTTGATTACCCATTCTTCTGTGAACAATAGGGTGAATTGGGCGTGCAAACTCTGGGATTTCCTGCAGCTTTGGAAATAATACCGCCGCAGATCGACACAAACCACAAGATCACTGTGCGTTTATCAATACATAGCCCTGACAACATCGGGCAAACATTCATAATCTGATGGGGAGCTTTGATCTGTCGCCTGATGTCTGGATGTTTGAACACGACATCATCGGCATATCGAAAAGGGATGGTGGGGCGCTACGGTCTTTCATTGCGGACAAAAAACCGCAGCGCCTTCATTTCAATCGAAGCAACGCCCGCCACTCGAGGTGGGCATTGACAGGTATTAGTCCTCTTTGTGCTTGATCGGTGCCCAAAGACGCTTGTTGGTCAGATAAAGAAGCACAGACAAAAGCGTCAGCAAGATAACACCTGTAAAACCAGCCTGTTTTCTTGCTGCCATTTTCGGTTCGGCCGTCCACATCAAAAAGGCTGAAACGTCTTCTGCCATGTGGTGAACGTCGTTTGCGTGGCCATCAGCAAACTCAACCTGCTCATCATAAAGCGGTGGCGCCATTGAGATCCAACCAAAGACGGAGTTCTCATAAAAGGTTGTCCCCGCCTCCTCTTTTTCCTCACCGGTATAGCCAGAAAGCAGAGCAGCAATGTACTCAGCCCCACCAATACCTTTGAAGAACTGGTTGATGCCAAGGCCGTAAGGGCCGTGAAAACCAGCGCGCTTTTTGGCCATCAGTGACAGGTCAGGTGCATCTTCCAATCCCGATTCAGGGAAATGGTCTACAGGCGTACCTTCACGGGTGTCATCCAACTCAGCATCGAAAATATCCCATTGCTTGGAGTACTCGATCACTTGGTCTTCTGGCAGCGCGGGGCCGCTTTCAGATCCAAGCGTCCGCAACGCCACAAACTTCAGACCGTGACAGGCAGAGCAGACCTCTGTGTAAATCTGAAGGCCGCGCTGCAGCTGGTTGGTGTCGTATGAGCCAAATGGACCATCGAATGAGAAATCGATGTTCTCAATATGCCCAGAGCTCCCACCGGCTGCAAATGCAGTCGGAGCGATTGCTACGGCCATAGCGGCGGCAAGGATGTGTTTTTTCATCATTTTCATGTCCGTTTACTCCGCCGGGTTCACAATCGTCTTGGTGCCGCCAGCCTTTGACGCGTGCTTCGCGTCAAAATCGGCCTCAATAGTCTCCGGTTGCGGCGACGGTTTCTCAATCGCGCCGAGCAACGGCAAGATCACCAAGAAATATCCGAACCAATAGGCCGACGCGATCAAAGAGAAGCTCGCATAAGGCTCTTCCGCGGGCATAGCACCCAGCCACATCAGTGCAAAGAAATCCACCACCAGCAGAGCAAACCACCATTTGAACATTGGGCGGTAGCGTCCAGAGCGTACGCTGGATGTATCCAACCACGGCACCAGCGCCATCACTGCAATCGCGCCAAACATTGCCAACACGCCAAAGAACTTAGCGTCAATGATGCCGCCGGTCACAAAGGACGCGATCTGCACCACCCAAACTTCGGAAGTGAACGCGCGCAAGATCGCGTAGAATGGCAAGAAGTACCATTCAGGAACGATGTGTGCAGGGGTCACCAGCGGGTTTGCTTCAATGTAGTTGTCCGGGTGTCCCAGATAGTTTGGCATAAAGCCAACGATCGCAAAGAACACCAACAAAATCACAGCCAGCGCAAACAGGTCCTTGATCACAAAATAAGGCCAAAATGGCAGGGTATCTTTTTGTGCTTCTTCTTTGGATTTCGTTCGAACTGGCACACCCGTCGGGTTGTTGTTGCCCGTAGAATGGAAAGCCCAAATGTGAAGAACCACGAGCCCCGCGATTACGAAGGGTAGTAGATAATGCAGTGAGAAAAAGCGGTTCAGCGTGGCGTTATCAACGGCAGGGCCGCCCAGAAGCAACGTCTGCAAGCTTTCACCGATGAACGGGATCGCGCCAAAGAGACCAGTAATAACGGTGGCACCCCAGAAGGACATCTGACCCCATGGCAGAACGTAACCCATAAAGCCGGTTGCCATCATCATCAGGTAGATGAGCATCCCGATAATCCACGTGATCTCGCGGGGTGCTTTATAAGAGCCATAATACAGGCCCCGAAAGATGTGCGCATAAACTGCGACAAAGAACAGCGAGGCCCCGTTGGCGTGCATATACCGCAGCATATAACCACCGCGCACGTTGCGCATGATGTGCTCGACGCTTGAGAACGCCAGATCGACATGCGGCGTGTAATGCATGGCCAGCACGATGCCGGTCGCGATTTGCATTACCAAACAGAACGTCAGGACAATTCCCCAGATCCACATCCAGTTGAGGTTCTTGGGGGTTGGGATCATCAGCGTGTCATAGAGCAGACCTACGATCGGCAAACGGCTATGGATCCACTTTTCGCCGGATGACTTCGGCTCGTAATGGTCGTGAGGAATACCAGACATAAAAGCTCTCCCTTAACCCAGTTTGATCGTGGATTCATCCACGAATGCAGCAATCGGAACCGGCAGGTTGCGCGGTGCAGGCCCTTTGCGAATACGGCCAGCAGTATCGTAGTGTGAACCGTGACATGGGCAGAACCAACCATCAAAATCGCCTGCATCGCCCAACGGCACGCAGCCCAGGTGGGTACAAACGCCCATCATCACCAACCACTCGCCGCTTTCATCAAGGGCGCGGTTGGCGTCGGTCGCCGGTGCATCACCGGAAATATTTTCATTCTCAGCGTTCTGATCGGGCAGCTCGGAAATATCTACTGCGCGGGCCTCTTCGATCTCTGCTTCTGTACGACGACGCATGAAAACCGGCTTACCCAGCCACTTCACGGTCAGTTGCGTACCTTCTTCAACACCCGAAATGTCTACGCGGATCGAAGACAGCGCTTCAACGTCGGAAGAGGGGTTCATCTGGTTAACCAAAGGCCAAACTGCCGCGCCAACAGCAACGGCACCCGTTCCCGCTGTCGCGTAATAGAGGAAATCCCTCCGGCTTTCTGAATGATCTTCTGCTTGAGACACGGGATTTTCTCCAAATCTTGGGCGTTAAACGGCCAATAGCCATTGCGGCGACCCTGAAAAGTCACCTTAGTTCAACGGTGTCTACCGGCATGGGCCGCGCGCGTCCAGATGTCTTGGGCGTGCAAACCGTCGCAGGGGTTGTTTTTCAAACGGAAATACAGCTCAAACTTCGCATTTTTAGGCTTTGGGTGGCATTGTTGCCATCATTGAGGGTCGCGATTCGAATTTCTCGAACCACGTGGCCAGTGTGTCGTTTCCTTGACGCCAGTTGCGTGCCTCATGACGGAAATCCACGTAACCCAATGCGCATGCGACAGAAATCTGCGCCATATCAAGCGGCGCTTCGAGGTGGCTCATCCAGCGTGCATTGATTGCGGCGATAGCGCGCGAGGCCTTGCCCCACTGTGCTTCGATCCACGCGCTCGACTGCTCTGCTTCGTCGCGCAGACGTATTTCGTAGGTCATGGAGACCGCTGATTCCATAATTCCATCGCCGGTCGCTTCTAGCGTTAGGGTTTCCCACTTTCGCTGGCCCTGCGGATAAAGGTTCCCGTCGAAAAGATCGTTGAGATACGCGGTGATGACCCGGCTGTCATAAAGTGTCGCACCATTGGGCCGTTCCAGCGCTGGTATTTTGGCAAGCGGATTCGTCGCAATCAGCGCATCGGCAGACGACAACGCCGTGGTTTGCACCGACACAAGCTCCACAGCATCGGTTTTACCTAATTCATGCAACATCACATCAACTTTGCGGACAAAGGGTGAGGCGGGCGAATGGAACAGCTTCATGGGGGTGTACTCCTGCAGGGTTGCGGACAGTATTCCCTGCCCTGCCCCTGCGCGCAATGGCCACTCAATCGCGCGGGGCCACACCGCGCATCAAAGCGGCCACAATGCGCGGCTCTGATCCGATGCCATACCCTTCCATCTGATCAGTAGCCGCCAATCGCACTTCGTCTGCCTTGTTTTGGCTGAGCTTCCAAGTTCCGTCGACACCGGTGACCTGCATGCGGCACGGCACGATCATCCGCATCATACTTTCCAACACCTCAGGCGTCATCTTGTCAGTCTTCCAAGGCGTCTTGGGCAACAATTGTTCTTCAATCGCCGCTGATTGCCAGTCCAGCATCTCCCGCATGGTATCTTGTGGCAATCGGCTGAGTGTTCCGGTCAAATGAACCGCAACGTAGTTCCATGTCGGAACTTGATCGGGGACGCCGTACCAATCCGGCGAGACATAACTATCGGGCCCAGACACAACTATCGTCGCCTGCAACGGTACCTTTAACGCCCGCGCGATGGGGTTGGAGCGCACCAGATGCAAATCAATGCTGTCGCCCAAGGTGTTCAGCAGAAACGGTACATGGCTCAGCATCGGCGCGCCTTCGCCTTGCACGGCCAGCACACCAAAGCCACGCTCACGCGCAAAACCCAGGTTCTTTGCGGCATCAGCAGTATGAAAGATCGGGTTAGGGTGCATCTTTGCTCTCCTCTTCAGTCTTTCTCTATTGCAGACCACCCTGCTCCTTGGCAATCTCGCGGTATTCTCAGGGCGGGGTGAAATTCCCCACCGGCGGTATGTGGGCTTGCCCCACGAGCCCGCGAGCGCAACGTGCTCCTCTAACGAGGGACGCTTGGTCAGCAGATCTGGTGAGATGCCAGAGCCGACGGTCATAGTCCGGATGGAAGAGAATGCGACCCATGATTGCCCTTTTGGGGGCAGCCAAGGGACGTGATCGCCTTGGGTGGACGTGTCGAACCTAAAGGAGATCAAATATGACACATGGCAATTGCGCCCCCGCCCGTTACGCATTCATTAAAGCACGTTGGCACGCTGATATTGTCGACCGCGCGTTGGATGGATTTACGGAACTGATACCGACATCACAAATTGACAACTTTGATGTCCCCGGGGCATTTGAGATGCCCTTGAAGGCCCAAGAGTTGGCGCGCACCGGGCGCTACACAACCATCATCTGCGCAGCGTTTGTCGTGGATGGCGGCATCTACAGACATGACTTCGTTGCGGCCGCTGTGGTTGATGGGTTGATGCGCGTGGGCCTTGATACCGGGGTGCCAGTGCTGTCAGTTTCGTTAACGCCGCACCAATATCAAGAAACCGCGCATCACAACGCCATCTACCGTGCGAATTTCGTTGAAAAGGGCCGCGAGGCTGCAGCGGCGGCCTTGGCAATGACCAAGCCGGCTCTCCAATCAGCCTAAGTAGGCACGCAATTCCGGCGGCGGGTTTTCCATCAGACCTGCCGCTGCTTGTGGCGCATTGGCGCGACCACCCTCGACAAAGATCACTTCATCCGAAATGCGCCGCACATCTTCGGGCGCGTGGGTCACCATCAACAACGACGCCCCCGTTTCGGTCACAAGGTCACTGACCAGATCAAGCATTTCATTGCGCAACGCCGGCCCCAGGGCCGCGAACGGTTCATCCAGCAACACCAGCGGGTGCGCCTGAACCAACACCCGCGCCAAAGCCGCTCGGCTCTGCTGGCCACCGGATAAATTACCAGGGCGGGTGTCTGCATATCCATCAAGACCGACACGCGCCAAAGCACCTTCAATTTGGTCACGATCCGCAGCACTCAACCGCATGTCAGGACGAATACCAAGGCCGACATTCTGCGCCACAGTTAAGTGGGGAAACAGATTATTATCCTGAAACAGCATTGTCATCTTACGCGCACCCGGCGGCGCATCGGTAATGTCTTGGCCTTGCCAAAGCAGACGGCCAACACTCAGCGTGACAAACCCGCAAACCGCATTCAGCAAAGTCGATTTTCCAGCGCCTGACGGCCCGATCACGGCATATTTGCGCCCCGCTTCCAGCGTCAAATTTGCATGCATCTCAAAGTCGCCTTGCGCGATGACCGCATTATCAAGTGTCAGCATTCCAGCGCCCTCCTTTGTCACATATCCAGAATATCCCAAGGCTCAGCGCCAGCAACAACAACGCCGCGCCCGCGGCCGCTTCCATCCGGTAAGCCCCCATCAAACGGTACATCTGCAAAGGCAGTGTGACCCGGTCTTGATCTGCAAAAAGCGCGATCACACCTAGATCGCCCATTGAGAGTGCGCCGGTCAGCCCAGCAGCAAACCCTATCTGAGCGCGGAGCCGTGGCAGGATCAGCCAGCGCCACAGCGGCCAGCCCCGCATCCCTAAAACGTTGCTAAGCCGTCCGTATACTTGCAGCGTATCGCGCATTGGCGGCACCAAGATACGCAATGCAAATGGCAGCGACATCATCGCGTTGACGATCATCGTTACGGGCAGTGCAAAAAGGCGTGGATCCGCCACCGGGTTGATCAGAATGAACCAGCCTGTGCCAATCATCAGGGGCGATGCGGACAAACCCAATAACCCTACGGCCTCGATCCCGCCGCGCGAACGGCCAGCAATCAATCCCGCCATAGGTAACGCCAAGGCCAGCATGACCAGGATGCTCCCTACCGAAACTCCAAGCGACACCCAGACCGCCTGATAGACCTGCCCCGGCATCTGCGGCAGACCCGCAACACCGCGCAGCACAACCGCGGCCAATGGCAGCAGCAGAAACCCAGCGCCCAGCGCAATCACTCCAGAATCCGACCATCGCCGCCAGCCTTGGGGCGCATCCCAACGCCGACGGGCGCGATCCAAACCACCGCCAACTCTGATGGTCGGCACCAGCCGCAATGCCAAAAGCGCAATGCCCCCGGCCATAACCAATTGCACCACAGACAAGCGCGCGGCACGACCAAGATCGAAATCAAATTTGAACGCTTGGTAAATCGCAAGCTCGATTGTTGTCGCCTTCGGGCCACCACCCAACGTCAGAGCCACCGCAAAGCTGGTCAAGCAGATCACAAAAACCAACGCCAACGCACCCGGCACCACTTGCCGTAGCATCGGACCTTCGACTGCACGAAACACAGCGCGCGGGCTTAGCCGCAACTGCGCGGTAAGGCGAAACCGCTCGGATGGAATAGCCGCCCACCCTTGCAGCAAAAGCCGGGTCGCAAGCGGTAGATTGAAGAACACATGCGCCAACACAACCCCGTGTAGCCCATAAACGGACACACCCGGCAAGCCGATGGTACCCAGCGCAACATTCACCCAACCTGAACGGCCAAACACTGTCACCAACCCCAACACGGCCACAATGACAGGTAGGATAAAAGGTGCACCCAGCAACATTACCAATGCATCGCGACCAACAAACCGTCGCCGCGCCAAGGCACGTGCAAGCGGGATCGCCAGAACCACCGAAAAAACGGCCGACAGCGCGGATTGCACAATTGTAAACCTGATCGCGGCCCAGTCACCGGGGCCAAGCATGCTGCCCGCCTCGACCCGGGTCGCAATCCCAACGCACGCCAGCACAATCGCCGCCACCACTAAAAAAGCGGCGGCGATTCCAAAGCGACGGGTTACTGCGTCAGGGCGCTGCGCCATGCCTCAATCGCCTTTTCTTGTAGGGCGGCTGCCTGTGTCTCATCGTAGAAAAGCACTTTTTCTGGCAACGGAAGCTCATTCCAACCTTCAGGCCACTGGTCTTGTGGCAAAGCTGACGGCAGGGACCAATTGGCGGTCGGAATAACTGTCTGGAAATTCTCAGACATCACATACGCCATGAAAGCATCCGCGAGTTCGGGCTGTTCAGTCTGGGCAATCTTGGCCACGGTTTCGACCATGAAGTAATGTCCCTCAGGAAAGATCGCAGCCTTTTTGGTGAAATCTTCTTCGGCGAACATGTGGTACGCGGGCGACGTTGTGTAGCTGAGCACCATGTCTGCTTCGCCGTCCGTAAACATGCCGTAGCTCGACGACCAATCCTTGGTGACGGTCAAAATCTTCGGAGCCAACTTTTCCCAAGTTGCCTTAGCTTCATCGCCGTAAATCGCCTCTACCCACAGCACGAGCGCCAGACCGGAGATCGAAGTCCGTGGATCTTGAATGACGATTTTGACGTCATCAGGCATCTCCAATAGATCCGCAAAGCTGGCAGGCGGCGTGTCCATCCGGGTCTCGTTATAAATAAACGCGGTGTGACCGTAATTGAATGGCAAGAACGTATCATCCGACCAAGCAATCGGGAGTGTCAGGGCATCGTTGTCTTGCCCATGCGGCGCAAACAGGCCCGTTGCGCGGGCTTTGGCCGTCACGTCAGACGTCAGGCCGATCACCACGTCCGCCTTGGTCCGTGTTCCCTCAAGCAACAAGCGCGGCAATAGATCACCCGTAGCAAATTGCAGATCACAGTCGCAGAATTCTTCGAATCCCGCTTCGATGACGGGGCCGGGGCCCCATTCGGAGGTAAAGTAGTCCCCCGCATAGACAGTCAAAACAGGTGTCTCTGCCAGCGCGGCAGTTGTGCACAAAGTGGCAGCAGCAAACGTAAGATACTTCATAGCATCCTCCAAGTTGCGGCGTCAGAAAGCGTTGGATAGATGTCCAGACCTTCCCTCCGCCGGTGTTAACCGGTTCAGGTTCAACGGGTCCGCGATCATTCGCATCTCAGCTTTACAGCCCCCCGAGGTATGGAGAGATGTAGGACGCGCACCACGAGGAGGCAAGGGATAATCCCTTGAGGCATGGCCCCCACCTCGTTAATGGAAGAGATCAAAGGAGCTTAGCCTATGTCGATCAACAGCTTTGGCCATCTTTTCCGCGTGACCACTTGGGGCGAAAGCCACGGGCCGGCTCTGGGGGCCACCGTCGATGGCTGTCCGCCGGGCGTGCCGATTGATGAAGGTATGATCCAGCAGTGGCTCGACAAGCGTAAACCTGGGCAAAACAAATACACCACTCAGCGGCGAGAAGCCGATGAAGTGCGCATTTTGTCAGGTACCTTTGAAGGCGTCACCACAGGCACGCCAATCCAGCTGATGATTGAGAACACCGATCAACGCTCCAAAGATTACGGGGATATCAAAGAGAAATTTCGCCCCGGCCACGCCGACATCACCTATTTCCAGAAATACGGTATTCGCGACTACCGCGGCGGCGGAAGGTCTTCAGCCCGCGAGACGGCGTCGCGGGTTGCGGCAGGCGGGCTGGCACGCGAAGCGATCAAGGCGATTGCCCCTAACGTCGAAATCACCGGCTACATGGTCCAGATGGGACCACATCAGATTGACCGCGCGGCCTTTGATTGGGACCAGATCAACGAGAACCCTTTTTGGGTGCCAGATGCTAAGGCCGCAACAGATTGGGCCGCATACCTAGATGGTTTGCGCAAATCAGGCAGCAGCGTTGGCGCAATTATCGAAGTCACTGCGCGAGGCGTGCCGGCCGGCATCGGTGCGCCGGTCTACGGCAAGCTTGATACCGATTTGGCCGCCGCAATGATGAGTATCAATGCTGTTAAGGGTGTTGAGATCGGCGAAGGCATGTCTGCCGCAATGCTGACCGGAGAGCTTAACGCGGACGAGATGAGCATGGGCCCGGATGGCCCCGTTTATTCATCCAACCATTCAGGCGGCATTCTGGGCGGGATCAGCACAGGCCAAGACGTTGTCGTCCGCTTTGCAGTTAAGCCGACGTCTAGTATTCTGACCACACGCAAGACCATCACCAAGACTGGCGAAAATACCGAGATCATCACCAAAGGCCGGCATGATCCCTGCGTTGGCATCCGCGCCGTGCCCGTTGGCGAAGCAATGATGGCCTGCGTGATTTTGGATCATCTTCTGCTGCACCGAGGTCAGATCGGAAAGAACCTCGGGACGATTGGCTAACCAGCTTGCGCCGAAAGAATGAGCCGTGCGTGGCGATCTGCACCTTCTAGAATACCGATTGCCCCGCCTGCGCGCGCAAGAACCTTGAGCCCGACATATTGGCCCAATAGCGCATTCGCGACGTCATGTTTGTCGTCCTTGGCGAACCCTTTATGGCGTTCGGACACATCGAGTGCCGCCTCGATACCATCGCGCAGTTTTGCCAATCCACGACGGACCGCCGCCGCGATTTCTGGATCGGACATCTCGGGACCAGCGGCTGCAGTACAAAGTACACAGCCACGCTGATCGCCATCTGAGACGGCTTGTGACAGCCCGGAAAAGAGCCGCAATATGCGTGTCGTCCCGTCAGGACCCGACGGATCCGTCAATTTCGCAACACCGGTATCCACTGCGGTGACTTCGTAGTGATCCAGAACGTTAAGATACAAGTTTTTCTTGTCCTTGAACGCCTTATAAAGGCTGCCGCGTGTTAGTCCCATTCCTTCTAATAGATCGGGCAAAGACGCATCCTGAAACCCGCTTTTCCAGAACACTTGCAACGCGCGATCTACGGCGTCTGCCTCTTCAAATTCCCTTGGTCGTGCCATCAACGCCCTCCTGTCTTGGCTTTGTATTAGTTTGGAACCGATTGTTACACAACTCACGTCAACGTGTCTTGGTGAATCGAGAATGCGACTATAGATAACCGTCATCAGACTTAAAAACGCATCAAAGGAACAGCCCTATGAACCGCTTACGCAACACAACTCTCTCAATCGCCCTCGCAACCAGCCTCGTGTTTGGACTGGTTCAAACAGCAGCCGCCGACACCGCCGGAACCTTCACTGGAGCCAGCGATCACGTGACCACTGGCGGCGTTACCGTTGTCAAAAATGCTGATGGGACCGCAACCGTAACGCTGGGAGCTGACTTCTTTTTGGACGGCGCACCCGACCCCCGCATAGGCTTTGGAGCGAACGGTAGCTTTGTGGAAGGCACCGATGTTGGCTTGCTCGAATCCAACACGGGTTCGCAAACCTTTACGGTTCCTGCATCAATCAATGTGGACGATTTTAACGAAGTCTATATCTGGTGCCTCAAATTCGCCGTCCCTCTGGGCGTCGCAAGCCTGAGCTAAGCTCAGCGCTTCTTGATCTTTGCTGCGGCGAAGAGCAAGAGAGGGCATGGCGCAAACAATGACACAGAACCGGCCAAGTACCGCAATCGCTTTGCGGTTGGCCGCGATCTTTCTATTCATGGTGATGGCGGCGCTTATCAAAGCGTCGTCAGACACTGTCCCCGCTGGTCAGGCGGTTTTTTTTCGCTCATTCTTTGCCTTCCCAATCATCATTCTGTGGCTTTGGCAGCGCGATGATCTCAAGACCGGCTTAGTGCCCGTAAATCTCATGGGCCACATCTGGCGCGGCCTTTTTGGTACATTGGCGATGGGTCTGACTTTTGGCGGACTTGGCCTACTTCCCCTGCCCGAAGTCACTGCGATCGGGTATGCGACCCCAATGTTCACAGTGGTTTTTGCCGCTCTATTCTTGGGTGAGCGTGTACGGCTTGTGCGCCTGACTGCCGTGGTTCTGGGACTGCTCGGTGTCATGGTGATGGTGGCTCCGCGCCTTTCTGCGGATCAAAGCAGCCTAGGGACCGCCGCCACTATTGGGGCCCTCATAATACTCGTCGCCTCCGTTTTGCGCGCGCTGGTTCAAATTCACGTGCGCCGCCTCGTGAAAACAGAGCATACGGCGGCAATCGTCTTTTACTTTTCGCTTACCGCGACGTGCTTATCCTTTCTAACCCTCCCAATTGGCGCGATACTGGACCTGCCTGCACTGCGGTGGGTGATACCCGGTCAAAATGCCCTGATCTTTCTGATCCTAGCGGGCCTTATTGGCGGTATAGCGCAGATCCTTGTGACATCATCGCTACGCTTTGCGGGCGCTTCGGTACTTGCGCCGTTTGACTATTCATCCATGATCTTCGCCAGCGCCATTGGCTGGGTTGTCTTTGCCGAAGTCCCAACTACCCCGATCCTGATCGGAGCGGCGCTTGTAATCGCCGGCGGGGTCCTCATCATTGTTCGAGAACGCCAGCTTGGCCTCGACCGCAGCAAATCAAAAGCCTCAGTGCCCCCCGCTGGCACACCCGGATAAGGAGCCATCCAATGACAGACGATCACAAGCAAAAGATGCAAGAACGCCAAGCAGAGCAACGCAAAAAGGTGGCCGAACTTCAGGACCCAGAAAAGGGTCTGATCCTCGTCCATACCGGTGCTGGTAAGGGCAAGTCGTCATCGGCATTCGGCGTTGTCATCCGCGCATTGGGGTGGAAGCAAAAAGTCGGCGTTGTTCAATTTATCAAGGGCAAATGGAAAACCGGAGAGCGGCAGTTCTTTGACCGTTTGGGCGAAGTAACCTGGGCCACCATGGGCGAAGGTTTCACTTGGGACACCCAAGACAAGGGCCGAGATATCGCCGCTGCCCAAGCCGCTTTTGACAAAGCTCGCGAAATGATGAGCAGCGGAGAGTATGACTTGATCGTCCTGGACGAGATCAACATTGCGATGCGCTACGATTACCTATCCATCGAAGATGTCATCAGCGGTCTGGATGCGCGTGACAAGCGGACCGGCGTGATCCTTACTGGACGCGACGCAAAACCAGAGCTGTGTAACTACGCTGATCTGGTTACCGAGATGACCGAGGTAAAGCACCCGTTCAAGGCTGGCATCAAAGCCCAGCGTGGGTTGGATTACTGACATCAGAGATCTCTCATCCTGAGCGGTTCTGACGCCACAGATGCACCGCAACAGCAACGAGAACGATACCGCCCCCGAGGAAGGTGTGGCGGCCCGGTGTCTCGGCAAATACGATCCAAACCCAAACAGGGGCCAGCGGCGCGTCGAGTGCGGTGATCAACGCCGTCTCGACCGCTGGCAAATATCGCGCGCCCAGTGAAAACAACGCCAGTCCCAGCGCCGAGTTGACCAATCCAAACGCGATCAGCAGCCCCATATCAGAGCTAGATACGGCTAGTGTCTCAGCAAAAGGCAGCGCGGCCAGCCCGCTCAACCCGGCTGACAATGCAGATGCGGCCATTATCGGAAGGGTTGGAATACGCCGCGAAATCACCATCATCGCAGCAAGCGCGAGCGTCATACCAAATGCCAACACATCTCCAAGCAGCGCGCCATCGCGTCCCAAGCCAACCATGATCGCCACGCCCACCAACGCAACAAGACTTGCCATCAACGCTCCGCGTGACAATCGTTCGCGTAGTACCAGCCACCCCAAAGCCGCAGCAACAAGTGGGACAGTGGCATAGATTATCGCAACATGCGCCACAGTGGTAAGCCGCAGCGCAGTGATAAAACACAGCATCCCTGCGCCGGAAATGATGGCAAAGCCCCAGCCCGCGACGCCAAGCCGGGCGAATTCCCCAAATGCCTGGCGTCCTTGCAGGCCAAAAGACACAGCAAAGATACCTAGCCCTCCGAACAGCCCGCGCCAAAACAGCATCGATCCTGTGTCGGCCTCGATCAGGCGGGTGAACAGGCCTGCGGTACTCCATGCCAGCGCGGCTGCAGTGACAAGGATCAGGCCCAGCCGGTAATCAGCTGCTGGCGTACGTGCGGTTTTATCCATTCGCGGTTTTCCAATCGCCAGTTTTGTTCCACCATCGGTGTGGATTTTTATTGTCGTCTAAACCTTTGCCGCGACTTCGCAGAACTTCTTGAACGATGATGACGGGTTCATAATAACAATGAACCTCATAGATCGCCTCGATCACTCGGCGCAGCTTATCTTCATCGCGGGGCAAGAACAGGCTCATTTCATCTACGCCGGGGCGTTTGCGAATGTCTTCTTCTGCACCAGTGGGCGTTCCTTCGCGGGGGCGGTAATATTCCTGTCCTGGCGCATGACGATAGCCATTCATATTGGTCTTTCCATGCGCAAGTGGCTCAATGTCAGTGATGGCCTCAAATATGAGGTCGATGTCATCTATCGGAGCCTGAAACTTCAGCAGCCACATCATCTGCATTTCAATCGGAGTGGTGGCAAAACCGTGCTGGAGAATTGATTGGGTCATGGTGTGTTCCTTGTGGTGATATCTTGGATCTACCCAATCACTGCTGACATGTATCTGTCAGCAGGGTTGTGTTAGGCCCAACATCATCCAAGGAGGCCTATCCATGCGATCCAGCCGTATGTTTGAAATCATCCAGATATTGAGGGCAGCGCCAAGCCCCCGAACCGCAGCACAGATCGCTGAGGCATTGGAGGTAACAAAACGCACCATCTACCGCGACATCGCGAGCCTTCAGGCGATGCGTGTGCCAATCGAGGGCGAGGCAGGCGTGGGGTATATCATGCGGCCCGGATACGATCTGCCGCCAGTGAACTTCGATTTGGAAGAAGCGGAAGCCTTAACGGTCGGTTTGAGTATGATCGCTAGAACCGGCGACAAAGGATTACAGCAATCAGCAGAACGCGCCGCGCGAAAGCTGGCCGAGGCAATGGCGTTCAGTGCGTCAGTTTATACATCAAGCTGGCCCCAAAATGTGCCCAAGGGCATCGACATGTCGCAGGTCCGCGAAGCGATCAGGTCAGAGCGAAAACTTTCGCTCAATTACTCCGATGCCACCGGACAGCAGACGCGCCGCACCGTCCTGCCTGTCGCCGTCATATATTATTACGATTCCATAGTGCTGGCTGCTTGGTGCGAAATGCGCCGCGATTTCCGGCACTTTCGGCCAGATCGCATCACTGAATTACAAATTTTGGAGGAACAGTTTTTGGGTCGCGGCATGGCATTGCGTCAGGCATGGGCCCTTGAGCACGCCGCAGATCTGTCGGGTTAGGTGGGGAATGGCCCCCACCCGACCGTTCATTTATTCGCGCACGAGCTTTTCGTAACGCGTGGCCACATCACGGGTCAGGCTGCCAACCTCAAAGTTATAGTCACCGATTTGACCAACCGGTGTAACCTCGGCCGCTGTACCCGTCAGCCAGCATTGCTCAAAGCCTTCAAGCTCTTCAGGCATGATGTGCCGTTCATGCACGGTGATTTGCTGATCACGCAACATACCAACGACAGTCTGACGGGTGATGCCGTTCAAAAAGCAATCGGGCTCAGGTGTGTGGACTTCACCATCCTTAACGAAAAAGATATTCGCGCCCGTCGCTTCGGCCACATAGCCGCGATAGTCGAACATCATCGCGTCTGAGCACCCCTTCGCCTCGGCTGCATGTTTGGACATTGTGCAAATCATATAAAGACCGGCGGCCTTTGCATGGCAGGGAATCGTTTCGGGCGAAGGCCGCTTCCATTTGGAAATGTCGAGCTTGGCGCCCTTCATCTTGGCATCGCCATAATACGCGCCCCACTCCCATGCCGCGATCGCCACGCGTACAGGATTGCGCGAAGACGCAACGCCCATATCTTCGCCAGCGCCTCGCCAAGCAATCGCACGCACATACGCATCCTGAAGGCCCGACGCCGCAAGCACCTCGACCTTGGCGGCTTCAAGCTCATCCACCGTATAAGGGATCTCAAAATCGACCATCTGAGCGGAACGTTTCAAACGCTCGGAATGTTCGCGCGATTTGAAAATCTTGCCGTTATAGGCGCGCTCGCCCTCAAAAACAGAGGACGCGTAATGCATCGCGTGGGTCAGGATATGGATGTTCGCCTCACGCCAATCAACCATCTTGCCATCCATCCAGATGTGACCGTCCCGGTCGTTATAAGCGCCAGCCATGATAGTTCCTTTCCCGATCCAAAGATCTCTTTACGAAAATTGCGCAAATATAGTGATTTAGAGACATATAATTGCGTCAAACCTTAGATTCGATAGCCTTTCGGGGTTGGAGTGTCAACAACGCTGACATAAACTGCGCCAAGCAGTTAGGTAGGACGCACATAATGGACAGGCGAGCATCGGTGACTTTGGGTGGTGAAGCGCTTTTGTTCTTAACGGACGAACAGCTCCGGCAAGGCGCTGAGGCGATGTTCTTTGCCTATCGAGGTTTTACGGCCGATCCTGATCGCATTTTGGATGAACTGGCATATGGGCGCGCCCATCACAGGGCCATTTACTTCATCAACCGCGCGCCCGGAACCACAGTAAACAATCTCCTGAATATCCTTGGGGTTACCAAACAGTCGCTAAACCGTGTCTTGCGCACCCTGATTGCTGATGGTCTCGTAGAGAGCACGGTCGGCCGTGCCGACAAACGCGAAAGGCATCTTCATTTAACAAGTACAGGACGCACATTGGAGCAGACATTATCGGACGCTCAGCGCGCACGGATGCGCGCCGCGTACAGAGATGCTGGCCCAGAGGCAGTTACAGGGTTTCGCACAGTGCTCGAGGCAATGATGGATCCAGAGATGCGCGCCAGCTACACCCGATTGAAGGAGCACGGCGTATGACCGCAATGGACGCACATCTGATGATCGTCGATGACGATGAGCGTATCCGTACGCTTTTGCAAAAATTCCTAATGCGAAACGGCTTTCTGGTGACTGCCGCTCGTGATGCCGCGCATGCCCGGCGCATCCTTGCTGGCCTCGATTTTGATTTGATCGTTCTGGATGTCATGATGCCCGGCGAAGACGGCATGTCACTGTGCAAGTCCTTGCGTGAAACCATGCAAACCCCGATCCTACTGCTGACAGCCAAAGGTGAAACCAACGACAGGATTGAAGGGTTGGAGGCGGGTGCCGACGATTACCTCGCCAAGCCGTTTGAACCCAAAGAGCTGTTGCTTAGGATCAATGCGATTCTTCGGCGTATCCCTGAAACACCAGCGGAAGACAGCGCGCCAAAGGTGCTGACGCTCGGCACCATTCGCTATGATATGGAACGCGGTGAGATGTGGCAGGGCGAAGAACTCGTTCGCCTCACAGCCACAGAAATGCAGCTCATGAAAATTTTCTCGGCCAAACCGGGTGAGCCACTAAGCCGCTCGCATCTGGTTGAAGAGTTAGGCCGGGACCGCGGCCAGGCCCAAGAACGTGCCGTTGACGTACAAATCACACGGCTACGGCGCAAGATTGAGGCAAACCCGAAACAACCACGCTACCTGCAAACGGTGCGCGGCGCTGGCTATATGCTCGCACATGATTGAGCGCTGACGACCAAGGCTCCGCCCGCCTAGAACCTGTAGAATTTTTTGGCCGATGCAGGATAAGGCGGTCTGGCCTTGGCTCATAGTGAGCCTTATGATGAGCCAACAGTAAAAAGAGAGACCGCAATGAGCGACACCCCCGTTGAAGAAATGAACTTTGAAACCGCCATGGCCGAACTGGAAAAGGTTTTGGGCCAATTGGAACGGGGCGACGTGGCATTGGACGAGAGCATTTCGCTCTATGAACGCGGGGCGGCCTTGAAAGCGCGCTGCGAGGCCAAGCTGAAAGAAGCCGAAGAAAAGGTTGCTGCCATCACGTTGGATGGCGACGGCAACCCGACGGGATCTACGCCTGTCGAAGGGCTCTGAAGTCCGGTCATGAGCTTTTCGGAACGCAAACCTTTCCCGAGCGCTTTGGCGACTGCGGGCACCATGGCTTCTGTGCAGATCGATGCGGCGTTGGACGGCACATCCGGGCCGATTGCAGCGGCGATGATGTATGCGTCCCAAGGCGGAAAAGGATTGCGGGCATTTCTCGTGCTCGAGACTGCAAGGCTTCACCATATTGCACCATTGGCAGCAGCACCTGCTGCAGGGGCTATTGAGGCCATACAAGCTTATTCCCTAGTTCATGATGATTTGCCCTGTATGGATGACGATGACCTGCGGCGCGGCCGCCCGACCGTCCACCGCAAATGGGATGAAGCAACGGCCGTTCTTGCAGGCGATGCGTTGCAAACCTTGGCCTTTGAGCTGGTGGCACAAACCGATTGCCCTGATGCCGGACGCCTTGATCTTATGACGAGCCTTGCAAGAGCTGCCGGCATTCGAGGCATGGTAGGTGGTCAGGCGTTAGATATCGCAGCAGAAACAGCCGATGCGCCTTTGTCCCTAGACGAAATCATAACGTTGCAGGACGGTAAGACTGGCGCGCTGATCCAGTGGTCCGCAATGGCGGGGCCACGGATGGCGCAGGCCGACACCGGGGCGTTGGAAACCTATGCCCGTAATCTTGGGTTGGCCTTTCAAATTGCTGATGACATCCTAGATGTTGAAGGAGACGTGGCCACTTTGGGCAAAGCCGTTGGTAAGGATGCGAATGCCGGCAAAGCAACATTCGTGTCACTTCTTGGCCTTGATGGTGCCAAGCAGCGCGCGCAAGGCCTTGTGGATGCCGCTTGTGACGCATTGACTGTTTACGGGGATGAGGCAGAAACCTTGCGAGAGGCCGCGCGCTTCGTTATTTCCCGCAAGAGCTAAGGGAACGTTATGACCGATACGCCGAACACACCACTGCTGGACCGGGTCACACGCCCCGCCGACCTCAAGCAATTCAATGATGCGGAGCTCACGCAAATCGCAAGCGAAGTGCGCGCCGAAACCGTATCTGCTGTGTCGGTCACCGGCGGCCATTTGGGCGCAGGTCTGGGTGTTGTTGAACTAACGGTAGCGTTGCATGCGGTGTTCGACACGCCGCGCGACAAGATCATCTGGGACGTGGGCCACCAATGCTACCCACATAAAATTCTGACAGAGCGGCGCGATCGCATCCGCACCCTGCGCCAAAAAGACGGGCTGAGCGGTTTCACCAAACGCAGTGAATCGCCCTATGACCCATTTGGCGCAGCGCATAGCTCCACCTCAATCAGCGCTGCGCTGGGTTTTGCAGTGGCGCGGGATTTAGGCGGCGTGGTACCCGAGGGGCTCGGCGACGCAATTGCAGTCATTGGTGATGGGTCGATGTCTGCCGGTATGGCCTACGAAGCGATGAATAATGCGGGCCACCTGAAAAAGCGCCTGATCGTGATCCTGAATGACAATGAGATGTCGATCGCGCCACCCGTCGGCGCGATGTCCGCATATCTGAGCCGGCTTTATGCAGAAGAACCTTTTCAGGAATTCAAAGCAGTTGCGAAAGGTGCGGTTAACTTGTTGCCCTATCCTTTCCGCGAGGGGGCAAAGCGCGCCAAAGATATGCTCAAGGGAATGACCGTAGGTGGCACCTTGTTTGAGCAACTTGGATTTTCCTACCTCGGACCAATTGACGGGCATGACATGGATCAGTTGTTGCCAGTTTTGCGCACCGTTAAGGCCCGCGCAACTGGCCCAATCTTGATCCACGTGATGACTAAAAAGGGCAAAGGTTACGGCCCTGCCGAACAAGCGCGCGACAAGGGCCACGGCGTGTCCAAGTTCAACGTTGTCACCGGAGAGCAGAAAAAAGCCCCCAGCAACGCACCAAGTTATACCCGCGTTTTTGCTGACAGCCTTCTGCAAGAAGCCGCCGATGACGATAAGATTTGCGCAATCACAGCTGCGATGCCTGATGGCACAGGCTTGAACCTTTTTGCCGAACGCTACCCAAGTCGTTGCTTTGATGTTGGCATTGCCGAACAGCACGGCGTCACGTTTTCTGCGGCCCTCGCTGCCGGGGGGATGAAACCCTTTTGCGCGCTGTATTCCACGTTCCTTCAGCGCGGCTATGATCAGGTCGTCCATGATGTTGCGATCCAGCGCCTGCCGGTTCGGTTTGCCATTGATCGGGCGGGCCTCGTTGGGGCCGATGGTGCCACCCATGCAGGCGCTTTTGACATTGCCTATCTGACAAATCTTCCTGGTTTTGTCGTGATGGCCGCCGCCGATGAGGCAGAGCTTAAACATATGGTCGCCACGGCTGCAGCCTATAGCGATGGACCCATCGCATTTCGCTTTCCGCGTGGTGAGGGCAACGGGGTTGAGATGCCCGAGCGGGGGCAAGCGCTCGAAATCGGCAAAGGCCGGATCATCACCAAAGGTGCGCGCGTCGCACTCCTGTCATTCGGGACCCGTCTGGCGGAAGTAGAAAAAGCAGCCGAAGCACTGGCTGCTAAAGGTATCATGCCCACGATCGCCGATGCGCGTTTTGCCAAGCCTCTGGACCGTAACTTGATCCTTGATCTTGCTGCCAGTCACGAGGCACTCATTACGATCGAAGAAGGTGCGGTTGGCGGCTTTGGCAGTCATGTCGCTCAGCTGTTGGCAGATGAAGGCGTGTTCGATAAAGGGCTAAAATACCGGTCCATGGTGTTCCCCGATACGTTTATTGATCATGCAAATCCTACGGATATGTATGCCGCTGCAGGCATGAATGCTGACCAGATCGAAACAAAAGTTTTGGACGTCTTAGGCATTGGCCGCATCAATGTGCAGAGCGCCTAATTAGTCCTGTCGCTGCTTTGCAAGTACAGCCAGATGCGCTTCAATCGCGGTCAGTCGGGCAGTCATATCTTCTCGGTATGCATCCGTTGAGGCATTCGATTCCTCATGATGCGCATCCTGCATCGAGTTCACAATTAGACCCACCAACAGGTTCACCACAGCAAATGTCGTGACCATGATAAACGGAATGAAAAAGAGCCAAGCGTGGGGGAAAACCTCCATCACGGGTCTGACGATCCCCATCGACCAACTTTCCAACGTCATGATTTGAAACAGCGAATATCCCGAGTTGCCCAGTGTTCCGAACCACTCGGGAAAGGTATCCGAAAAAAGTTTGGTGGCGATGACGGCACCGATATAAAAGATCAACGCCATCAGCAAAAACACTGACCCCATGCCGGGCAGCGCCGTGATGAACCCTTCAACCACCCTGCGCAGACGTGGCGCAGCCGAGACCACGCGCAGCACCCGCAGAATACGCAAAGCGCGCAATGCTGAGAAACCTTGGGCCACAGGAACGAGTGAAATGCCAATGATAACGAAATCAAAGACGTTCCATCCGTCCTTGAAAAACCGCCCGCGGTAGGCATAGATTTTCGCCAAAAGTTCGATCACGAATATGGCTAGGCAAAGCCCATCCAGAAGCAGGATCAATCTGCCCATTTGGGCCATGACAACTTTCGACGTTTCCAGGCCCAGAATGATCGAGTTAAAGATGATGATCCCAAGAATGAAGTTCCGAACTCGGTCAGAGGCCAGATGTTTCGTCAGCTTTTCTTGCAGGGTCATTGCTCACCTTTGGTATCAGACTTGTTGCTATATGGCGGTCCGTTCTGGACGCGACAAGATGCGATTGCCTTGTGCGATCATCTAGTCGTCTAAGGCTTGGTCCGCCGCCAGCATAGCCGCCAATCCAGAACGGTAGTCTGGATATTTCGGTACCCAGCCCAATGCCACTTTTGCGTGGTCATTCCTTACACGTTTGCTTTCCGCATAAAAGCTCCGCGCCATCGGTGTCATCTCTGCGTCTTCGAAATTGACGGCTGGTGGGATCGGCAAACCCAAAAGCTCTGCTGCATGGCGAATGACATCCTGCGGTGGTGCTGGATCATCATCACAGAGGTTATAGATCGAAACTGGGTCTGGTGCCGCGATCGACAACTCAAGAGCTTGGGCTATGTCTTCAACGTGGATACGGCTGAACACTTGCCCCTCCTTAATGATCCGCCGCGCAGTGCCTTTGCGCACCTTAGCAAACGGGCCGCGCCCCGGCCCATAAATACCGGCAAGCCGAAAGATGTGCAGCGGCAAATTGGGAATTGCAGCCCAAGCGGCTTCCGCTTCAATGCGGGCTTGCCCACGCTTGGTTGAAGGATTGAGTGGCGTGGTTTCATCAACCCACCCACCTTGGTGATCACCATAGACACCCGTTGTCGAGAGATACCCAAGCCACCGCATCATTGGAGCGGCCTCCGCAAGAGCGGCGTGCATCTGGGCAAGGACTGGATCGCCGTCCTGCGCAGGCCCGGCGGACACCAGAATATTGGGAAATTCAGCGATCAGCGGCGCGATGTCGCTGCCCGGCCAAAGCAATGGCTCAACGCCGGTCTTTGCGATGCCGGCAAGCTTTTCTGTGCTGCGGGTCGTTCCGACAATGCACCAACCTTGTGGCACCAGTCGCGCTGCCAACGCCCGGCCAGAAAATCCGTGGCCCAGAGAGAGGAGTGTTTTTTCCATGTCGCGATATTGCCTTTGGATCAAGCCCTCAGCAAGAGTGAACCGCCCGACAGTACTCAAACGAAAAACGGCCTCTCCGAATAGGAGAGGCCGTCAATCAAATAGGTTTTCGTACAGAGATTAGTCTGCTGAACCTGTAGTTGTCGAAGATGAATCATCATCATCAGATGCGATCACTGCGACTGCGCCAAGAAGCAAAGCGCCACCGAGGATTGCAGGTACGCCAATACCAGAACCAGTTTCGGGTACAAATACGCCTTCTGGTGCTGTGTCGACAATTGGATCGGCCAAGCTACCGGCGAAAGAAGAAGTTGCCATGGCTGCGATAATTGCAGAGGCGGAGATAATTTTCATCATTTTGTCATTTCCTGTTTTAAGACAATCGGTTGGCACGAATGCCCATTAGTCTGGAAATATTATTAACGTATTAATTCTGCTAAAACAACGCTTCAGATAACCTTCACGTGAAATGACCCGCAAGAATTCGCCCAGTGTGGCAGATTTGCCTAGTTTTTCAGTAAGATCAGTTCGAAGTAACCGGATGCCGGGCCAGCCCATTGCCGTGATTTCTTGACCAACCCACTGCTGTTCTGCACCCAGTATTGGTTGATGATGTTAGTGTCGCCTGTAGGTCCGCCCGTACAAGTTTCCCTTAAATGGGAGGTCGTAAATGATTGGTTTACAATGATTATCTCTTCAGTTCCCAGATTGTCGATTTGACAGTTCAAAACGATTTCAGTCGTAGAATTATCGCCATTGGACACAACATAGCTGCGTTGGCCGGCCCCCGAACCTCTGCGTGCAATTGCGTTGACCGTCGCACCAGCATTTGACGAAATAATATCCGTTCCAACACCCCGAGTGCCCACCAATACGCCCCCGCGAAGAAAAACTTGAGCCCGATCAGACGAACTCCAAATTTCTACTACGCCGGGTACCGAATCACGACGCTGCGCAACACGGCGTAGAAAATCAGACCCGCCAGCTTTCTCAGGATTGACCTGCAAGGCGGCGATCTTAGTCTCAGCCAGCATTTTGGGCGTCACAGTTACAACCGGCCTTAGTTCGGCATTCCGATCCCCAACCGCTTCTTTCAAAGAGCCCGCGAACACATCACGAAGAGGCGTCTCTTTTTGATTCTCGGAACTACATCCGGCGAGAATCACGATGGCGGCAAATCCCACAAGCAGGGAGCGCATTTTCTGTGTCATTCCCAAACTCCAGACCAGGTATTCTCCAGTGCTTGGCTGTGTCCCTGGCGCACTTGATTGTACAGACGCCCAGGAACTTTCAGCCTCGCGCCACCATCACGCGTTACGGGTTGTATTGTTGTCGACAACTTTTGCTTTTCCGACTTACCAAGGAACCAGCTCACTGGGACAGTGAATGTAATGCCCTTGTCAAAGGAACCTTCACCAAAGTCTTCAGACGAAACATCTGTGAGGGTAAAGTACCCACCAACTTTCCAGCCGTTTGCAAACTCACGGGCCAACGTAACAGTGGCACCAACGTCTCCTGCTAAATAGCGACCAACATCTAGTTGTCCTGTGTAGCCCGAGCCGAATTCGTAATACGCCGAGGCATGGCCTGTCGCGACGGAGTAATCTTGGAAGCCGAGGCGCTGGTCAAAATCACGCTGCATCGCGTAGTTCGCCTCAACCCCAATTGCCAGGCGGCTGGCAGCCGGTTTCCAAAGCACTTCGCTCGACACACCGCCGAACATGCTTTCCAAATACCCACCCGTAACCCGCGCGTAGATTTCTGGTGTTAGTTTCCATTGGCGCGCAACGTAAAGCTGGTTAATTGTTGTATCACCACCTTGAGCGTAAAGCACCGCGTCCGAACGGACGTGCGGCAATACTGAATCACTGGTTCTGCCATCCGAAATGTTTCCGACCAGGCGGTGGCGTAATTCACCTGCGACGATCCAACCAGGCGCGGGGCTATAGCTAAGATTGAATCGAATGCCTGCATCCGCCCGAATGGGTTCATCAGGATCAAAATAGCTTTGAGCTAGATACGGCCCGATCGACCAGGCGAAATCAGGATAAAGATCTTCGTTTTCCACACCGCCTGCGAGGCTCGGGGCCACATCATCAACGCTCGAGACGGCCAGCAATGCATCGCTTGCGTTTGGTGCCACCTCAAGCCGCTCCAGATCGGAACGGCGGAACACAACAACAGACTGCGCCAGACCGTCTTCGATGGGCACGATCCGGAATGTATCAACAGAAGCCGGCAAGACCCGCGCCATCGCCCGCGCCACGCGACCAACGGCTACAGAGGTCGCTGGGTAACGGTAGTTCGAGAACCGGACCTCTGTAGTCTTGGCTGTCGTCTGTGCCTCGATCAAGGTCAACCCATCAGCTTCCAGCAGAGGGATCAGGGCATCGCGCACGGCTGTCGATGCAACGCTTTCGGATTTCGCCCATTCGCCGCTGTAAGCTTCGGGAGCACTGCTGCGGGACGGGCGGATGTCATAGGGGCGCGGCGCGGCCGTGCGAAGCGGCGATAACGGGCGCTTGGGATTCAATTGAACCTGAACATTCACGCCCAGCTCTGAGCCGTAAAGATAATAGGCACCAAGGCGCACGGCATCAGAAACCTGATATTCCGCGCCAAAGTTAAACCGCGATTTGCGCGTAAAAACACCACGTGATGTCTCTGGGTTGTAAGCATCTGAGCTGTACTCTGCTTTTAGACCCAGGCTGTCGCTCACTTGCCACTCGACACCACCAAAGGGTGCGACTTCACCGCGGAACCATTGATCAAAGCCCGGCTCACCTCCGGTGTCGCCTGCTTGAAAGCCCGGGCGTGTCGAGCCGAAGGGCGAACCAATACCGCCCGAGCTGCCCAAACGGCCCCAACCCAAACCACCGGTGACCTTGAGCTTGCCACGCAAACCTCCGCCAGAGAAGTTCTTGGTCGCTGCAATAAATTCACCTGCGTAAATGCCAGTGCCCGCAAAATCCTGAAGACCAAGGGTCAAGGAGGGTAAATAGCGGCTTTCGCGGTTGAGCAGAAAACGCACGTCAAAGCTGCGGTCACGGTATGTACTGAAACCGTTGTCGTTCCAATTCTGAATACCGACATATCGAAAGCTTGCAGATATACGCGGCGTCGCTTGAAAACTAAGCGTCGTCCGTGTCGTGCCGCCAAAATTTGAAATGCCGATGGCAAATTGCCCGTCTGGCATCGCCTCGCCCGAAGGCATATCGATCAGGCCGGGGGTGCCGTAAAACGTCAACGTTGGCGCATCAGGGATCGCAAAGACATCTTGGGGGTCCTGCGCATAAGTCACAAACGGAGCGCACAGCAGAGCGGCGCACGCGGTCCCTCCCGTCCAGTTCCGTACACGTCTCGCGATCATGTCATGCCCTCTGCTCGTCTTTTTTATTTTCAATGGTTTTGCACTGCCCATCCAGACAAATCAACAGGCCCGCTGCACCTAGGCTGGACTGAGCGAAGAATCGTGACATATCTGCGTGTCTGTCAGGAAACTTCCGCAGGCTTAAACTGGCTCTGAAAGCCCTCCACCCAGCGTTTCACAACGCCGCGCGCCATGTCTTCATCACAGGCAACAAACGCCTCGCGCAGACGGCGCAGGGCAGAGGCTATCTCGATCTCAGAAAGGCCCTCCTCGCGCGTTGAGAAGATTTTGGGGTGACGCGTTCCGATCAACTCCCCCGTCAAGCTTAGCTCTTCGGTCATTTTCTCGCCGGGACGCAAGCCAGTGATCAGAATTTCGATATCGCCCTCGGGCAGATCCTCATCGCGCACCGTATAGCCCGCGCTCTCGATCACTTGCCGTGCAAGACTGATGATGGGCACCGGTTTACCCATATCGAGCACAAATACCTCGCCACCTTGGGCCATCCCACTGGCCTGCAGCACCAAGCGGACAGCCTCTTGGACTGTCATAAAATAGCGTGACACTGACCGATCCGTGACCGTCAAAGGGCCGCCGCGGCTCAGTTGATCTTGGAACAGCGGCACAACCGACCCCGATGAGCCCAGCACATTGCCGAACCGCACCATCGAGAAAACTGTACCTCCGGGCCCGGCCCGGCGCGCGAGATCTTGCACCACCAGTTCAGCCAGACGTTTAGAAGCGCCCATAACATTCGCGGGCCGCACGGCCTTATCCGACGAGATCAAGATGAACCTTTCCACGCCAGCTTTTGCAGACTGCTCAGCAAGCGTTTGTGTGCCAAAGACATTGTTAACAAGACCGGCAAGCGGGTTGGCTTCCACTAAAGGCACGTGCTTGTAGGCGGCTGCATGCAGCACCACCTGGACACTGTGATTGGTCAACACTTTGCGCACCTGACGCGTGTCCGTCACCGACCCCAGCACCGGAATAATCTCAATTCCCGCACCTTCCGCCAGTTGGCGCAGTTCCATGTCCGAATTATATAGTGCTAGCTCACTAAGTTCATAAAGGATCAGCTTTGTCGGACCGCACTCCAATACCTGTCGACACAGTTCTGAGCCAATAGATCCGCCAGCGCCAGACACCAGCACCACTTTGCCCGCGTAGCAATCGCGCGCATCGCCCAGTGCATGATCAACCTCATCGCGATTCAAGAATTTTTGCGCCGAAACAGGCTTGAGCTTATCAACCAACGCTTCTTCACCAACAAGCTGAGCAAAAGACGGCAGAGTCTGAACCTCAAGCCCCAAACCCTCAAGCCGCCGGGCGATCTGGGCTTGCTTCGGCGGGCTCAGCGAAGGTACGGCCAGCAGGACGCGGTCGATCTGTTTTTCCTTGGCGATCTCCGCAATCCGCAACGGCGTGTACACCGGTAGGCGCGCAACGTTCAGCCCGTGGAGCGCCTGATTGTCATCGACGAAGGCAACGGGTTCGATATTCTCATGGCTGCGCAATGCCGATACCAACTGCGTACCGGTCGTCCCCGCGCCATAGATCAGCACTCGGCTACGCGGCGCAGAACGCCGATAAATCGCCAGCACTACTTGCAACAAAACCGCACGACTGACCACCACAAGACCAAAAAATGCAGCCCCGAACACCAGGTGCGTGCCCAATGGCAGACCCAACCCGGCTACATTGGAAAACGTGATCGACGCCGTGGTCATGAACATCGCAAATACAGCGGTTAGGCCAACGGCAGCTGTCTCATAGGCATTGAGCCGAATTGAGCTGATGCCGAGCCAAAATGACACGCCCACAGCACTTGCCAGCATGTAAGGCAACACCGGCAGGTAGCCCAGCAAAGCCCCGGATACACCTACATCCAACCCAAGGGCTGCAAAGGCGAATAGCAACGCCACGACTAACAAAATACAGTCTGCCGCCAGCATGATCGCGCGCTTTTGCGCTTTGCTGAGCGACTTGATCCAGTCCAGCATAATGCCGCTTCGACCTCGCCTCAAATCCCGTGCAATTCGCATTGCTTGCGGGTCACCACAATAATCCAATTAACCTATGGCATTTCGTCCGGGTTTCACAGGCCCTGCGCACATCGGATAGAAATTGCGCCTATCGCGCAACGCTTGGTTATCGTTCCCGGCGGAATAGATTGCCAATGGTTTGGAAAACCAGATCAAAATCATAGCACGTGCTTTGGTGGCGTTGATAAATCAGATCCAAACGCGCTTTTCGTGGCACACAAATCCGGCAATAGACATCATCGGTTTGTTTTGGCGTCTTACAGCGCTTTAGCAAGCGGTCCTCGTGTTTGTGAAAACGGATCGTGGCAAGGCCCGTCACTCCCGGTCTCGATTTAAGGACTTCGGTATAAAGATCGGGAAACCGCTCCACATATTCACGCAGGGGCGGGCGTGGGCCAACAAAACTCAGGTCCCCTCGCAAGATGTTCCAAAGCTGCGGAAACTCATCCAACCGCTTGGCGCGCAGCTTGGCACCCAAGGGTGTCACCCGCGACGCCTTATGTGCACCTGACACGCCTTGATCGTCCTCCACCACACTCATGGTTCGGAATTTCAGCAGATTAAATGGCTCATTTGGCCCCTTCATCCGCTCCGCAACATAGAACAACGGGCCACCTTGTTTGCGCCAGATATAGAAAACCAACCACAGTATGATTGGACCTAAAATTATGACCAACAAGCTGGCAAAGAACAGATCAAAGATGCGCTTGCGCCAAGTCATACGTTTTCCTTTTTGGCACGCCACTGCGCAACCATCCCGGCGGCGGAGCGTTCATGCGGCGCAAATTTCACAATCGTTTCAAGTCGAGCGGTGTCCAGCAAGACTTCTTGGATCACTTCAGGCCCCGCTTTACGCGGTTGCCATGCAAGCCCGGCTGCATCCAGAAGATCGCCCATCGCAACGACGCCAGGCGCTGCAATATTTAACGTCTGTGGCACTTCTTCGGCCACGCTCAGCTGCGCCATCACCCGCGCCAAGGTCACAGGACCGATATAACTGCGCCGGGGCGTGGCTCCTGCGACGGCGTCAATCATCATGCCCTCACGCCACCCGCCAAGGATCGCATCCGCGCCCGCTACATTGCCGATCCGCAGATTGGTCACCGGCGTCCCCAGTTGGTCACCCAGCTCCAGCCCTGCTTGCTCCATCTGCAGCTTGGCCGCGCCATATTCCGACACCGGCGCGACGGCATCTGTCTCACAGTGACGCCCAGCTTGTGCCCCATAAACTGCTGCTGAAGATGCCAGAAACACCCGCGCTGGCCCCGCCGCCCGGATCGCCGCCATTGCCAAATCAACGTTGAGCGACAATGCATCTCCACTGCGCGCAGCGTAGGCTGGCGTGATGCCTGCGAGGCATATAACAGCCCGCGCGCCTGCAGCAGCCTCCGCTAAAGCCTCGGGTTCAGCAAGAATATCAATGCTAAGCGCGTCTGTGGCCTTGCGGCCCTGCCACACCAAGTCATCTTCATCCGGCCAATGCGTTCGCAGAACGTTTCCCAGACGCCCAGCGCCCCCAAGCAAAAGCACTGGGCGTTTCTTGGCGAAAAATTCGCCGCTTTTGGTTGAAATCATTGACCTCATGAGCACAGCAAGTATCTTGCCCAAAAGAAAATTCCAACTGGGGGTGGTGTTTTTGCGCCGCAGTGCATCCGGATAAGGCAATAAGGCCTTAAAAAGCACTGTTTCGTATGTCCCCCAAGTATGGAAGAAAAATAAAGCGGTACTACTAATATGGGTTTTTTCTTTCCACGGATCACCTGTGTCTTGCTGGCGCTCAGCCTAGCCGCCTGCGGGAGCTTGCCGCGCGGAGCGGCACTTGAAGCCGAAGTACTGCGCGGAGCCAACAATCCGGAAGCTGATTTTGCCGTCTACCCAGTGACCAAGGCGTTCCTGCCAACCGCAGCGAAATGGCCCCTCACAGGCGAAGAGCACCGCCACTGGATCAACTCTTCAGCCGGATCAATTGCACAAGTCATCCAACCCGGCGATACACTCGATGTGTTCATCTGGGACAGCGGTGAGAACTCACTGCTGACGGCTCCTGACCAACGGGTCGCGACGCTCTCTGGGATGCGCGTTTCTGAAGGTGGTTCAATCTTTGTGCCCTACATTGGCAAGATCAGGGTCTCTGGTCGGACGCCAGATAGCGCGCGCCAATTGGTCCAACGCCAGCTTGAGGCGATTGTACCGTCCGCTCAGGTTCAGCTTCAAATGTCCGAAGGGCGTGTGAATTCAATTGATCTGGTCGGCGGCGTTGCCATACCGGGAAATGTCAAACTACCGGATCAAAATTTCACCGTATTAGCTGCAATCTCGGCCGCGGGGGGCGTACGCGATACCCTGAATAACCCGCAGGTAAAGATTGTGCGCGGCGGCAATATTTACGGTACCTCTATTTCCCGCCTTTATGACGACCCCAGTTTGAACACCCGCCTGCAGGGCGGGGACAAGGTTATCGTCGAAGCGGACGAGCGTTATTTTCTATCGCTGGGCGCGACCGGCCTCGAAAATCAGTTTCCTTTCAACCGCGACAGCGTTTCTGCGCTTGATGCCTTGTCGACCATCGGCGGTTTAAACGACCTCCGAGCAGACCCAAAAGGCCTCTTGATACTGCGCGAATACCCTGCGAGCGCGGTGCAGACCGATGGTGGCGGCCCGGGCAAACAACGTGTCATCTTTACCCTTGATTTAACGAAATCAGACGGTCTCTTTTCGGCACGTAACTTTGCCATCAACTCAGGCGATGTGCTCTTGGCTACAGAAAGCCCTGTCGCCAGTGCCCAAACCATCTTTCGCTTGATAGGCTCGACAGCAGGCCTAGTGGCCATCCTTAACTAAGTTCGACAGTCGATCTGGTGAGGCTCGTAAGCTAAGGTATCTCAATCTGCTTACCTGCCGGCACCAGCGCGTTGATCTCAGCGATATGCTCAGGCAGGCATTTGGTCAGGAAATCGTAATTCTCTATCACATGTTGCCGTGCCGCCTTGCCCAAGTGTTCATACGCCTTGGGCTTTTCCAACACCTCAACAACCTGAGCGGCGAGGGCTGCGGGATCAAAGAAATCGACCAACAGACCCGTCTCATTATGAGTGATCGCCTCACGCACAGGGGCCACGTCCGAGGCCACAACAGTCGCCCCCATCGACATCGATTCAAGCAGCGACCATGAAAGCACAAACGGCATCGTCAAATAGATGTGACAGCGACTGACCTGAATGATCCGTTGATAATCCCCGTACGGCACCTGCCCCAGAAAATGCACCCGGTCCCAATCGACTCGGTCCCCAACTTCTGCCTCCATTTCGGCGCGCAGGCCTCCGGGCGTTGCAACTTTTGATCCATAAGAAACATCATTGCCGCCCAGTACCAGCACCCGCGCATTCGGCCGCGCCGCAAGAATTTCGGGCAACGCCCGCATAAAGATGTGGAACCCGCGCGTATGTTCAAGATTGCGGGTCACATATGTGACCACCTCGTCCTGCCGCGTCAGCTCCCGACCCAAACGCCCCAACGGCAGTTTTACCGTCGGCTTGGGTTTCAACAAATCGGTGCGAATGCCGTCATGCGACACATAAAGCTTGTCGTGGAAACTGCTCGGAAAGCGGTTGCGCTGCCACAGGGTTGGGCTGACGCCTTTATCAACGGTCTGAAGGTTCATAACCGGCACCGCATTGCGCGCATGCATCATAAACGGAGCCTGTTCAGACACTGTATCATCTGGGTCAAACCCAACCGGCCCTCCTGTGGCACTATAGTAATACTCAAAGAATCCGATGATCGGGACATCCGCCCAAAGTTCTTTGAAAAAAGTCAGTTCACCCCAGCCGACATGCCCAATGATAATATCCGGCTTGAATCCTTCTTTGGCCTCGATCTGGCGCGCAGCAAGGATCGCACCATAGCCATTGGCGCTGCATTCTTCCCAAACTTTGCTCAAGCCATACGCATCCTTGGCAGGGCGGCGGTGCGTCTTGTAAATCCGCGTTTCGACACCTTCAAAGCTAGGGGGCTTTTGGCGCTGGGTCAGAAAATATATTTGGTGCTGCTTTTGCGCGGCGAGCCATTGCACCATCTCTCGGTATTGACCCGGCATGTTCTGGTGCACAAAGAGAATATTCATCGGAAGCGTCCTGTTCTTAGCCTCAACTGCCCTAATACCCTTGGCCGCCCCAGCTTGGCAAAGCTATTTCCCACGCCAGACCGGATCTCGCTTTTCGGCAAAGGCCTTCGCTCCTTCATGCTGGTCTTCTGAGCCATACAGAATATCAACAGACGCCAATTGGCGTTGCGTGATGCGGTTTAGGGCATCCTGAAATTTTGCATCCTCGGCATCGCGCACGATCTCTTTGATTGCGGCGTAAACCAACGGTGGGCCAGACGCGAGAAGCCGCGCCAATTCCCATGCGCGCGCCATAACTTGATCGCCAGGAAGAATTTCGTTCACCAGACCCCAACCCTTGGCCTCACTTGCATCAAACCACCGACCCGTTAGCAAAAGCTCCATCGCAATGTGGTAAGGGATGCGCTTGGGCAGCTTGATGCTCGCCGCGTCGGCGACCGTACCAGACCGGATTTCAGGCAATGCAAATGTCGCGTGCTCAGCCGCCAAAATCATATCCGCCGACAGCGCCAGCTCCAGCCCACCACCGCAAGCAATCCCATTCACCGCGGCAATCACCGGCTTGTTCAGACCGCGCAACTCTTGTAATCCGCCAAAGCCACCAACGCCGTAGTCCCCATCAACGGCATCACCATCCGCCGCCGCTTTTAGATCCCAACCAGGGCAAAAGAACTTTTCCCCAGCACCTGTTACGATCGCCACACGCAATTCTGGATCATCTCGAAAATCGGCAAAAACCTTGCCCATTATCCGCGACGTCGCCAAATCAATCGCATTGGCTTTGGGCCGGTCCAGCGTCACCTCCAGAATGGCACCTTCGCGGCGGGTCTCAATCGGGTCCATGGGGTCTCCTTTTGGGTCAGGCTGAACGGATCAACGCGTCTACTGCGACTGAATTCGTGGCCGTGCAAATTAACGGGTTAATCTCAACTTCGCTGATCACATCACAATGCGCAATCACAAGCGCCTGCACCGCCATGACCGAAGCGATAACACTGGGTAGATCTGCGGGCATCTTGCCGCGATACCCATCCAGCAGCGGCCATATGCGCAAGCGCCTTAACGCGGCTTCAACCGATGCGGCAGTGGCAGGGATCAATAGCGACTGTGTGTCCTGCCAAAGCTCGGTCAGCACACCTCCGGCCCCGACAGTCAGTACAAATCCATGTGCGGGATCACGCGTTACGCCAACCAAAACCTCGGCGACGCCGCCTTGCACCATCTCTTCAATCAGCAACGTACCAGTGGGCATCTTGGCCGCCGCGGTTTCGATCTGGTCCTGGCGCAGGCCCAAAACAACACCGCCCGCATCTGATTTATGCGCCATCCCCATCGCCTTAAGGACCAAAGGCTCCGACAATTCCTTCGCCTTATTTGCAGCATCCTGCGCCGTCACAGCGGTCGCCCCCCGCGGGACCTGCATGCCGTATTGCGCCAGCAGTTTTTTTGCCTCTGCCTCACTCAGCAAATCTGGAATCCTTTCGACACCCGGTTGCAAGGGAGGTTCTTGGGTCGGCTCACCCAGATGGGCAGCGATTTCAGCCGCGGAAATGGCTTCCGTCAAACCATTCATCGGGATCACCCCGCCAACCATCAATTCTGCAGCCACATCTGCAGGCATCAACTCGGGCAATGTTGCCACCATCGCAACAGGTCGGCCGGTCCGCCGCCTGACCTCAAGTGCCGCTTGCGTGGCACAGACCCAGTCGGCTGCGTCTGTATGGGGATAATCCACAATGATCAGGGTCAAACCGATATGCGCGGCTGCCATCGCAGCCCATGCATCCGCCATTCTTTGCGCATCTCGCCAAATATAAGTGTTGTAATCCAGCGGGTTGGCCAAGGCGACCATTGGACCTAATGCATCAGCCAAAGCATCCCGTTGCCCCTGCATCAGTGGCGGAAATGACAGCGCACGCCCTTCAACCGTGTCAGCAGCAAGGCTCGCTTCACCCCCAGAGCAACTGATCGAAGAAAGCGTCGACGCATCTAGTGGACCACAGCAATGCAGTAACTTGAGCGTCTCAACGAAAGTCGGCAAATCCAGAACACGACCAATCCCCAGATGCGTCAGCAGTGCCGCCGCTCCCGCATCGCTGCCCGCCATAGACGCCGTATGCGAAACGGTCGCGACCTGCGCTTGAGTTGATTTTCCGACCTTTAGCGCGATCAGCGGCACAGCTTTGGCCTGCGCCTTCAAAGCGACCTCATGCCATTCTGCCGTATCTGCGAAGCCTTCAATATGTAGCCCGATCGCTGTAACGTGGGCATCATCCAACAGGTCCAGCGCGATTTGCGCCTGTGTTGTCTGGGCCATGTTCCCGCAAGCAATCATATAGGCAATCGGCAAACCGCGCTGCTGCATTGTCAGGTTGATCGCTATGTTAGACGACTGCGTCAGGATCGCCACGCCGCGCTCCACGCGTTGGCATCCATGCTGATCGGGCCACAACAAAGCCCCCTCGAGCGCATTGATAAACCCGTAACAATTGGGCCCAAGAACGGGCATCTCACCTGCGGCGGCAACCAATTGCGCTTGCAGATCCACGCCACTGCTTTCTTCTGCGGCAGCTTCCGAAAACCCAGACGCGAAACATACCGCCCCCCCGGCACCCATCTCGGCAAGTTCTGCAACGACGTTTACAGTCGCATGCCGGTTTACCCCGATAAAAACGGCGTCGGGCACAAGGGGCAGATCCGCCAGGCTTTGGACTGCGGTGATCCCTTCAATCTCAATTCCGCGCGGATGAACCGCGTGTATTGACCCTTCATATCCCATCCGCTGGGACTGCAAGATGATCTGCGCGCACCACGCTCCTCCTCCAATCACACAGATCGAAGAAGGCCGTATCAGCCGAAAGAAATCACGCGCCATGGCAGCGTTTTCTCTCGCAAGGAGTCTCCGCATTCGACGTGCAGCATCTGCCGAACATCATGCGCCCAAAGCTCGAAGCAAATCGCGGCTGATGATGTGGCGTTGTATCTCTGATGTTCCGTCCCAGATGCGCTCAACCCGCGCGTCTCGCCAGAACCGTTCCAATGGATAATCGTCCATCAGCCCCATGCCACCATGCAATTGGATCGCCGTATCTGTCACCCGCCCCAGCATTTCGGAGGCGTACAGCTTCGCACTTGCGATTTCACGATTGGCTGGTAACTCTTTGTCCAACCTGTCCGCCGCAGCCAACGTCAGCAGATCCGCGGCATCGATCTCCGTAATCATGTCCGCCAGTTGGAACGACACTCCCTGAAACTTGCCGATCTTCTGGCCAAACTGCTCGCGTGTCGCCGCGTAGTCCAACGCATAATCAAACACCCGCCGCGCCCGACCGACGCTCATCGTCGCAACCGTGATCCGGGTCGCATAAAGCCATGTGTTCATGACCTCAAATCCACCGTCGACTTCACCCAGAACCTGAGCTTCTGGCAATCGGCAGTCGTCAAACTCAAGGATGGTGTTTTTATACCCTCGGTGGCTGACCGATTTGTAGCCGTCCCGGATCGTAAAGCCGGGCGTTCCGCGATCCACCAAAAATGCCGTAATCCGCTTTTTCGGACCTTTGTCTGTTTGATCTTCGCCTGTGGCGATGAAGACGATTATAAAATCAGCGTGCTCCGCTCCAGAGATGAAATGCTTGGTCCCATTGACCACCCAATCACCACCATCCCGGCGGGCCGTGCATTTCATGCTGCGCACATCCGATCCCGCACCCGGTTCAGTCATAGCAAGTGCATCCATCCGCTCCCCGCGAACAGCAGGCATAAGATAGCGCTCAATCTGATCGCCTTCACAGGCCATCAGGATATTTTGCGGACGACCAAAAAAGTGGTTCAGTGCCATCGACCCACGGCCCAACTCCCGCTCAACCAGCGCGAATTCTAGGTGGTTCAGCCCCGCACAACCGACGCTTTCGGGAAAGTTACAGGCATAGAAACCCAACTCGATCGTCTTGCGCTTGATCTCATCGGCCAGTTCTTGGGGTACTTCGCCTGTCCGGTCGACCATATCCTCATGCGGATAGATCTCCTTTTCGACAAAGCTGCGGACCGCGTCCACGATCATCTGGTTTTCGTCCGTAAGCCCGTAATTCATGCGGTTTTTCCAAATTTTAACGTCACTCTATTGCGCATAGTTAGACCCCTCCACATCCAGTATCGCCTTTAACTCGGCCAGATGCCGGGCGTCTTGATCAGGGTAATTCTCTAGCTCCAGTGCGGTTTTTTCGGCGATATCATCTGGAATGCGGCGTAAAGGTAGCCCGGTTTGCAGCGCGCGAATGTATGTCTCCGCAGAGCGCTCGAAATAGAAGAGCCTGTTGAACGTGTCTGCTACGGTATCCCCGATGACCAGCACACCGTGGCTGCCCATCACCATGACCTTGTGCTTGGGGTCCGTCAAAAGACCGGCACAGCGCGCGCCCTCATCCTCAAATGCCAACCCGCCATAATCCTCATCGATCACGACGCGGTCGTAAAAGGTGCAGCTATTTTGATCGATCGGCGGCAGGCGGCTGTCTTGCAAGCACGCCAGCACCGTGGCAAAGATCGAATGCACATGCATCACACAGCGCGCATGAGGGCAATGCCGGTGCACCCCGCCATGCAATCCCCACGCCGTCGGATCAGGCGCATTCGGACCTTCTAATGTCTTGGGGTCGTCTGCATCTATGACCAGAAGATCGCTGGCTTTGACCCGGCTAAAATGCACTTGATTGGGGTTCATCAAAAACCGCGTTCCAGCATCATTGATTGCCAGACTAAAGTGGTTTGCCACGCCCTCATGCATGTTCAAGCGCGCTGTCCAGCGGAACGCCGCAGCAAGATCAGTGCGCTCCTGCCAATGGTTCATGTTCTGAGTGCCGGTCATAGCTCATCTCCTCTTTTGTACAGAGTTGCCCCGCGCGGCCTTGATTGACCAACGAAAAAATGGCTAGCTTTCGATAAGTTTAACTAATGGATGCGTTATGCCACGAACTGGCCTCCCCCCTCTCAACTGGCTCCGCGCATTTGAAGCGGCAGCGATCCAGCTCTCATTTACTGGAGCCGCGCGGGATCTCAATATGACGCAAAGCGCGGTTAGTCAGCAAATCAAGGCGCTTGAAGGACACCTTGGCAGGCCCCTGTTTCACCGCCACCCTCGCGCGTTAGAGTTGACCCAAACGGGCATGTCCTACCTGCCCGTAGTGCGCGACGCCTTTCGCACGCTGTCCCAAGGCACCCGCGCCATTACCCGCTTGCGCGATGACGTACTGCGCGTGCAATGCAATCTGACCTTTGCAATTCAATGGCTCGCGCCCCGCCTGCCCGAATTTCAGCGCACCCATCCCGAAGTGCAGCTCGATATATCAACGGAGCTGTGGGAGCCGCGGGATATGGTCGAAGGGGCTGACATCGAAATCCGCTATTCTCTGCGCCCCGCTGATACAATCCACGCCGAGTTGCTGCACCGCGATCACTACTACCCGGTCTGCAAGCCGGGCTATCAGGTCTGCCTTGAGACACTCCAACAACAGCCACTCTATGACTGTTCAAGCATGATGGGGAACTGGGCGGTTTGGGCCGAAGAACAGAGCCTAACATGGGACAATCCAGCCATAACATATGTGACGACCTATTCCGTCCCATTGGCCGTCGCTGCGGCAGGTGGCGGACTTGCCTTGGCCCATGACGCCACCGCCGGGGCGTTAATCGAACAAGGACGGTTGATTGCGCCGTTTGCGCACCGCGCGCCCATGCAAGAGTGCTACTATCTCTTACAGGCACCCCAAGCACAAAACCCTGCCAGCGCGCAGACCTTTACGAAATGGTTGAAAACTGAACTGGCCACGTTTCAAAGCGGTCGGCTGGGCACCCAAGCATAACCATTTTCACACAGGATATAGCACTCGCGTAGGCCGTGCGGCTTGTCACTCGGTGCCTGCAAAATCATGCCCCCCGCGGCCTCTGCCCGCTCTGCAACCACGTCTGGATCGCTTTCATAGAGCCTCAATTCAATGCCTGCGCCCCGGGGCGGCTGCTCGGGCAGAAGGCCCAGCAGCGGATTAGAATGATAAGTGCCGTCGCTATGGATTTGAAACAGTTGATCACCATAGATCATGATCGCAAAATCCGCGCTGACCCGGTGCGCCTTCATTTCAAATACAGTCTCTAAAAAGGCGACTTGGCGCTGCACATCGCGCACCAGAATATTCACCCCCAGCCCCTTCAGGCCTGCGCCGAAATCCTCGGCTGATATCGTCTCATAATCCATGACTTTACGTCCCCCCGCTTGAACCTCCCTTCACCCTGTGGCACCTTGGGACATGACGCAAGAATCTTTCCCAACATGGCCCGAAGTAGCCGCCGATCTGGTCAATGTCGCTGCGGGCCGCGCCCCTGCAGACACGATCATAACCGGTGGCATTTGGGTCAATGTTCATACCCGCGAAGCTCTCCCGGATCATGACATCGCAATTACACGCGGCCGCATCGCTTTTGTTGGACCAGATGCCAGCCATTGCCGTGGCTCTGAGACTCAGATCATTGAGGCCAATGGCCGCTACATGATCCCGGGCCTGTGCGATGGCCACATGCATGTCGAAAGCGGCATGCTGACGCCAGCTGAATTCGCCCGTGCTGTGATCCCGCATGGCACTACATCGATGTTCACCGACCCGCATGAGATCGCCAATGTGCTTGGTTTGCGTGGTGTACGCATGATGCATGACGAAGCGCTTTTGCAGCCCATCAACATGTTCACTCAGATGCCCTCCTGCGCGCCCTCCGCGCCGGGAATGGAAACAACCGGGTTTGAAATCAGCGCCGAAGATGTGGCCGAAGCAATGGCATGGCCGGGTATTATTGGCCTGGGCGAGATGATGAACTTTCCCGGCGTGATCAATGCCGACCCTCAAATGCTTGCCGAAATGGCCGCGACCCAGAACGCGGGCAAAACCGTGGGTGGGCATTATGCGTCACCCGATTTGGGTCCAGCTTTTGCGGCCTATGTCGCTGGCGGTGCTGCGGATGACCATGAGGGCACCTGTGAAGCAGACGCCATTGCCCGAATGCGGCAAGGGATGCGGGCAATGATCCGCCTTGGGTCTGCTTGGTATGATGTTGAAACCCAGATCACCGCGATCACCGAGCGCGGTCTGGATCCGCGCAACATGATCTTGTGCACTGATGATTGCCACGCCGCGACCTTGGTGAATGACGGCCATATGAACCGCGTGGTGAAACACGCCATTGAATGCGGGTGCGACCCTCTTGTGGCGCTCCAGATGGCCACGATAAATACCGCTACTCATTTTGGGTTGGAGCGTGAAATAGGCTCGCTTACCCCCGGGCGCCGCGCAGACGTAATTCTGACGCCAGACCTCAAAACTCTCAAGATAGAGACTGTTTTTGCGCGCGGTAAGATCGTTGCTCAAGACGGTGTCTGTCTTGTGGAATGCCCGCACTATGATTGGCCTGATGACGCACGAAATACGGTGCGCATGGGCAAGACACTAGTCGCATCAGATTTCGACATACCCGCACCCAAAGGGGCCAACGCCGTAACGGCCAATGTCATCGGTGTGGTGGAAAACCAAGCACCGACCAAAGCTCTCCAATTTGAGCTGCCTGTAACAGATGGCCGCGTTCAGGCCACCGGTGAAGTCTGCCAGATCGCACTTGTAGAGCGCCACCGTGCCACCGGCGGCGTCGTTAACGCATTCGTCTCGGGATTTGGCTATTTGGGCCCAATGGCGATGGCTTCAACCGTGGCCCATGACAGTCACCATATGATTGTCGTTGGCACCGACGCGGATAACATGGCGATGGCTGCAAACCGACTGCGCGAAGTCGGGGGCGGCATCACTGTCTTCCGCGATGGCGTCGAGTTGGCGTTGATTGAGTTGCCCATTGCCGGCTTGATGTCTGATAGCCCTGCCTCGCAAATCGCCGCTGGAACGGAAAAAATGATGCAAGCCATGCGGGACTGTGGGTGCACGCTGAATAATGCCTACATGCAACATTCCTTGCTGGCGTTGGTTGTGATCCCGGAACTGCGGATCTCGGACCTTGGTCTTGTGGATGTGCGTACCTTTGAATTTACCGATGTTATTGTGTCGTGAAATTGATATTCACTCCACCCCGAAACGACGACGAAAGGACCCGTATCAAGGGTCAGAAATGCGGTCTCCCGACATGAATTTGGAAGACACGAAAATGACGAAAGAAGAACCAAAAAGGTTCAGTTAGAAAAATAGACGGGCGTCCTTCGCCCCAAGAAAAAATGAGAGCAATATTATGAGTACTTCAATAATCCTGACGCCCGATGCGCCAACTGCCAAATCCTTTACAGACGCCACAGCCGCTGTAGACCGCCTGACGGAACTTTATGCTGAAGCCACCACATTCCTAAGCGACGGGTTTGCGTCGGCCATGCAGAACACCCCAACAGGCAACCGCATTCGTGCATTTTATCCCGAGGTCAGGTTCACGACATCAAGCTATGCGCAGGTGGATTCGCGACTGGCATTCGGCCATGTCTCTTCACCCGGCACCTTTGCCGCGACGATCACCCGGCCGGATTTGTTTCGGAATTATCTGATCCAGCAGATTAAGCTGTTGATCGACAACCATGGCCAGCCCGTTGTGATTGGCCAATCTGCCACACCGATTCCGATCCACTTTGCGATGTCCTCGGATAAAACGGTTGAGATCCCTCAGGACGGCGCAGCTGACTTCACCTTGCGCGATGTCTTTGATGTTCCAGATCTGAGCACCACTAACGATGATATCGTGAATGGTACCTACAACGCACCTGATGATGTGCGCCCTCTTGCGCCCTTCACCGCGCAGCGCGTGGATTATTCGCTGGCGCGTCTGGCACATTACACCGCCACCGATCCTGAACATTTTCAGTGCCACGTCCTGTTTACCAACTACCAGTTCTACGTGACTGAGTTTGAGGATTATGCCCGCTCGGTCTTGCGTGACCCTGACAGCGGCTACACGTCGTTTGTCAGCACCGGCAATGTTGAGATTACCGATGGCGATGCGATGCTGCCTCTTTCCGCCAAGACACCTCAAATGCCAACGTACCACCTCAAGCGCGAGGACGGTTCCGGCATCACGTTGGTCAACATCGGCGTGGGTCCCTCAAACGCCAAAACCGCGACGGATCACATCGCCGTATTGCGCCCCCATGCGTGGCTGATGGTCGGGCATTGTGCAGGGCTGCGAAACACACAGGCTTTGGGCGATTTTGTCCTCGCTCACGCCTACCTGCGCGAAGATCACGTGCTTGATGATGACCTACCTGTTTGGATACCAATTCCCGCCTTGGCTGAGATCCAGATCGCGTTGGAGCAGTCCGTAGCACAGGTGACCGAACTTGAGGGTTATGAGCTCAAGCGTATCATGCGTACTGGCACCGTCGCGACCATCGACAACCGCAACTGGGAGTTGCGCGACCAATCCGGTCCGGTCCAGCGCCTTAGCCAATCTCGGGCTGTTGCGCTTGATATGGAAAGCGCGACAATTGCCGCTAATGGATACCGCTTTCGTGTTCCTTACGGTACGCTGTTATGTGTCTCCGACAAGCCCCTGCACGGCGAATTGAAGCTGCCTGGCATGGCCTCAGACTTCTATAAAACCCAAGTTGCACGGCATTTGATGATCGGAATCCGTGCCATGGAACGGTTGCGGGATATGCCCTTGGAGCGCATTCACAGTCGGAAATTGCGGTCATTTGACGAAACTGCCTTCCTCTGAAGGTAAAAAACAGCAAAAAACAGCACTTTTTACCGAAAATTCACCCACTATTCGTTGTGTTATCCCACAACATACCGTTACATTCTGTCCGTGAGGCCCCACATTCGGGCGGACGAAGGAGAATAAAAGATGGCAACCAAACCAATGACAAAAACCCAACTCGTCGCCGCATTGGCAGATGACATGGGCACAGACAAAAAAGCAGCCGGCGCCGCACTTGAAGCGGTTTGCGGCTTGATCACGCGTGAAGTATCTGGCGGCGGTGCCGTTACACTTCCAGGCGTTGGCAAAATCTACTGCCGCGAGCGTCCTGAGCGTATGGTGCGCAACCCTGCCACCGGCGAACAGTTCAAGAAAGAAGCGGACAAGGTTGTGAAAATGACCATCGCCAAAGCGCTCAAAGACAGCGTGAACGGCTAAGTTCTCTGGTCCAGAGACAGCTTAAAGGGGTCGCTTCATGCGGCCCTTTTTTGTGCCTTCTGTCAGGGTAAATACCAACCAACCCTGCGTTCAATTGCGCGCCCGATAGCCACCCAACGATCTATCATTTGAAGTGCTGCGCGTCCTTATCGCCAACCGATCTGGTGCACTTATGAAGCGCGGCTCAAATGGACAGGCCGCGACACCAAATTTTCGCGATCCAACACTCCCCGAGATGCGGTCAATTGGGGATCAACCCTAGGGCGTGATCCACACGCCATTGCCCTCCCCCCCTATTTACGAAACTGTCTAATTTGTAGTTTTCTCAAAAGGACGCGTTCCGTGGACATTCGCGCAATCTTGGTGGGCCTAGCCTTTGCGCTAATGTGGTCCTCGGCCTTCACTTCGGCCCGCATCATTGTTGCGGACGCATCACCGTTGTTTGCCCTGTCGCTCCGGTATCTGATCTCGGGTTTGATTGGCGTGGCGATTGCGCTGTTCTTGGGCCAAAGCTGGCGCCTGACTCGCGCCCAATGGCGCGCCACGATCATCTTTGGCGTACTTCAAAATGCCGTTTACCTAGGCCTCAACTTCGTCGCGATGCAAACCATCGAAGCGTCGCTCGCTGCCATCATCGCCTCGACCATGCCACTCGCGGTCGGACTTGCCGCATGGCTCTTGCTGGGCGAACGTTTGCGTCCGCTTGGCATGGTGGGGCTTGTCGCAGGGATTGGCGGCGTGGCGCTGATCATGGGCAGCAGGCTAAGCGCCGGTGTCGATCTTTATGGTGTGATGCTGTGCACCATCGGCGTTGTCGCGTTGACGGCCGCGACCCTTACTGTCCGAGGGGCAACTTCAGGCGGAAATTTCATGATGATCGTCGGCCTGCAAATGCTGGTGGGCTGCATCACACTGTCGCTCGCCACGCTTCTGTTTGAAACACCGCGCCTTAACCCAAGCTGGCCGCTCGCGATCGCATTTACCTACACCTGTCTGGTTCCGGGACTTGCCGCGACTGCGTTGTGGTTCTGGCTAGTCAACCGCATCGGTGCAACGCGTGCGGCGACGTTCCACTTTCTCAACCCGTTTTTTGGCGTGGCAATCGCCGCTTTGCTGCTGGGCGAACAGCTTGGCACCCGCGATGTGATCGGCGTGGTGATTATCGCGGCTGGCATCCTCGCTGTGCAACTGTCGCGCAGCGCCAAGGCGTGATTCCGTTTGCGACACACACATGCCGCAGAACAGAGCCACTCGCTGCGTTTGCTATGCTAATCTTTGCCCATGAATATTCCGACCCCGCCGGCCGACGGCCCAAAACACTATGCTTTTCTTCTGGTTCCAGGGTTCTCAACCCTTGGGTTCTCCTGCGCGATTGAGGCGCTCTCGCTCGCAAATCACCACCCGACACGCCAACAGTTCTACAGCTGGCGGCTGATCTCAGAAACTGGCACGCCGGTGCCTGCCTATAACGGCGTGACCTTCAACGTAGACAGCGCTCTGACCGACCTTTCTCGCGATGAGACTTTGATCGTTTGCGCTGGCGAAAACGCGGGCCAGGGTTGCAGCAAGGCAATGCTCGGCTGGCTGCGCCGCGAGACCCGCAAAGGCATGGATTACGGTGCCTTGTCGTCCGGCACTTACATCCTTGCTCTGGCTGGCCTGATCGGCGGCAAACGCGTCACCACCCATTGGGAATATAAAACAGCGCTTGGCGAAATGCTGCCCGATGTCATCATGGAAGACACAATTTTTTCGGTTGATGGGCGGGTCTTTACCTCTGCAGGGGGGGCCGCATCGATGGATATGATGCTGCACCGGGTGGCCGACGACTTTGGACCAGAACTGGCCACTTGGGTTGCAGATCAGATGGTCTATACGGTGCCACGCGCCAATTCTGCAGGTCAGCGTATGTCACTGCAATCACGCCCCGAAATTCGCAACGGCAAACTGTTGCTGGCCATGCAAGTGATGGACAACAACATCGAAGACCCACTGCGCCCTGATGAAATTGCCGATATTGTCAGCCTATCCACCCGCCAACTTGAACGGTTGTTTTCCAAGTACCTGCATACATCGCCGAAACGCCACTATTTGCACATCAGGCTGGAAAAGGCGCGCAATCTGCTGCAGCAAACCGATCTGTCCGTCACGGATGTCTGTATGGCCTGTGGTTTCAAATCCCTGTCGCATTTCTCCAAAAGCTATCGCGCAGCTTTCGGCATCTCACCGGGGCTAGAGGCGACACATGGCAAAGTACTCTGGTCTGATGGTGCCTAATTAGGCTCTAACATTTGCGAAAAGTAGCAATCCGCGCTTGGTCATTCTTATGTGCATCTGTCGCGTCAGACCCGTAGATATGCACCGTGCGCAGCTCAAAATCTGTCAATTGGGTCTCTAACGCCTCAAAGGCCGCGGCAAAGCCAAGCGAGACGTAGTGCTCTGCATTGATCGCCAACACAAACAATGCCCGTGTGCGGGCGACACGCAACAGCTCTTTCATTGCTTCAGGCCCCACATGCCCATGGGTAAATGTCCCGGCGCTGATCACAGCGCCATAAATACCGTCCTTGATGTCCAACGGATGGGTCAAATCAGCTTCGATGGCAGTTCGGTAAAGACCCTTTTTCATCGCCACACCCAACATGTCGGGTGAAATATCCAGCGCGTCGATCTCAAAGGTCGCGCGGACAGGAATATTCTCAACGACCAGCCCCGTCCCAGCGCCCACATCCAACACTGGCCCCAAGCCATTCATTTGTTCTGCAAAAACCAGCGCGACCAGTTGGGGAAGGCGGTAATCCATATCTTTGGCGAACTCGGCGTCATAACTGCCCGCCCAATCGCGATAGAGCGCTCGGTTTTCATCGGGTGTCTCAACCGCATATGCAGCATCAAGATCGGGTGTTTTATGCGGCATGGCGCAGCTCCTGCAGTAAAATGAGCCCCAACTTGTTCAGAACGGCACCCAGCTTGCAACACACGACCATCTTACGCAATGAGCGCAGCGTTGAAATCCACTCCAAACACATCCCTCCAAACCGCGATCCACGGCATTCAGTCACATTTAGCTTCACAACTTGGTATAAACCCTTTGAATTTCCGCATCTCACCCCATCTAATACGGCAACACCAGCGCAAGGAGCAGCCCATGCCTAGCTACACAAAAAACCCGGACGTGATTGCGACGCTCTCACCCGAAGAATTCTACGTCACCCAAGAAAGCGGCACCGAACGCCCCGGCACAGGCAAGCATTTGAACAACAAAGAGCCGGGCGTCTATGTCGATATCGTCTCAGGCGAACCCTTGTTTGCCTCCGCCGATAAGTACGAATCCGGATGCGGCTGGCCCAGTTTTACCAAAGCGATCGAACCTGCAAACGTTGCCGAACTAACCGATGCCACGCTTGGCATGGTCCGGACCGAAGTGCGCAGTGCACACGGAGACAGCCACCTCGGTCACGTATTTCCCGACGGCCCCGCAGATCGCGGTGGCCTGCGCTATTGCATCAACTCGGCCTCTCTGCGGTTCATCCACAAAGATGACATGGCGGGCGAAGGCTATGGCGATTATCTGAACCAAGTGGAGGATGTGACATGAACGAACAACGCTCAGTGCTAGCAGGTGGATGCTTTTGGGGCATGCAAGATCTCATCCGTAAACGTCCTGGTGTGATCAGTACCCGCGTAGGATATTCCGGCGGCGACGTGGCGAACGCCACCTACCGCGACCATGGTACCCACGCCGAAGCGATCGAAGTAATCTTTGATGCAGATATTCTAAGCTACCGTGATCTGTTGGAGTTGTTCTTTCAAATCCACGATCCCTCAACGCTGAACCGCCAAGGCAATGATCGTGGTCTTGCCTACCGCTCAGCGATCTATTTTGAGGATGAGGCCCAGAAAGACACCGCATTAGACACGATTGCGGACGTCGAAGCCTCAGGCATCTGGCCCGGCAATGTTGTAACCGAAGTCGAACCGGTTGGTGAATTCTGGCAAGCCGAGCCCGAGCATCAAGATTATATTCAGCGCATCCCCCACGGCTACACCTGTCACTTCCCACGCGCCGATTGGGTTCTACCAAAACGCGCGGCGGCTGAATAAGCAGACTATCCTTCAGCAACCCTGGGGCGGCCTGCGGCTTCTACGGTCACGGTCGCCTCAATGAACACCTCGCGCGCTTCGATCCCCGCTTTGCGGATGTCGCGCGCGATACTAACCTGAATATCAGCAGCCCCCGCGGCTTGGGCCTGGGCGAGCGCCACATCCTTCAAAACAGTCTCTAATCTAACCATCGCCGCTTCTGAATCCGCGAAATCCTCTGGCCCTTCGGTCAGGTGGACGCGGTATTTACCCTCGCTTGGCGCCGTCACGGTTCCGCTTTGCCGCATGGTCACGCGGCCGACAACGGCCCCAATCGCATTGGCCACACCGGCATGCTCTGGCAAGATCATCTGCGTACCCAAACGTTCACCAACCTCCGGATAATACGTTTGTGCTGACGCCCCCAGACCAATGACGGGCAAGTTCAATCCCGTATCAATCCGCACCAACCCTCGGTGCCCACCCAACCCCTTTTGCATCAGCAGGTGCTGTGCGAGCGCTTCTGGAGCTAGGTTCAACGGGGCCTCTTCTTCAGACAAAGCAGTCTCTAATAGGGCGATAACGGTCTGGTGACGTAGCCGGTCCAATATGATCTGCGCCATATCCCCGGCAGTTTGAGCCAGCATGACGCCAGCCCCCGTGCGCCGCCGTCCGAGCAACAGCAAAGCTTTGCGCGCCGCCTCGTTATCCCAAGCGTCATTTAAGCCCAAAACATGGCTCGCATCTGATGGGGTCACCCCCGCGATCTGGACCAATCCCCGCTCCACCAATCGGTTGAGCGCGCTAAATTCCACCCGCGCCCGCAATACATCACCCAATGGATGCAGCGTGTCGCCAATTCGATCCAGCAACCCAGCCTCACGTTCAGAAATACCTTCTTGCGTTTGGCCCTGCACAGCCCGGACAAACCGCCCGTCGTATTCTCCCGGCGTGGCGTTGCGCAGCTGAGCATCAAGCGTGTCATGCACCACATCGGGCGCATCAAGTGCCGCCAACGACACTGGCAATAAGCGCCGCGGCCCAAGGGTCACGCCGCCTTGCAACCCATCGGTCAAGAAATGCGCTTCGCTATCCCCACCGAGCCCCGTCGTGCGCATCGCAACAGCTTCAACCATCGTGCGGTAAGGACCAACCCGCGCGCCCGCTGGGTCGATCGCAGGTCGGCCACCTCGAAGCAGCGCCACATCTGTTGTCGTTCCGCCAATGTCGCTGACCAACGCATCTGAGGCACCGGTCATCCACCGCGCCCCAACAATCGATGCGGCAGGCCCGCTGAGGATCGTTTCAATGGGCCGTTCCCGGGCCTGAGCACTTGAAATCAGGGCACCGTCCCCGCGCACCACCATCAGCGGCGCGGTTACGCCAAGCTCGGTCAACATATGCTCTGCCCGACCAATCAACCTGTCGATCATCCCAATAAGCCGCGCATTCAACACCGCCGTCATCGCGCGCTTGGGTCCGTTCAACCGCGCAGACAGTTGATGCGACGCCGACACAGGCCGACCGGTGATCTGCGCCACCAACTCTGCGGCCCGCAACTCATGCGCAGGGTTTCGCGTGGCGAACTGGCTGGCGACGGCAAAGCCACTCACATCGTGCTTATGTGTCTCTAAAAAGGAAATTAGCGCAACTTCATCCAGCGGTAACGCCTCGCCACCTGCATGGTTATGTCCCCCAGACAGCACCACATGCGGATCGCCTTTCAAAGCCCCGCTTAGCCCCTGTGTCTCCAAATCGCGCGCTTTAAATCCGATATAGATCAGCGCGACACGCCCACCCTGCCCTTCAACCAACGCATTGGTTGCAAGCGTTGTGGACAAAGAGGCCATCGATACATCAGCCGCCGCGGTCCCCGACTGCTCCAGCACCGCGCGCACGGCGCTACCCACACCAATGGCCAAATCATGCCGTGTGGTCAGTGCCTTGGCACTTGCAATCACGACCTCTTCGTCGCGGATCAGCACCGCGTCGGTATATGTCCCACCTGTATCTACACCCAACAGCACCGCCATCGGTCTCTCCTTATTCCTGTCACGTAGGGTGTAATCGGAACCGCCAGTACCGCCAGCCCAAAAGCGACCTTATGCCAGACGCATAACCGCCCAGCGCGCCGCATCTGCAACTGCGGGGTCTGCATCTTCTAACAACATTTGCGCGGTAGGGATCAGGGACGCCATCCCCGAGTTCCCAATCGCATAAAGCACGTTGCGTACAAACCGGTCCCTGCCAATCCGCTTGACGGGGGAGCCGGAAAATCGCGCCCGAAAGCTGGCATCATCAAGCGCCGCAAGCTCTTCCAAAGGCGCCGTTCCTGCACTCCCGTGATACCGAATGTCGCTCGCAGCAACCGCAAACTTGTTCCATGGACACACCGCCAGGCAGTCGTCACATCCATAAATGCGGTTGCCCATTTGCGCGCGTAGATCTTCGTCAACCGGGCCTTTGTGTTCGATCGTCAGATACGAAATGCAACGCCGCGCATCGAGCCGATACGGCTCCGGAAATGCCTGCGTCGGACAGATATCCTGACACGCTGTGCAGTTGCCGCAATGATCAACTTCGGGAGGGTCAACTGGCAGCTCAAGTGTCGTAAACACAGACCCTATAAAGGCCCAATTTCCCCAATCCCGGCTAAGAAGATTGGTGTGCTTGCCTTGCCAACCCAGCCCTGCCGCCTGACCCAGCGCCTTTTCTGGCACCGGCGCAGTATCAACAAACACTTTCACCTCGCAAGGCTCCTGTTCGATCAACCAACGCGCCAAACGTTTTAGCCGTTTCTTGACCACATCATGATAGTCGCGACCCTGCGCATAGACAGAAACAGAGCCTAAATCGGGGTATTCTAGCGCTTTTAATGGATCATGCTTCGGCGCATAACTCTCTGCCAACATGATCACAGATCGCGCTTCAGGCCATAGCGCCGCTGGGTTTCCACGCCACGCAGCGCGGTCTTCCATCCAGCTCATTTGTCCGTGATATCCGGCTTCCAGAAAAGCATCCAACCGCGCGGGCACCTCGGGGACGTCCCACGGGCGGCACACACCGGCCGAGACAAACCCCTCTTCCAACGCGCGCGCGACGAGGGCTTGTTTCAAATCCACCAAACCCGCCTAGAAATCTAAATCACTGTAATGCGCTGGCGGACGGAAGCCAGACACCTGATCTGCCAGAATAGACCGAAACGCCGGTCGCGATTTAATCTTGGCGTACCAATCCTTGACCACATCGCTGCGGTTCCAATCGACGTCCGAAATGTAATCAAGCGACGACAAATGCGCAGCGGCCGCAAAATCCGCCAGTGTCATTGCATCTCCGGCCAGCCAGCGCCGATGATCCAGCAACCATGCCATGTAATCTAGATGGTATTTGATTGCCTTCGCACCCGCTTTGACATTACCGCTGTCTGGGTATCCTTGCTGCATGACCTTCTTGTTGATCCGTTCATACAAAAGCTTAGACGTCACGTCGGCATGGAATTTGTCATCAAACCAACTGACCAACCGGCGCACTTCGAGCCGTTGCAACGGATCAGACGGCAACAAGGACGGCTCAGGCCGTGTCTCTTCGATATATTCGCAGATCGCCGCGCTTTCGGACATCGTGTGTCCATCCAGAAACAACACAGGCACTTTGCCCGCCGGGTTGCGCTGCATAAAATCTGCGCTTTGCTCCCAATATCGCTCTTCAACAAGCTCAACCTCGATCTTTTTTTCGGCAAGGCTAAGCCGCACTTTTCGGCAAAAGGGCGATAGGGGGACGTGAAACAATCGGGCCATGATCTATCCGCAAATTCTGGAGCTATCCTTCAATGCCTTGCGCGCCGAAGTTTTTCAACTCTCGAAACAAGCTGCGCGGCCATCTTTGCCGATTGTTGCCGCTCCATCGCGTATTTGCGCGCTGCGTTTGCGAATATATTTTGTGGGCTTTGAGGCCGAGCGTGTTTTGGGCGATGGCAAGATCGCTGCCAACCGCGCCGCTTGGGTCGGGCTCAGTTTGGCGGGGGTGACGCCAAAGTAATGTCTGGCCGCTGCACGCACGCCAAACACGCCCTCGTCGAATTCCGCGACATTCAGATAAACCTCAAGAATGCGCCGCTTGGGCCAGATCGCCTCAACGATTGGGGTCATGCCCGCTTCCATCGCCTTGCGAAACCACGACCGCCCTTGCCATAGATACACGTTCTTGACGGTCTGCTGGCTCAAGGTTGAGGCACCGCGGTTCGACCCCTGGGCAATCGCCAACCGGATCGCCTTGACGTCAAACCCCCAATGCTCGCAGAAATTAGCATCCTCAGCCGCCACAATAGACCGCGCCATAACCGGCGCAATGTCATCCATGGGGATCCACGCCTGCTCTACGCTGCCCAGCCTCCGGCCCTCGCCAAACATATAAGCCGTCGTTGGCGGATCAATGAACCGTCCCAGAACCACGGCCCCCACGATGACGATAAAAACCACACAGATTGCGCGCAGGCAAAACCACCGAATGCGCTGAAACACAGTCCGGGTTGGTGTTGTTTTGGCGGTCTTTGCCGTCTTGGATTTGCTCGTACGTTTTGCCATGCAACAGCTATAGATCTCGGCGGTCGATTTGGGAACGCCCATCACGCGCGCGGATGATATCTGTCCTGGCGTTGTTCAAAAACGCCGCGCCTCGCAAAAGCATACGCCGCGCAAGGACTCCCCTGCGCGGCGTCATGATAATATTACTCAGCAGGGACCGCCGCTTGTTCCAACACCAACGGCGCAGGCAAACGAGTCAGCATTTCCTTCGGGCAAATCTGCATGAAATGCGCCTTTTCACTGTCCCAGTTCTGCAAGATTTCAGCGGCCTTTTTGCTACCGGTCTCTTCCAGATGCCGTTCCAACAACTGTTCCAAGTCAGTCATCCAATATCCCTCGGAAACGCTGCATGTCACCAGCGTTTCCATATTCATCATTGCTGGTGCCAACCCTTTGGGATCATAAAGATACGCCATCCCCCCGGTCATCCCGGCCCCAAAATTGGGCCCGACTTCACCAAGGATCACGGCAACACCGCCGGTCATGTATTCACAGCCGTTGCTGCCACAGCCTTCGATCACGACATACGCACCCGAGTTGCGCACAGCAAAGCGCTCGCCTGCGCGCCCTGCTGCAAAGAGATATCCGTCTGTCGCGCCATAAAGCACTGTGTTTCCGATGATGGTATTCTCAGATGCCACGATCTTGCTTGCCATGGGCGGGCGCACAACGATGGTGCCTCCGGACAATCCCTTGCCGACATAATCATTAGCGTCCCCGGACACTTCAAGTTTAAGACCCGGTGCCGCAAACGCGCCTAGCGACTGGCCAGCGGACCCTGTGAGCTTAACCGTCAAGTGATCAGGCTGCAGCGTGTTACGCATCCCGAATTTCTTGACGATATGGCTGGAAACACGTGTGCCCACAGTCCGGTGCGTATTTTGCACCGCATAGCTCAGCTGCATTTTTTCACCATCTTCCAGGAACCGTGCCGCATCGCGTACAATCTTGGTGTCCAGCGTATCAAGCACAGCATTGCGCGGCTTATCGCGGTCATAAACAGTCTCTGATGCGCCATCGACGGTGATCAAAAGCGGGTTCAGGTCAAGGTCATCCAGATGCGCCGAACCGCGGCTGACCTGGGCCAGCAAATCCGCACGACCGACGATGTCATCGATGCTCCGCGCGCCAATACTGGCCAGGATCTCCCGCACTTCTTGCGCGTAAAACCCGATTAGATTTACCACCTTATCGGCGTTGCCAGTGAATTTAGCACGCAGATCTTCGTCCTGCGTACACACGCCCACGGGGCAGGTGTTTGATTGGCACTGACGCACCATAATGCACCCCATCGCAATCAATGCCGCTGTGCCGATACCGTATTCCTCGGCCCCCAGCATTGCCGCCATTACGATATCGCGACCGGTACGAAGCCCACCATCGGTGCGCAAGGTCACTCGCTCACGCAGGTTGTTCATCGACAGAACCTGATGCGCCTCTGTCAGGCCCATTTCCCACGGCAGACCTGCATATTTGATCGAGGTCGCAGGCGATGCGCCGGTTCCACCATTGTGGCCAGAAATCAGAATGATGTCGGCCTTCGCTTTGGCGACTCCGGCGGCAATTGTGCCTACACCCGACGACGCGACCAGCTTAACCGTCACTTTGGCGCGCGGGTTGATCTGCTTAAGGTCATAGATCAGCTGGGCCAAATCCTCGATCGAGTAGATATCGTGGTGCGGCGGTGGCGAAATCAGCATCACGCCGGGTGTCGAATGGCGTAGGCGTGCGATCAGCTCCGTCACTTTCATACCGGGCAACTGCCCACCTTCACCGGGCTTGGCACCTTGGGCGACCTTGATTTCCAGCTCTTCACACTGGTTCAAGTATTCCGCAGTAACGCCAAACCGGCCAGAAGCGACCTGTTTGATCTTCGCGGACGGATTGTCTCCGTTTGCTTCTGGCACAAAATGCGCCGGGTCTTCGCCACCCTCCCCACTGTCAGATTTTGCACCGATCCGGTTCATCGCCACGTTAAGCGTTTTATGTGCCTCAGGGCTAAGTGCGCCCAGCGACATGCCCGGTGTCACGAACCGCTTGCGGATGGTGGTAATGCTTTCCACTTCTTCCAAAGGCACAGGGGCACCCAAGGGTTTGATGTCCAACAGATCGCGCAGATGGATCGGTGGATTGCTCTGCATCTTGGCCGAATACTGCTTCCACATTTCATAAGAAGCGCGCGTGCAGGCCGCTTGCAGCATGTGCATCGAGGTTGCTTCCCATGCGTGCGTCTCGCCAGATTGGCGCGCTTTATAGAACCCACCGATGGGCATCACGACGCCATCGCCGCGCCAGCCGCGGTCATGCACTTCTTCTGCTTTGTGCTGAATGCCGCTCACGCCAATACCGCTGATCCGGCTGGTCATACCGGGGAAATATTCTGCGACCATGGCTCGGCTTAGTCCCACCGCTTCAAAGTTCAGCCCACCGCGATAAGAAGAGATCACCGAAATCCCCATCTTCGCCATGATCTTGAGCAGGCCTTGGTCGATCGCATCGCGGTACCGGCGGATCGCTTCGGTCAATGTCCCATCCAGCAAGCCGCGCCCGATGCGATCGGCAATCGAATCCTCTGCCAAATAGGCGTTCACAACCGTCGCGCCACAGCCGATCAGCACAGCAAAATAATGCGGGTCGATACACTCCGCCGACCTTACGTTTATCGATGTAAATGTCCGCAGACCTTTGCGCGTCAGATTGCTATGCACCGCGCTGGTCGCCAAGATCATCGGCATGGCCACTCGGCCAGCACTGCTGTTTTGATCCGTCAGCACAAGATGGCCGGCACCGGACCGCACGGCATCCTCCGCTTCGGCCCTGATTCGCGAAAGCCCTGCGCTCAGGCTGCCTGTTCCCGGCTCAAACGTACAATCGATGGTCACCACGTCAGCGTTGAAATGGCCCTGCAATTCTTCGAACTGTGCGTTGCCCATGAACGGACTATCAAGCACCAGAATTTCGGTCTGGCTGCTGTCTTCATCCAGCACGTTCTTGAGGTTGCCGAACCGTGTCTTCAGGCTCATCACCCGGAATTCACGCAAACTATCAATCGGCGGGTTCGTAACCTGGCTAAAGTTCTGACGGAAGAAATGGCTCAGCGGGCGGTACTGACCCGAAAGCACTGCCGAGGGCGTATCATCGCCCATACTCGCGAGCGTTTCCTTGCCGTCTTCGGCCATCGGGGCAAGAATTTGCTCCAACTCTTCGATGGTATAACCCGCTGCAACCTGACGTCGGCGCAATTCACCACCGCTAAACATCGGCTTTTCGGTGACTGCTGCAATTGCGCTGTCCAGCTCGTTGATCTTGCCGACCCACTCACCAAAGGGCCGCGCACTCGCCAGCTTATCTTTGATTTCGGTGTCCAAGTACATTTTGCCATCGGTCATATCGACCGCCAACAACTGCCCCGGCCCAAGCGCACCTTTGCAGACAACGCGCACCTCATCTTGCGGCACCATTCCAGCCTCGGATCCCGCGATCAGCATGCCGTCGTCTGTCACGACATAGCGCATCGGGCGCAAACCATTGCGGTCAAGCCCGGCACACACCCAGCGACCATCGGTCATTGCAAGTGCTGCGGGGCCGTCCCACGGCTCCATCACCGAGTTGCAATAGGAATACATGTCGCGCCATGTCTGCGGCAGTTCCACCGCCTGCTTGGACCACGATTCAGGCACCAGCATCGTCTTGGCCATCGGCGCTGTACGCCCTGCCCGAACCAGCACTTCAAAAACAGCATCCAAGGCCGCAGAATCCGATGACCCCGCCGCCACGATGGGTTTGATATCCTCAGCCATGTCTCCAAACGTGGCTGACGCCATGCGAATTTCGTGCGATTTCATCCAGTTAAGGTTACCCTTTAGGGTGTTGATCTCGCCGTTATGCGCAAGCATCCGAAACGGCTGCGCAAGCCACCACTGGGGAAAGGTGTTTGTCGAATACCGCTGGTGATAGATCGCAAATGCACTGACAAAACGGTCGTCCATCAAATCCGGATAGAACTCCGCAACCTGTTCGGCCAACATCATCCCTTTGTAGATGATCGACCGGCACGACATCGACGCGATATAAAGCGTCGGCACCTGTGCAGCCACTGCAGCCTTCTCAATGCGGCGGCGGATCACATAAAGCTCACGCTCAAACGTCTCCTCATCGACCCCCTTGGAGTTCGAAATCAGGATTTGCTCAATTTCAGGCCGCGTCGCATTGGCCTTTTCGCCCAGCATGGAAATATCCACCGGCACATGGCGCCATCCATAGATATAATACCCCATCCGCAGGACTTCGGTTTCCACGATGGTTCGGCAGGTTTCTTGGGCGGCAAAATCTGTGCGCGGCAAGAACACTTGGCCCACAGCGATCAACTGGTCTTCCCGGGGCGTGTGCCCTGTCCGGCGTACCTGATCGTAGAAAAACGGCACTGGAATCTGGACGTGGATGCCCGCGCCGTCGCCTGTTTTTCCGTCCGCGTCTACCGCACCCCGGTGCCAAATCGCCTTGAGCGCTTTGATACCGCTCAGAACCACATCGCGCGTTTTCGACCCGTCGATATTCACGACCAAGCCGACACCACAGGATGAATGCTCTTCCTCTGGCGAATACATGCCCTTTTCGGCCACCATGGCGCGCTTGGCTTCTTCGCGGGCCACCCATGCGTCATCATATTTGGTCATTTGGCGTCTCCTTCAAAGGGGGCGAACATCGCAGTTGTTTCTTCAGTACTTAACTTTTTGTGATCCCCAGCAAGGCGATAGCCCGCGGGACACATATCCGTAAAAAATTCTATCTTGAGGACCCCGCCCCCGGCATCTGGGAACAGTCCAGCCGCCAGATTGCGCGACCCATCATGCTGCATGCCGTACCAAAGCGTGGAGCCACAGGTGCTGCAGAACCCTCGCTCGGCCCAATCGGACGATATGAATGACTGCGCAGGCCCGGCAACATTGATGCTGTCTGGCAATGTTTCAATCGAATAGAACCCACCGGATGTATGCTGGCGGCACATGTCACAATGGCAAACACGCAACCGCGGTTTATCTACCTTGGCAGAGACCGTTACCGCGCCGCATAAACACTGGCCTTTGATATCTTTAGACATTGTTTACATCTCCATCAATTCGGGTCAGCGGACCTGTCATACCGCTTTGGCTGATGTGCACCGCTTCGGTGCACAGGTTGTGCACATCCTGTGCACGCATGTCACAGCCCGACTTCATCACTCAGCCGCCATCACTTCAGCAGTTCCCAGCTTGGCAAGGATCGCCTCGGCACAGTCGCGCCCATCCTTGATCGCCCAAACAACCAGTGACGCGCCGCGCACAATATCGCCCACCGCATAAACGCCCTCGGCCTCGGTGGCTCCGGTCACATAATCGGCTTTGATCGTACCCCAACGGTTCACCGGCAGGTCCGGGCATTTCCACAACGTTGGCAGGTCCTCAGGCTCAAAGCCCAGCGCCATAATCACCAAGTCAGCGTCTTCAACATAATCCGCACCATCGATCACTTCGGGGGCCTGACGGCCAGTGACGTCGGGCTGCCCCAAACGCATTTTTTGGACCATCACGCCCAAAATCGGATCTCCGGTAAAACCCTTGGGCGCGCTCAACCATTCAAACACAACGCCTTCTTCCTCGGCGTTTTGAACTTCACGCTGGCTGCCCGGCATGTTGGCCCGGTCGCGGCGGTACAGGCATTTCACGCTTGCCGCACCTTGCCGCACGCTCGTCCGGACACAGTCCATGGCCGTATCGCCACCACCGATCACAACAACCCGTTTGCCACTCGCATTCAGGCTGCCATCATCAAATTTCGGCACGTCATCGCCAAAGCTCTTCTTGTTGCTCACAGTCAAGAAATCAAGCGCCGGGACAAGGCCCTGCACACCGACACCAGGGGCCTGTAAATCTCTGCTTTTATAGACACCTGTAGCGATAATAATCGCATCATGTGCACGGCGAATTTCATCAAAACTGATGTCCTCGCCGACATTGCAATTCAGCTTAAAGGTCACGCCACCTTGCGCCAGTTGATCATTGCGACGGGTCACAATGTCTTTCTCCAACTTAAAGCCAGGAATGCCGTAGGTCAGAAGCCCGCCCGCACGGTCATATCTGTCATAGATCGTGACCTGCACACCCTGACGCCGCAGTACATCCGCCGCAGCAAGGCCGCCCGGACCCGCGCCGATAATCCCAACACTCTGAGTCCGTTCCTGCGCCGGTTTGATTGGCTGGACCCAGCCCTTTTCCCATGCGGTGTCGGTAATGTATTTTTCGACCGACCCAATGGTGACAGTGCCGTGGCCCGATTGTTCGATAACGCAATTGCCTTCGCACAGACGGTCCTGCGGGCAAATCCGACCACAAATCTCGGGGAATGTATTTGTGGCCTGGCTGATCTCATACGCCTCTTGAAGGCGGCCTTCGGCGGTCAGGCGCAACCAATCGGGAATATTGTTGTGCAGCGGACAATGCGACTGACAATACGGCACACCACATTGACTGCACCGGCTGGACTGCTCGCGGGCTTTGGCGTCCGCGTACTCTGCATATATCTCATGAAAATCTTCACGGCGTAGATTAGGCGGACGTTTCTCGGGCATATCCCGCTCAACGCTGGTGAATTTAAGCATCGGCTGTTTTGCCATTGGTTCGCCCTCTCAATACAATCGAAAGACCCCGATAGAGCATCAGCAGTTGGAATGAAAGGCAGCACTGCTGACCTATATTCACATTTATTGCTGCTACCCATCATTTAGTAGCGGAAATCCACCAAATGTAGGACCGAATCGGGACTATATTGATTTCCGACTGCATTGACTCCCCTCAGACTAGCATAATTCCTCAAACGCATCACAATTCGATGACCTTGGCTAAACAAGACAGCTTACGATATCTATATGAAGCGCTACCGACGAAGCACCTGCCAAAGGACAGCACCATGGAACTCAACGCAGACTTCTCCCAGCGGGTGGTGATCCACTCAGATCAACTGGATTGGCAGGCCTCCCCAATGGCTGGGGTTGATCGGCGCATGCTAGACCGCATCGGCGGAGAGGTTGCGCGCGCGACGACGATTGTGCGGTATGCACCCGACTCGAAATTCTCTGCGCACACCCACACGGGAGGTGAAGAATTCATCGTACTCGACGGTGTATTCCAAGACGAGCATGGCGATTTTCCTGCTGGAACATATGTCCGAAACCCACCCACAAGCGCGCACACCCCCGGTTCAGAGGCTGGCTGCACCATCTTCGTCAAGCTGTGGCAATTCGACATGAATGACCGCAAGCAAATCCGCGTTGATATGGCCGTGGAGGCTCAAAAAGGGCGCACCATTCTGCACCAAGATCCTCAAGAAACAGTGACATATCACGCGCTCGACGCAGGCAAAGCCCTTGCCCAAGACCTACCCGGCGGTGCCGAACTTCTGGTTCTTTCGGGAACCCTGTCTGAAGGGGGTGATATCCTGCGCGAGGGGAGCTGGTTGCGCTTGCCTGAGGGGGCAAATCTTGATGCGAGTGCTGGGCCGGATGGCGCTGCGGTCTGGATGAAAACGGGCCACTTGCCTTTCGCTTCTGCTCCGCGCCCATGACGCGCCCACTCCGGACAATCTAAATGCACACCTTAATCATCGGCGGCGGCCTTTCTGGCCTCAGCCTCGCCACGCAATTACACCGCGACGGTCACGATTTCTTGCTGCTTGAAGCACGAGACCGCTTGGGCGGACGCATCCTGACGCAAACCGTTGGCAAGGGCTATTTTGACTTGGGGCCAGGTTGGTTTTGGCCCGGACAGCCCCGGATCGCAGCATTGATCGCAGAGCTAGGGCTCAAGAAATTCGATCAGCACTACGAAGGCATCCTGACTTTTGAGGATGAAAATGGCGTACAGCATGGGCGCGGACATGCATCTATGCAGGGGTCCTACCGTCTTGAAGGCGGTCTCGGGGCGCTCATCGATGGTCTGGCAAACACCATCCCGGCTGACAACATGCGCCTCAACGCTGAGGTTACGACCCTTGAAAAAACATCTAGCGGAATAACCGCCAAACTTACGGACGGCACATCGCTGAACGCGCAGCATGTTGTGCTGGCCTTGCCTCCACGCGTCGCCGCTGAGATGGCGTTTACGCCCGCTCTTCCTACGCCTGCCCTTCGCAGTATGACTGATATTCCAACTTGGATGGCCGGTCAGGCCAAGGCCGTTGCGGTTTATGAGACGCCCTTTTGGCGTGCCCAAGATCTGTCGGGAGACGCGATGAGCCGTGTCGGCCCGATGGTCGAAATCCACGACGCCTCTCCAGCGGACGGCCGTTTGGGCGCGCTCTTTGGATTTATCGGAGTTCCTCCAGAAGCGCGACAAGACGAGACAGCGCTGCGGTCGCATGTTACCGCCCAACTAACACGGCTTTTTGGCCCGCAAGCCGCGCACCCAAAAGCGCTGTTTATCAAGGATTGGGCCGCTGATTCCAAGACAGCAACCCAGCTTGACCTGGCCCCGATGTATGCGCATCCAACCTACAGCCTACCCTCCAACCTCAAAGATCCTTGGGGCGGGTGCCTCAGCTTTTCTGGAACCGAAGTTGCACCTCAATTTGGCGGCTTTCTTGAAGGAGCTCTCGAAGCAGCGGAAGCATCATTTAAATTCCTGCAGCATGCTTATGGATCACAAGCAGAGGTCTGAGCCGCAGGTCTTGCGCCACATATAGGTTCCCCTTACCAATGCTGAGATCATTCTGACACGATCCCAAATTGATAGGCAGGCGCAATCGATGGCATCCGATCCGCAGATCAGCGACCTTTTCGTCATCGGCGGTGGTGTGAATGGCTGCGGCATTGCCCGCGACGCGGCAGGGCGGGGCCTGTCCGTTACTTTGGCAGAGATGAATGACCTCGCCTCTGCGACCTCTTCTGCCTCGACCAAGCTCTTTCATGGCGGTCTGCGCTATCTCGAGTATTTCGAGATTAACCTGGTCCGCCACGCACTTGCCGAACGCGAAGTCCTGCTGCGGGCAATGCCACACATCAGCTGGCCCATGCGCTTTGTGCTGCCCTACCACCCAGATATGCGGTTTGAAGGTGAAACGCCCACGTCGCGTATTCTGAATATCGTGATGCCTTGGATGAAGGGGCGTCGCCCCGCTTGGCTGATCCGGCTTGGTCTGTTCATGTATGATAACTTGGGGGGCCGCAAAATCCTCCCAGCCACGCAAACGCTATCCCTGAACGGCACAGCCGAAGGGACCCCTCTTGAGGAACGTTTCGCCAAGGCGTTTGAATACTCCGACTGCTGGATCGAAGATTCGAGATTGGTTGTGCTGAACGCGCGCGCAGCCGAAGAGCTTGGCGCTAAGATCATGACCCAGACCCGTGTGACCTCCGCTAGCCGCAAAGACGATCACTGGGAAATTACCACCGAAGGCGCTACAGGCACGCAAACCCATCATGCCCGCATTCTGGTCAACGCTGGCGGCCCGTGGGTCGGGGATATCATCCAGTCCAAAGTACACATCAATTCAAGCGAGGGCGTGCGGCTTGTCCGGGGCAGTCACATTGTCACTCCCCGGCTTTATGATCATGACAAATGCTATTTCTTTCAGGGAACCGACGGGAGGATCATCTTTGCGATCCCCTACGAGACCGATTTCACCCTGATTGGCACAACCGACGCTGAACATGATGACCCGTCGGTCAAACCCGTCTGCACGCCAGAAGAACAGGATTACCTGATCGGATTTGCCAATCAATATTTCAAACGTCAACTGACCAGTGATGACGTCGTCTGGACGTATTCTGGCGTTCGCCCTCTCTATGATGATGGCGCGCGAAGTGCGACGGCTGCCACGCGCGACTATGTTCTAAAACTAGACGACGAAGCGTGTGCGCCGATCCTGAATATCTTTGGGGGCAAGATCACCACCTACCGAAAACTGGCCGAAGACGCGCTGGACAAGATTGCGCCTCACATACCCAACATGAAGCCGCATTGGACCGCTGGTGCCCCTCTGCCCGGGGGTGATTTTCCGGTTGGCGATGTCGCGCGCTTGATCGAAAAGCTGCGATCAAAATACGATTTTCTGGACCTAAAGTGGGCGCGCCGCCTGATCCGCGCATACGGAACAGACGCATGGCCCCTTTTGGGTGATGCCACGTCAACCGCAGCGCTTGGTGCCAATTTTGGTGCGACCTTGACCGAAGCGGAAGTGCGTTGGCTTATGACCCATGAATATGCAGAAAGAGCAGAAGATGTGCTCTGGCGTCGCTCCAAACTGGGGCTGCGACTGGATGCCGCTGCTGCAAGTAAATTAGACGACTGGATGAAGGAGAACCGCCCGTGACCGCCACTCATATCCTTGCGATCGACCAAGGGACCACGTCATCGCGTGCGATCATCTTTGATGAGGGTATGCACCCCATCGCCTCTGCCCAAGAAGAATTTGAACAGCATTTTCCACAAAGCGGTTGGGTCGAACATGATCCTTCAGATCTGTGGTCGACAACGGCTGCCACCTGTCGCGCCGCAATCGAAAAGGCGCAGTTGTCTGGCGCAGATATCGCCGCCATCGGGATCACCAATCAGCGCGAAACGACTGTGGTTTGGGACGCAGAAACCGGCGCGCCATTGCACAACGCTATTGTTTGGCAAGACCGCCGCACGGCTGATTTCTGCCGGACCCTGCGCGAAGATGGCCATGAACCGATGCTTACCAAGACCACCGGCTTGCTGGCGGATCCGTATTTTTCAGGGACCAAGCTCAAGTGGATCCTTGATCAGCATGAGGGTTCTCGGGCTCGTGCTGCGCAAGGCAAGCTCTTGTTCGGTACGGTAGACAGCTATCTGATCTGGAAGCTTACCGGTGGTGTCGCGCATGTGACCGACGCAACCAACGCTGCGCGGACCCTGCTTTATGACATCCATGCCGGTTGCTGGAGCGAGGAAATCTGCGCCCTATTTGATATCCCAATGCAGATGCTCCCAGAAGTGCGCGACTGTGCCTCCGACTTCGGAATGACCCGCGCAGATCTGTTTGGCTGTGAAATTCCGATCCTTGGTGTGGCCGGCGATCAACAAGCCGCCACCATCGGGCAAGCCTGTTTCGCCCCCGGCATGATGAAATCAACCTATGGCACCGGTTGTTTTGCTCTGTTGAACACAGGCGACACACCGGTCACGTCAAAGAACCGCCTGTTGACCACCATCGCCTACCAACTAGACGGCAAGCCGACCTATGCGTTGGAGGGATCCATCTTTGTCGCTGGGGCCGTCGTGCAATGGCTGCGCGACGGGCTTAAACTGATCGACCATGCTTCCGAAACACAACCGCTCGCCGAAGCTGCCGACCCAGAGCAGGACGTCATTTTGGTGCCTGCGTTCGTAGGCCTTGGTGCGCCTTATTGGAACCCCGATTGCCGTGGCGCAATCTACGGCTTAACGCGCGGCACCGGCCCCTCAGAACTTGCCCGTGCAGCACTTGAAAGCGTCGGATTTCAGACCCGTGATCTGCTAGAAGCCATGCACGCCGACTGGCAAACAGATGAGGCGGAACCGACCCTGCGCGTGGACGGCGGGATGAGCAATAGCGACTGGACCATGCAGTTTCTGTCAGACATTATTGGCGCGCCTGTGGATCGACCAATGGTGGTTGAAACAACTGCGCTGGGGGCTGCGTGGCTTGCCGGACAGCGCGCCGGGATTTATCCAGACATGCAAGGTTTTGCCGATGCTTGGGCGCTGGAGCGGACCTTCACATCCACGATGGACGACGAAACCAGAGAGGTCCGGTATGGCGCATGGAAACGTGCGATTAAGGCTACTCTGTCCGTCTAGGTAAACGAACGAACTGTCTCTATTGCGCCTGCCAACGCCTTTCCTTCGGGATCCTGAAGCGCCGCTTCGCGCAAGCGCGCGATCCAGACTGCTGCATCCTCGCGGCCGTGTAACAACTTGGCCGCGCCCATCACGGTACCGAACTTCGACAGCCCGCGCACATGCGTGTCAGAATAGCCTTTGACCAAGCGTCGACACTTCAAAAGCTCGACGCTGAGCGCATAATCGTTGCTGAGCGGCGTTAGGCTCTGTTCTAGCCATTCTTCCATATGTGCTATCTCTATTGCGTGACGGTGGGTGCGCAAACGGTAGCCTTTGAGGCCCCCCAAGAAATGCAGCATCAGATACGCCCACAGGCTGTCCGTGCGTAGGCGACGTCCCTTGCCAAACCAGCGGCCCAATTGCGCCATCCGTTTCGGATTTGCTTCAACCCGCGCGCCCATCTTTGCTGGCAGCATTCCGGCGATCTCCTCAGCGCGGGGGTGGAAAAACTCTGTCAGCTGCATCAGTTGATCATCCTGCGCACCCATCTCTGCTCTGATCCGGTCAAAGCGCGGACGCCGGGTTTTCAAATCAGCCACCCGGATGATGTCATCATAGGACATCGCATTGGCGATATATTTTGCCGCTGTAATGCTGAGCTTCCAATCATGCGCAGCGTCATCTTGCCCGACGATTTCCGCCAGCCTTTCCAGATAGACCGCGCCATAACTGCAATCCTGAAAATTCACGACTTTGCGCAGGCCAGCCTGTGCCATCTCATGAACACGCTCAGGCAAAGTGCCCACTCTGTTGATGAGTTTTTGCCAGTCCCGCAGCAACACATCGGGCCCAACGATCTGCGCGATTGGCTTTGCGGCCATTTCAGGCGCGTCAGGCTCACCGTTCTGGGCTGCATCAAACCCCGCAGCAAATGCCCGCAGCGAAGGCTCAACTCCTTTGCCTCCTGCCCGGATGGCATCCTCAAACATCGCGCGGTCAAACGGTAGTGCGCCGGATCCTGCCAAAGCGCCAAATAAAGACGCGGAAATGACTGAACCTTGCGCGATCGCCAACTGTTCCATATTCGCCAATATCAGTCTCTGTGCGGCAATTTCGGCTGCGGCGTGCACCTCATCTGCATTGGCTATTCCATCCCCAGGTACCGTTTTTTCGCTGACTGCCAAAGTGCGATGCGTTGAACCAATCAGCGTTGTTCGATCCGGCGTCACAAAGCCGCGCAATACAGCGCGCCCCACTTCCATCATCTCTGAGGCGATCAGCACGTCGACGTCGCCGGTCGACGGGGCCAGCGCAAAAATCGGCTGCTGCGCACTGCTTGGGATCATCTCAACATAATAGATCGTGGCCCCGGTACGCTGCGACACGCCAGCTACGGATGTCGCCTGCACATCATAACCATTGGCCCGCGCCATCCCTTCGATCCAGCCCGTCAGCACGCCGCCGCCTTGCCCACCAACGGCCATCACTGCCAGCTTTAGGATCTCTCCCATGCGTGCATCAGGGGTCTTTTGCGGTAAAATCAGGTTCACGCGACATCCTCTAGGCGCAGGCGTTTTGCATCCCGCTTGGTCTGTAGCCAATCGATCACCTGACTTCGCTTATCGGCCACCCAACGCTCAAATCCGCTGGGATTATGCACCACATCAGCTCGGTAAAATGAAGGACAGAGCACGGCAGCATCTGCGACTTCGCCGCAATTTCCGCACCCCACACAGGTCTGATCAATATGCGCGACAGGATCATCGCGCAGCGGGTCATTAAGCCGCTTCAGCGACAAAGACGGACAACCAGAAAGCCGGATGCAAGCGTGGTCCCCGGTGCAAACATCCGCATCAATGCCAAAGCGCGGAATATCCACCCGCCGTCCTTCTTTGATCGCTTTGTTGCGCAACGGTTTTTCACGCCGCTGCTTGTTCAACATGCATTCAGACGAGGCGACAATCACCTTTGGCCCTTTAAAATCCGTCGTCAGTGCCTCGTGCAGAACCTCCCGAACTTTGCCGACGTCATAGGTGTGGTCAATCTGGCGTATCCACTCCACACCGACACCCTTCAGCGCCGCTGAAATCGGATTATTCGTCGCCTTCGTTGCATTAGGGGCCCGCGAAGATAGCACGTCCTGCCCGCCTGTTGCTGCAGAATAGTAATTGTCCACGATCACCGCCACGCTGTCGGATTTGTTGAACACCATGTTTCCAATCGACGAACTAAGCCCGTTGTGCCAAAAACCCCCATCCCCCAAGATCGAGATCGCGCGCCGCTCCCCGCCCCCATCAAAGGCGGCGTTGGACGCTGGCCCCAATCCATAGCCCATCGTCGATCCGCCAATCTCAAACGGCGGCAAACTGGCAAATAGGTGGCAGCCGATATCGCCAGTGATCTGGTGTTTGCCTAATTCCTGTTCGGTCAATTTTAGAGCTGCAAAGATGGGGCGTTCCGGGCAACCGGTGCAAAAGCCAGGTGGGCGAATAGGCACTGTTTTGCTCAGATCAGGTATCTCTGGTTGCGGCGCGTTTGGCGCGCGCACTGCACCGGGTAGCATGTCAGGGGCAGCGGCACGTAGAAACCAGGTTACGCCATCAAGCATCACCTGACCTGTGTATTCACCCGCCATCGGCAACACGTCTTTGCCATAGAGCTTCAGCTGCCGTCCCGACTTGAAAAGATACGATCCCAGCTGTTGTTCAATGTGATCAGGCTGGCCTTCTTCCACGATCATCACGTGGTCCTTGCCTTCGCAAAATCCATCAAATTCGTCTCTAACTATAGGATATGTGACGTTAAGCACATAGATCGGTATGTCGCTTTTCCCGAATACATCCGCCAATCCAAGCCGTTGCAATGCGCGGATCAAGCCATTGTACATGCCGCCCTGTACGATGATCCCAAGCGACGCTTTGCTTGGTCCAAACATCTCGTTTAGCTTGTTCTCAACGATGAATTTTTCGGCCGCGGGCCAGCGATTGTTGATCTTATCCTGCTCATGCAGGTAACTCATGGGCGGCAACACGACACGCGCGAAATCGCTGCGCGGGTTCTCAACTGCTTCCTTAACCGTCAAGGGCGGTGCCACGTTATCGCGAGTCTCAAAGCTGCCCGTGACGTGGCAAGATCGGATGCGCACCATCAGCATCACTGGCGTATTACTTGCCTCAGACAGCTCAAAACCGTCTTTCACCGCTTTGGTGATGCTAGGCAGGTTTGGTCGAGGATCCAGCATCCAGAACTGCGACTTCATTGCAAATCCGTGGCTGCGTTCTTGCATGATCGACGATCCCTCGCCGTAATCTTCGCCGACAATCACCAAAGCTCCACCCGTCACACCTGAGGAGCTGAGATTGGCCAATGCATCTGATGCGACATTGACCCCAACAGGCCCCTTAAACGTTACCGCACCCCGGATTGGGTAGTGCACGGAAGCAGCTAACATCGCTGCGGCTGCTGCCTCGCTTGCGTTGGCCTCGAACCGTACGCCAAGTTCACCCATGAGTTCTTGCGCATCTGCCAATACGTCCATCAAATGGCTGATCGGAGCCCCCTGATACCCGCCAACATACCCGACACCGTTTTCCAACAGCGCCTTGGTGATCGCCAGAATGCCCTCGCCGGTGAATACATCACCATCACCTTTGCGCAGGTGCTCTACCTCAGCCTTGAACGAACGTTCAGCCATAGTGCCCCCTTAGAAATCATGTTTGCGTATGTTGCGCAGCATGGTTTGCAGCGTCCCGACAAAGGCACGCTTTTCCACGTCATCAATACCTGCAAACATTTGCTCGTAGGCTGCTGACATATGCGGCCAAAGCCGCTCGTAGGCATCACGCCCTGCGTCCCTAAGGAACACGCGCGTGGCCCGGCTGTCTTCCGTATCGGTCTCGCGACGGATCATCCCGCCTTGGTCCAGCGCATCCAATGCCCGGCTCAGCGTGCTTTGTTGCACGACCGCGTAAACGGCCAGTTCTCGTATAAGGATGCCGTCGATCACTGACAAAACAGCCAATGAACGTGCCTGCGGAGTTGTTAAATCCAATGCCGCCATCTCGCTTTGTAGCGCGGCGTTATATCGCCCGATGATGCGGTTCATCAGATAGGGGGCAAAGTTTTCCAGCCCCATTTCGCCCAATCGATGCACTTGGGGGGTCGCGATTTTTTGCTGCTTCGTCATGCGCCAAGCCCTTTCGCGAGGTTATAGCCCGATCCACCGCCCAATCCCGGCCCGGGGTGGGTTGAAGCACCAATGTGATAAAAACCTTTAATCGAGGTTGCGTTGTTGGCCGATCCGGCATGCGGTCGCCAGACAAAAAACTGGTCTAGCGCGCAGGCACCGCCGTAAGGATCGCCCCCAACAAGGTTCACATTCATCGCCTCCAGATCAGCGGGCGAATAGGCACGGCGTTTGAGAACAATGTCGTCAAAATTACGGATACTCTTGCGCAAGATACCTTCGATACGGTCGGCATAGACCTCGCGCATGGCCTCGGTCCAAGTCTCTTCTGTTTCAATCTCTCCTGCGGCATCGCCCTTGATCTGGGTCGGGCTGTCTGGGATCTGACACCACAAGATCGCTTTGCCTTCAGGGCAGCGCGTCGGGTCAAGGGCGTGAGGCTGGCCAACACAGATCGTTGGCGTCACAGGGATCATGCCCCGCTCTGCCTCATTGCTTGATTTAGAGACTGAATCGATTCCATCAGAGAGATGGATCAGCGCGACGTCATCCAATCCATCTGCCACCCAATCAGGTGTTGCATCCAGCGCATAGTGCAGCTGGAAGTTTCCGCGCCCATGACGAAATTTCTTGGGGCTGTCAGAGCGCATGGAACTATCGAGCAAGCTATCGTCCAGCTGTCTAGGTGCAGTGGATGCAATGACATTTTTAGCACGGATCTTTTCGCCAGAAACAGTCTCTATCCCTACTGCTTTACCGCCTTCGACAATAACTCTCTTGGCCTCTACGCCGGTCCGACATTCTCCGCCATGCGCCTCTATCAGAGTCTCAAAGGCGACGACCGCTTGCCCTGCGCCGCCCTTCACAATTGGCGCGCCAGCTGCCTCCAACGCAAAAGCAATCACCCGCGCCATCTGCCCAGAATAACTCGCCTCAGGCGTCAATCCGACATGCAGAACCCACGGAGCCCAAAGCGCCTGCACCGACACGCTGTCATAGCGAGTTTCCAACCAACCACGTGCGGGTTCCAGTGCCTCACCGAACCAGACTTTGAGGTCATTGAGGCCTCTTTTCCATGCTTGCTTTGCCAACAATGTCGCCGTTTGGCGTGACCAAAGCGGCTGCCCTAACAGCGCAAAAAGAAACGGCGCATCTTGTTCAATGCGCCCAACATCTGCCGCGTGCTGATCTCCGGCTCCGGCGCTTGTTGCATTGAATGCGGCCACATTGGCGGCGCGATCCATTGACAACACAAGCGCCTCACCATTTGGACGCAGCACCGCCGTTGGATTTGGTGAATGGCAAAACTCCAGCCCATGTTGCGCCAAATCTGCCCCCAACGCTTCATGCGCGGAGCCAGTTAGAAACAGGACAAATGTTGTGGCCATCACATCATGATGAAAGCCGGGCAACGTCACGTCATCAGACGTCATCATGCAGCCACCCAAGCGATCTTCGCGGTCGATCACCAGCACGCTATCGCCTTTGCGCGCTAACATCGCGGCGGCCACCAAACCGTTAATGCCCGACCCGATGATCAGATGATCGACGTCCGCCACGCCTCAGTCCTTAGGGACCAACGCCAGCGCCCGTATCGGACTGCCGGTACCCTTTGCGATCTTCAGCGGCGCGGCAATCAAGACCGCACCTTTGGCAGGCAGCTTGTCTAGATTTGCAAGGCTCGCCAGCCCAAAGCAATTATCGCGGTGCAGTAGGTTGTGCGCCGGGTAAGGCGGCTCCATTCCGCCAGCCTGCCCTGCATCTGTTCCAATGCACTGGGTTCCCCAACCGACGATCTTCTTGCTTAGCAAGTATTCGATCGCATCAGGGGTCGGCCCAGGGCTGTGGGGACCTGTGTCATCGGCATTTAGAAACTTCGCCTCGTCATCTACACGGCTGTCCCAGTCGGTGCGCATCACGACCCATTCGCCTGCGCCAATATCGCCCTGCTCTTTTTCCCACGCCTTGATCAGGTCAGCGGTCAGCAAAAAATCTTCGTTTGCCGCACTTTCTGCGGAGCAATCAATAACATTCACTGGCGCGATAAGGCGGTTCACATCCAAGGTGTCAGTGTAGCCGTCCTCATAATCCTTGCCGGTGACCCAGTGATGCGGCGCGTCAAAATGCGTGCCAGAGTGTTCGCCCAACACCAGCCAGTTCCACGCAAAGAAAGGCCCGTCATTGTCGTATTCAGAAATCTTGTGAATCTCGACCTTTGGCGTGGGTTTCGCAAAGTCAGCGGGCAGCTGCAGGATCGGCGTATCAGGACCAAGCGATCCTGAACAATCCACCACCTCGACCCCGCCCGTGGCCAGCATTTTTCCCAATTCGCCCAACAATGAAGCAGCGCTCATAATCCCGTCTCCCTGAGTTTGCACAGTTTCGCCCGCGCAGTGTTTCCTGAATCAATGCTAGACAAATTTACATGCGTTTGCAATTATCTTGTCGAGGGGATGCAAAGCAATGAGCGAAGATCCGGATGCAATAATCATCGGGGCTGGTCACAATAGTTTGGCTTGCGCTTGCCACTTGGCAGCGCGCGGCTGGAAGGTCGCCGTCTATGAACAGGCCTCCGTACCTGGCGGTGCAGTCAAGACAGGCGAGTACACCCTTCCTGGATTTCGCCATGATTGGGCGGCGATGAATCTCTCGCTCTTTGCAGGGTCTGCTTTTAATAGTGAGTATGCGGACGATCTGGCCAAACATGGTCTGCGTTTTGCACCAACATCCAACCCCTTTGCGTCTGTTTTTCCAGACGGAAAATGGCTGGGCGTCTCTGCCGATGCAGCGCTGACAAAGGCGCGTGTTCGCGGGTTTTCAAACGCAGATGCAGCGGCTTGGCAACAACTAACGGATGACTTCCCCAGTGAAGCTGAGGATATATTTGCCCTACTTGGCAGCCCCATGAATTTGCGTGCAATTTCATCTTTAGGCTGGAAGACTTGGCGCAAACGGCACGGGGCTGGCACACTTGATCTTGCGCGGTTTTTGATGATGTCGCCCCGTGCGTGGCTCGATCAGACCTTTGAAAGCGACCACGTCAAAGCAACACTTGCTGCATGGGGCATGCATTTGGATTTCGCGCCTGACATCGCAGGCGGCGCACTCTTTCCGTACCTTGAGGCGATGGCTGGACAGGCCTTTGGCATGGTTTTGGGCCAAGGTGGCGCGGATACAATGACCCGTTCGATGGTATCAATGATCAAAGCGCGTGGCGGCGACGTGATTTGTAACAGCCCCGTGGAACGCATCGACCACCGAGAAGGGAAAGCTTACGGGATTACGCTAGCCGACGGTCAGCGGGTGATGGCGAGCAAAGCCGTAATCGCCAATGTCGCGCCGGCAGCCTTGGCCAAGCTTACTGGCGACATCGGGGATGCGCGCCACACAGATGCGATGCAGAAATTCCAGCATGCTCCGGGCACAATGATGATCCACCTTGCGATGGACGGCCTGCCGGACTGGACCGCGGGGGCTGAGTTGAAACGTTTTGCTTATGTTCATATCGCGCCCTCCATGGACCAGATGGCGCAGGCATATGCGCAAGCGAAAGCAGGCCTACTGCCGTCTGAGCCGGTGATCGTTTGCGGTCAACCGACGGTGGTCGACCCCACCCGTGCGCCTGCGGGCAAACATGTTCTTTGGCTTCAGGTTCGCATGGTACCGGGGCAGATTAAGGGCGACGCTTTGAATCAAATAGCAGCGACCAATTGGCAAGACGCAGCGGAGCCGATGGCGGCCCGTACGCTGGATATTCTGGAGCGCTACGCCCCCGGTACCGGCGCTAAGATCTTAGCCAAGCATATTGTCAGCCCGGCCATGTTAGAGACGGATAATCCTAATCTTGTTGGTGGTGATCAAGTCTGTGGGAGCCACCATCTTCACCAACATTTCATGAACCGTCCCGCGCGCGGGTACGCCGATGGAAAGACGCCAATCAAAAACCTTTATCACACTGGTGCCGCTGTTTGGCCCGGTGGCGGAACGGGAGCAGGGCCCGGCACTTTGCTCGCCAAAAAACTTGCCGGAAAATAATAACAATCAGGGAGATTACAAATGAAACTTTCACGCAGAGGCCTTCTCAAGACATCCGCCGCGGCCGCGGCATTTACCACCATCGGCCTACCTAGTTTTGCCCAGGCGATTGACGAGCTGGTCATTGCCTATAACGTCAATCTGCCCAGCTGGGACCCGACTGTTGGACCCTCCGCAGTGAACCCGACGATCCAGGGCATCTATCAGTCTGTATTTGATCTTTATATCCCACAAAACCCTGACCTCAGCTTTGGATCTGGCATCATTGCGGATCATGGCTGGAATGATGACGAGAGCCAAATCTGGATGGATGTGCGCGAAGGTGTAACCTGGCACAACGGTGATCCGCTGACGGCCGAGGATGTTGTTTGGTCGTTGCAACGTGCCGCCAACCCAGAGACAGGGAACCCAATCCAGTTTGTCTGGGGCAAAGTTGAAAACATCAAAGCCGAAGGCAACCGCGTGACGGCGGACGTCAAGGAGTATGAGCCTACGTTCTTCAAATGGATGAGCTTTCTCACAGGCTATGTCATGCCCAAGAAATACTACGAGGAAGTTGGCGCAGACGGGTTTGAAGCGGCCCCCATCGGAACCGGCCCCTACATGGTCGATAAATTCGAACGCAATGCGTTTGTGCGCCTGAAAGCCAATGAAAACTATTGGGGCGGGGCACCGGAATTCAAAACCGTGACAATCAAGTTCGTGACAGACGCGGCGTCCCGGGTGGCCGAGGTCGAATCTGGCAATTCCCATGTGACGCTTGAAATTCCTTATGAGGAGTTTGACCGCCTCAAGGCCAAAGATGGTTTGGCCGGTGTAGCGGAACCCATCTCTGATATTGGGATGATTTTCCTCAACGATATTGATGCGATGGCCGATCCAAATGTGCGCAAGGCCGCCGCCCACGCCATCGACAAATCGCTGATCGTAGACCGATTGCTGTCGGGTTACGGCGTGCCAATCGACACACTGCAAACGCCAGATTACGCAGCATACGATCCGTCGATCACCGTTGAGTATAACCCGGAGAAATCGATTGAGTTGTTGGCGGCCTCAGGATTTAGCCCAGACAACCCTGTCAAGTTTACGATCCAAACGACGAAGGGCTTCAAGCCTAAGGACTATGAGATCATTCAGGCGATTGTTGGCCTTTGGCGCAAGGTCGGGATCGAGGCAGAAATCGAGGTTTACGAGATCGCAAAGCACTTTGAACTGCGCGCCGCAGATCAGCTCGCACCGGCGGCCTTCTACAACTGGGGCAATTCGGTGGGTGATCCAACGACCTCAACCGGCTTTGCGATGTTTGGTCCATCGCCGCACTCTGTTTGGGACGGTCAGGATACCTTCGATCTAATCGCGCCGCTTTGGGGCGAAAAAGACGAGGCCAAGCGCATTGCTGGCTGGAAGGCAGTCGACCGGCACATCGCCGAAGAGGCTGAGGTTATTCCACTGCTGCAGTACGTCCAGCCGATCGTGCATTCCGATGCCGTGACGGTTCAACCTCATCGCTCAGGGGCGCTGCTTCCGCACCTCATGACACGCTCGTAAAAGCGACCCGGTGGTGCTGGCAAAGGTTGGCTCCACCGTATTTCAAACCGGATTCCCATGAAACTTTTGCGCACTATCCTATTGCGGCTCATCAGCACCGCGATCACGCTCTTTGGCGTGGCGGTGATTGTGTTTGTTGTTGTGCGTGTTGTGCCAGGCAATCCGATTGCAATGATGCTTCCGCCCGGCGCGACAGATGCTGATATCCTCCGGTTAGAGACACAATATGGCCTTGATAAATCAATCTTGCAGCAATTCTTGATCTGGTTTTTTGATGTCTTGAAGGGCGACTTTGGCACATCAATCACAACGCGGCAGCCTGTCTCTGGCCTGGTGCTGGGGCGTCTGCCCGCAACGTTAGAGTTGTCGATTGTGGCGTTGGGTATCGCCGTAGCGCTTGGGGGTGCTCTTGCCCTTGCCGGAACCCGGTTTCGCGATGGTAAGGCCGAGGGCGCGATTGATGTGACGTCTGGCATCGCCCTTTCAGTTCCGGACTTCTTGTGGGGATTGGTGTTGATCTTGCTATTTGGCGTGCTTTGGCCCGTCTTTCACATCTCAGGGCGCATTTCCCCCAGTTTAGACATTGATTTCACCACCAACTTCTATTTATTCGAGAGCATTGTGCGGCTGCGTTTCGATGTATTCAGCGACCTGATCGCGCATATGCTGATGCCCGCCCTAGCCCTTGCCATTCCGCTGGCGGCGATCATTTCACAACTTCTGAAACAGTCTCTGAAAGAGACAATGCACCTTGATTACGTCGCCCTCGCCCGCACCAAGGGTTATTCCGAGACGCACGTCATCGTCCATGAAGCCTTGCCCAACGCGATCCTTCCGACACTGACACTTGTTGGGGTCCAGTTTACTTTTCTGATTGGCGGCACAGTCATTATCGAGCGCCTTTTTAGCTACGAAGGGCTTGGCAATATGGCTATCGACGCGGTCATCAACCGGGACCTTCCATTGATCCAAGGCATCGTGATCCTGTTTGCGGTCCTCTTTACGATGGTCAATCTCTTTGTCGACATGCTGTATGTTGTTCTCAACCCGAGGCTGCGAAATGCGTGACGCGCGGGGAACCCTCAGGCGCCCCTTGGGAGTGCGGCTCTGGCTTTCGGGCGGTTGGCTTCTCGTCCTTGCATTCGTTGCAATATTGGCGCCTTGGCTCGCGCCCCAAGACCCCCTTGCCCAAGACCTGTTTACTGCACGCCTCCCGCCTTTTTGGGAGCCCGGATCTGAGCCGGGATACTACCTTGGCACCGATTCGTTGGGTCGGGATGTCCTGACGCGCATCATCTATGGGGCACGTTTGGCCTTAATCGTCGCCGTTGTTGCGGGAACGCTGACATGCGTGATTGGAGCCACACTCGGCCTTATCGCAGGGTACTACCGTGGCTGGCCAGACCGTATCATCAGCCGCTTCGTCGATATTTGGATGGCCTTCCCGCCGGTTCTTTTTGCAATTCTACTTATTGCCGTTCTTGGCACCGGCCTGACCTCCATCATCCTTGCGATTATCATTATCGACTGGACCCGCTTTGCGCGCGTGATCCGCGCCGAAGCGATGGGGCAATCCGCGATGGACTATGTCGCCTCCGCGCAGATCGCCGGGCGTACCCGGTTTGGCACAATGCTGACTGAAATCCTGCCTAATGTTTTGCCAACAATTGTGGCTCTACTTACGCTGGAAATGGGCATCGCCGTTATCGTCGAGGCGATCTTGTCTTTCGTTAATCTGTCGATCTCAACCGACAGCCCAACGTGGGGCGGTATGATCTCAGAGGGGCGCACATCCGTGCATCAGGCCTGGTGGGTCCTCGTCTTTCCGCTAATCACGCTCTTTCTCACCGTTCTGAGTTTTTCGCAATTGGGCGAGGGTCTCAAAGATCGCTTTGATCCGGTGCTTCGATGACCGCGTATCTGTCCATCAGAGGTCTGACCGTGACGCTAAAAGGGGGGGGCGTGATACTTCGCGACGTCTCTTTGGATGTGGCTGCGGGGCAGGTCCATGGGTTGGTGGGCGAATCTGGTGCGGGCAAGTCGATGATTGGTAAAGCAGTCTTGGGCACCTTGCCCCGCGCGATGCAAATCACGAGTGGAGAGATTTGGCTCGATGGCATTGATTTGCTTGGCCTGCCCTCTCGCAGACGGCGGCATCATATTGGGGCCAGCGCCGCGCTGATCCCACAAGACCCATTGACCGCATTGAACCCTGTCCGCCGTGTTGGTCCGCAGATTACACGCCGATTGGTCGACATTTTGGGCTGGACCCGCAGCGCGGCGCAAAGCCGCGCGTTAGAGTTGCTGGATGAGGTCCAAATCCCAGACCCCAGCCGGGTCATGCGCAGCTATCCACACGAACTGTCGGGAGGTATGCGCCAGCGCATCTTGATTGCAGCTGCCTTTGCGGCCGAACCGAAGCTTATCATCGCTGATGAGCCGACAACCGCCTTGGACGTAACCGTGCAAAAACAAATCCTGCGCCTGATCGCGCAGATGCAAACGCGTCATGACACAGCGCTTTTGTTTGTCACGCATGACCTGGGCGTGGTGTCAAAAATCTGCGATTCCCTGTCGGTACTTTACGCTGGAAAAGTCATTGAAGAAGCCCAAATGCGTGCCTTCTTTGCCGCGCCCAAGCATCCCTATTCTGCCGCTCTACTTGCAGCCACACCAACCCATACAAATCCCGAAAGCAGCTTAACCCCCGTCCCTCAAGCCATCATCGACGCCGTGGAGGCAGAGGTCAGATCATGATGTATGAAGTACGCGATCTTCATCTGTCTTTGCCCGATCGGGCTAGAAAACCATTGTTGGGCCCCGCCCCTCGCATCGAGATCCTCAAAGGGCTGAGCTTTGATATCCCGGCCGGATCCGTAACCGGGATTGTCGGTGGGTCAGGTTCGGGTAAATCCACGCTGGGTCGTGCTATGTTGCGCTTGTTAGAGCCTACGCGCGGCCAAGTGTCTTTTGATGGCACCGACATCACGCATCTGCCTGAGGAAAGCCTGCGGCCCCTAAGACGGCGTTTCCAGATGATTTTTCAGGACCCAATGTCATCACTCAATCCCCGCCGCCGTGTGGGCGGGATCATCGCGGGCCCGCTTAAGCTGCATGGCTTGGATAAAGTGCGCGCACGCGTGGCCGAAGCGTTGGAGATGGTGGGCCTGCCGCATAGCTTTGCTGAGCGCTATCCACATGAACTGTCTGGGGGCCAACGTCAGCGTGTTGGCATTGCGCGCGCGATTGCGCTGCGCCCCGACTTTATTCTCGCCGATGAAATTGTATCGGGTCTGGATGTGTCCAGCCAAGCACAGGTACTGAACCTACTCGGTGACCTCGTGTCAGATTTGGGCCTGACCGTCGCTTTCATCAGTCACGATCTCTCGGTTATTCGCCGGCTTTGCACGGACGTAATCGTGCTTCATGACGGGGTTATTGTGGAGCAGGCAAAGACAAAGACGCTGTTTGCGGCACCCCAAGCGGATTATACTAAGGGCCTGCTTGCGGCGATCCCCTTGCCCGACGCTGACCAACCTTGGGACTAGATGCGATGGACGACCAATCTTTTTGGCCCGACACATCGCAAATCGCATCGTGTTTCTGGCTTCTAGCAATACTTCCTTACCCAACAGGCGTCACTGGATTGGTCAAGCTTTGGGCCCCGAACTACGCTAACTATTTCGTTAAGGACAATTCGATATGAGGGCCCATGACTGATCCTGCCTACTTTCTCTATCACTCCATTGGCCAGTATCCGGAAAAATTGGCGGATATGGCGGCTGCCTTTGCGGAATTTTCGGACCTTTGGGGAGCCGTAGATGACGCACAATGGCCGCGCGCTTTGACTGCACGCGCTGAGTTCTTGTCGCTTTGGTCAGACCTGATCAATGCGCCGGATGGTACGTTAACCTCGGCCGAAAACGTCACGACCGCGCTTTATTCCATCATCGGCGGATTGCCGGAAGGGCGCTTGCGGGGCAAAAAGGTGTTGATCGCTGCAGATTGCTTTCCCTCGCTGCATTTCTTGCTGAATGGGCTGGCGGCACGCATGGGGTTTACCCTGCATACTGTGCCGATCCGGACACGTGAGTTCTGGGTACGCGACGAAGACATGATTGCCGCTTGGGGCCCAGATGTTGGCCTTGCTTTGCTGACGATGGTGACGTCCACATCTTCTCATCGATGTGACTTGAATGCGCTGCTGGCGCAGGGTCGCGCGATGGGGTCGCTTGTGGGCGTGGACCTTACGCAGGGCATTGGAATTGTCCCGTTTTCACTGCAAGAAGTGCCGGCAGATTTTGTCGTATCAACCACGCTGAAATGGCTGTGTGGCACGCCGGGCGCTGGAATCATCCAAGTGCGCGAGGAATTGATAGATCAATGCACGCCCGAGCTGCGTGGTTGGTTCAGTCAGGACAATCCGTTCTCCTGGGACCTCGACGCTTTTTCTTATGCACCCGATGCGCGGCGGTTTGAGCACGGAACTCCCTCAGTTTTGGCCTGCATAGGCTCTGTTCCTGCCATGCGTTGGCACGCACAGCAGGAGGGGTTGCTGGCCCATAACCGAACCCTAACCAAAGCGATTATTGAACGCGCTGATGCGATGGGGCTGACCCTTGCAAGCCCACGAGATGCAGCGCATCGCGGCGGATCGATCATGCTTAAGTTGGCGGATACGGTTGCAAGCGGTGCATTGGTGGACAGCTTGCGTGCGAAAGGCGTTCATGTGGACGCGCGTGGCCAAATTCTCCGCCTATCACCCGGAATAGTGACGAATTTTGATCACGTAGATCGGCTTTTCGCAGGGTTAGCCACTGCTGTTTAAGTTGGCCCGAAACTGCAACTTAGTCGGGCACATTCAGACGCAGCGCCCCCTACTGATACAGGTCTAAGTTGACCTTCTCTGCCGGCACGTGTTTCAAATTGACGTGTTCTCTGAAATACTTGCAGGGCACCACGAAAATCGAGCAAAGGATTCATCTGCTATGGGCGAGCCTGACCGCAAGCTAGGAGGGCCTCTTCCAGAGTATCTCTCTCACGATGATGTGGCAGCGCTGAACAACGGCTCGCATCCTGCGCCCTTCGACGTCCTTGGACCACGCAAAAGCGGAAACCGACGATGGATCGTGACCTATCAACCCGGTGCGGAGGCGGTTACCGCGACAGTCGCTGGTAAGCAAACTCCGGTGCCGCGACTGGACGGCGATGTGTTTGGTGGCCCCGTTGCGGGCAAGGCCTATTCACTAACGATGCGCTATGCCGATGGGGCTGAGCATGCTGCCAAGGATCCCTTTGCCTTTGATCCGATGTTGAGTGATTTGGACAAATATTTGGTCGGGGAAGGCACTCATAAAGAGCTTTGGCGCGTTCTTGGAGCTCATGTCGTCACGCATCAAGGCATCAAGGGCACCCATTTTGCAGTCTGGGCACCAAATGCGCAGCGCGTTAGTGTTGTCGGTGAATTCAACGGGTGGGATGGGCGCCGCCAACCGATGCGTCCCGCAGGAGAAACCGGTGTTTGGGAGGTGTTCTTGCCCGGTATCGGAGAAGGCGCGCTTTATAAATATCAGATCACGGCAGCGGATGGGGCCATTGGCCTCAAGGCTGATCCCGTTGGATTTGGGTCACAACATCCGCCTGAAAAAGCATCGATCGTGCGCGACATCAACGGTTATGGCTGGAAAGATGAAGCGTGGATGAAGTCCCGCGCTGTGCGTGCGGAACGCAGCAGCCCAATTTCGATCTACGAGGTTCACCTTGGGTCGTGGCGGCGGCGGCATGACGATGGTGGCAGGCCCCTAAGTTACAAAGAGCTGGCGCAGGACCTCGTGGCGTATGTCAAATTCATGGGCTTTAGCCATATTGAGCTAATGCCTATTTCCGAGTTCCCGTTCGACGGATCTTGGGGGTATCAGCCCGTTGGAATTTACGCGCCCACTATTCGTTTTGGCCCCCCCCACGAGTTTCGCGATTTTGTTGAGGCGGCCCATGACGCGGAAATAGGCGTCTTGTTGGATTGGGTGCCGGGACATTTTCCAACCGATGAACATGGCCTCGCGCAGTTTGATGGGACAGCGCTTTATGAACATAGCGATCCGCGCGAGGGGTTTCATCAGGATTGGAACACCCTGATCTACAATTACGGGCGGCGAGAGGTGAAAAACTACCTCGTGTCCAATGCGCTTTATTGGATGGAGGAATATCACCTTGATGGACTGCGCGTAGATGCAGTGGCCTCGATGTTGTATCGAGATTATTCGCGCAATGACGGCGAATGGGTTCCCAACAAAGACGGCGGCCGGGAAAACTACGAGGCCATTGAATTCTTGCAAGAGATGAACATCGCCGTTTATGGGGCTGACGCATCGGTCATGACTGTGGCCGAAGAAAGTACGTCGTTCCCGGCAGTGTCACAGCCTGTTCACACTGGCGGGCTTGGATTTGGGTACAAGTGGAACATGGGCTGGATGAACGACACGTTGTCCTACATGCAGCAAGACCCGATTTACCGGCAATACCATCACAACCAGATGACTTTTGGCATTGATTACGCCTTCTCTGAGAACTTCATTTTGCCGATTAGCCATGATGAAGTTGTCCATGGCAAAGGCTCGATGCTTGAAAAGATGCCGGGAACGATGTGGGAAAAATTTGCAAACCTGCGTGCCTATTACGGGTTCATGTGGACACATCCCGGCAAAAAGCTGCTCTTTATGGGCTGTGAATTCGCCCAGCCTGAGGAATGGAACCACAATAGCGAATTGAACTGGGCGGCGGCAGATCAGCCCCCTCACAAAGGGGTTCAGCGGTTGGTTCAAGACCTCAACACGCTATACCGTGACACCCCGGCGCTCTACGCGAGCGATTGTAGCCCCGACGGTTTTGCATGGCTGCACAATGACCCGGCACAGGCGACGATGGGCTTTGTCCGCACAGCGGGCCCAAAGGACGCGCCAGTTGTGGTCATGTGTAACTTCACGCCCGTAGAGCGCGATGGCTTTGTTATCGGCGTCCCCAAGGCAGGCCTTTGGGAAGAAATCTTGAATACCGACGCTGACATTTACGGCGGCGGGAACCGTGGCAATATGGGTGGTGTTACTGCCATAAATACTCCTGCAGACGGCCATGCGCACTCTGTGACACTCACCCTGCCACCATTGTCGGTGGTTGTATTGCGCCATAGTCGATAGAATTTTGAATAACTCAGGGATGGAGAGAACAACATGAAGACAAAGCGCTTAACGCAAAGGTCCATGGTTTTCGTACTGGCCGGTGGGCGAGGGAGCCGTCTGAAAGAACTAACAGACAGGCGCGTGAAACCCGCCGTGCCGTTTGGCGGCAAGGCCCGCATCATCGATTTTGCACTGTCTAACGCGATGAATTCCGGCATCCGTAAAATGGCGATTGCCACGCAATACAAAGCCCACAGCCTGATCCGCCACGTGCAGCGTGGTTGGAATTTCTTTGGGGCCGAACGCAACGAGTTCCTCGATGTGCTGCCTGCCTCGCAACGCGGTGGAACCGAGAGTTGGTACAAGGGTACAGCAGACGCCGTCACCCAGAACATCGATATCGTCGACAGCTACGGCATTGATTATGTCGTCGTTCTGGCGGGCGATCACATCTATAAAATGGACTATGAAATCATGCTGCGCCAGCATGTGGAAACCAGTGCAGATGTGACGGTTGGGTGCCTGACAGTGCCACGCATGGAAGCGACGGCTTTTGGTGTGATGGACACTGACAAAGAAGGCCGGATCACCAGTTTTCTGGAGAAACCAGCCGATCCGCCTGGCACGCCCGAAGATCCAAATCTGGCTCTGGCATCGATGGGTATCTACGTTTTTGACTGGAAGTTCCTGCGTGAACTTTTGCTCAGGGACGCCGAAGACACAAATTCAACGAATGACTTTGGCAATGATCTGATTCCAGATATTGTGAAGAACGGCAAAGCCATGGCGCACCGGTTCGATGAAAGCTGCGTGCGCGAAGAGGGTGCTCCGGCTTATTGGAAGGACGTGGGCACGGTCGATGCGTTTTGGCAGGCGCATATTGATCTGACCAATTTCACGCCGGAACTGGACTTGTGGGATCGCGATTGGCCGATCTGGACCTACAACGAAAGCGTGCCGCCAGCAAAATTCATCCATGATGAACGCGACAGACGCGGTATGGCAATTTCAAGCATGGTGTCAGGCGGATGTATCATTTCGGGCACCGAAGTGCGTAATTCTTGCCTGTTTACCAATGTGCACACCAATTCCTATGCGGTGTTGGATCATGCGGTGGTCTTGCCGAATGTGACGATAAACCGCTCCGCACGATTGCGGCAGGTGGTGATTGATGGAAGCGTGATCATTCCTGAAGGCTTGGTGGTAGGAGAAGACCCAACCGAAGACGGCAAGTGGTTTCGGGTAACGGAGCGTGGAACGACATTGATCACACAGGATATGTTGAACAAGCGAGCTGCCTCTTTATGACCAAGATCCTCTTTGTCGTGTCTGAATGCGCCCCTCTGATTAAGACGGGGGGATTGGCTGATGTTGCTGGCGCGCTGCCTGGTGCATTGTCGGTCTTTGGCGATGAGGTTCGGACCTTGCTGCCCGGATACCGCATGGTGATGGGCAAGCTTAGCAAAACAAAAGTGGTCCAGAAGTTCGACGATCTCTTTGGTGGGCCGGCATCTGTGTTGGCCTGCATGGTTGCGGGGCTTGATCTGCTCATTTTGGACGCGCCGCATCTTTATGACCGGGATGGCGGGATCTACGTTGATGCGACAGGCCACGATTGGCCGGATAACGCAGAGAGGTTTGCAGCACTGTCCTATGTCGCAGCGATGATCGCCGCGGATGGTGTGGCTGGATGGCAACCTGACATTGTTCACGGCCATGATTGGCAGGCAGGCCTGACACCGGAATATATGCAGGCTACCGGCACAGATGTTCCGTTTGTTTTTACGGTCCACAACATCGCGTTTCATGGCAATGTAGGGGCTGATCGGCTAGTTGCTTTAGGCCTTGATCCAAGCCGTTTTAGTGCAGATCACTTTGAATTCTGGGGTCAAATTTCCGCGTTGAAATCCGGTTTGATGGGAGCTGCAAAGATCACCACGGTGTCCCAAACCTATGCACATGAGTTGCTGACACCAGAGTTTGGCATGGGCATGGACGGTGTACTGCGGCATCGCAATCCAGACCTTGTTGGCATCGTAAACGGAATCGACGAGGACGTTTGGAATCCTGCGACAGACCCCAATGTCACGCCGTATAAAACAACCAAAGGCAAAGCCGCGAACAAGAAAGCACTGCAGAAGGTTTTTGGCTTGGGACAATCGGATGGGCCGCTTTGCGTGCTGGTATCCCGCTTGAGCGAGCAAAAGGGTATTGATCTGCTGATTGCCGCCCTACCTGAGCTGTTGCATCGAGGGGGCCAATTAGCGCTGTTAGGGTCCGGTGATCCCCTACTTGAAGTAGCTTTGCTGGAGGCTGCTGCGCAGAACGAGAACGTATCGGTCAAGATCGGCTATGATGAAGCCCTGTCGCATCTAATGATGGCCGGCGGCGATGCGATCCTTGTGCCTTCTCGGTTTGAACCCTGCGGGCTGACCCAGCTTTATGGATTGCGCTATGGCACCTTGCCGCTTGTGGCGCTGACAGGCGGATTGGCCGACACCGTCATCAACGCGTCTCCTGTTGCGTTGTCTAGTGGCGTGGCGACGGGTCTGCAATTTCACCCGATTACCGCCGCCGCTTTGGGGCAGAGTTTTGTGCGTTTGTCAAAGCTTTACAGTGACCCCAAAACTTGGGCCACGATGCAGCGCAATGCTATGAAACAACAGGTCGGGTGGGACGCTTCAGCAGCTAAGTATCACGCGCTTTATGCGTCCCTATCAAGCGTGGCCGCATGAGCATCGACGCCTTTCCGATTAGGCCTGGTCTTCCGCATCCTCTTGGCGCGCATTTTGATGGTGACGGTGTAAATTTCGCCGTGTTTTCGCGCAATGCCACCAGGGTCATCTTGTGTCTTTTCGATGAAGATGGCGTCGAAAACCAAGTGGTGACGTTGCCTGAACGCGAGGGCCATATTTGGCACGGGTATATCCCCGGCATGCGGCCGGGGCAGCAATACGGCTTTCGAATGGATGGCCCCTACAAGCCCGAAGAGGGCCACCGGTTTAACCCCTATAAACTCCTGATTGATCCCTACGCAAAACGCCTGACGGGGCAACCCGTTTGGAATAACGCCCTGTTTGGATACAAGACCGATCACAAAGACCAAGACCTGAGTTTCGACAAAACCGACAGCGCGCCCTACATGCCGCGTTCGGTCGTGGTGGACCCTGCATTCAGTTGGGGAGACGGCAATCGACCCAATCACGCCCTAGAGAATACCATCATCTACGAGGCTCACGTCAAAGGGCTGACCGCGGGCCGCTCAGACATCGAAAACGCTGGTAGCTATCTGGCAATTGCGTCCGATCCGATCCTGGAACACCTCAACAAACTGGGGGTCACGGCGATTGAATTGCTGCCGGTACAGGCGTTCGTGGCCGACAAGTTTTTGATTGATCGCGGCCTGAAAAATTACTGGGGCTATATGACCTACGGGTTCTTTGCCCCTGATCCGCGGTACATGCAAGGAAATGACATTGCTGAGTTTCAGCAGATGGTCGCCCGGTTTCATTCTGCTGGTATCGAGGTGATTTTGGACGTTGTCTACAATCACACCGCCGAAGGGTCCGAAATGGGTCCGACCCTCAGTTTTCGGGGGCTCGACAACGCCAGCTATTACCGGCTGTCAGATGATCCGCGCTACTACGTTGACGATTCAGGCTGCGGGAACACGCTTGATTTCGAAAACCCGTTTGTGCTGCGCCTCGTGATGGACAGCCTGCGTTATTGGGTTGAGGTGATGCATGTGGACGGCTTCCGGTTTGATCTTTGCACAACCTTGGGGCGGACGCGTGATGGCTTTGACCGAGACGGGCCATTCTTTCGCGCCATCGGCCAAGATCCGGTGCTGAACCGCGTAAAACTGATCGCAGAGCCTTGGGATATTGGCCCCGGTGGATATCAGCTGGGTGCCTATCCAGCGCCTTTTGCGGAATGGAACGACAAGTTTCGCGATAACACGCGCCAGTTTTGGCGGGGTGATCGTGGCAAAGTGTCAGCCATGGCGGCGCGCTTTGCTGGCTCTGCGCAGTTCTTTGATCATGACGGGCGCTCGGCCACGTCTTCGTTGAATTTTCTGACAGCGCATGACGGCTTCACGCTGCATGATACGGTCAGTTATTCAACCAAGCACAACGCGGCCAATGGCGAAGACAACCGCGATGGCCACTCAGAAAACCACTCTGACAATATGGGGATCGAAGGACCGACGGACGATCCCGCAATTGTTAAGGCCCGCATTCGGCGTAAACGAAATCTGATGGCGACGCTCATGCTGTCTCAAGGCACGCCCATGATCCTCGCAGGGGATGAAGTGGGCAATTCGCAAGGCGGCAACAACAATGCGTATTGTCAGGACAACGAAATCGGCTGGGTGGATTGGCCCGAAGAGGGTGATCCGTTTTTCACCTTCTGCCAACAGGCGATCGCGTTTCGAAAGATGCACCCCATATTGAGACAACGGCGGTTTTTGCATTCGCGTCAGCGGCTGATCGACGGAGAGCCGGATTTGTTCTGGCGGCAGGTCAACGGCGACGCCATGCGCCAATCAGATTGGGATGACCCAGACCTAATGACGCTGGTGGCTGAGATGCGCATGGTGTCTGGAACACCCGAATACGTGGAACGGGAGGGCGCATTGCTGATCGCCCTGAACCGCGGCACCGCTGTTGAGATTACACCGCCTAAAGTTCCAGCGGGGGAAGTTTGGGTGCGCCGTTTCGATACGAGTCAAGAAGACGCGATTGCGGTAACTCCTGGCCTTCATGTGGCTGCGGATGCGGTGGTGGTGTTTTCAAAAGAGAAGCAGCACGCGGAATAATAGCGGAGGAGAATACGACATGCCTATTCAAATGGTTCGCACAAATCCCATCGAGGGTCAGAAGCCTGGCACCAGTGGGCTGCGCAAAAAAACCGCTGTTTTTATGCGACCGCATTATCTTGAAAATTATGTTCAGTCGACGTTCGACGGGATCGGCGGAGTTGAGGGAAAAACACTCGTGGTCGGGGGTGACGGACGGTATTTCAATGACCGTGCTATTCAGGTGATCTTGCGAATGGCGGCGGCCAATGGTGCGGCCAAATGCATCGTTGGTCAGGGCGGTCTTTTGTCTACGCCCGCGACGTCCAATCTGATCCGGCAACGTGGAGCGGACGGCGGGTTGATCTTATCGGCTAGCCATAACCCTGGCGGGCCAGAGGCTGATTTTGGTCTTAAGTACAATGGCGAGAACGGCGGCCCTGCGACCGAGACAATGACAGACAAGATTTTTGCCATCACCAAAAAGCTTACGGATTATAAAATTGCAGCCGCATCTGACATAGATTTGGACGTGATCGGCACCTCGAAAATTGAAGGGATGGAGATCGAGATTGCCGATCCCGTCACGGATTATGCGACCCTAATGAAGAGCTTGTTCGACTTTGATAAAATTCGCGCGCTCTTTGCTGATGGTTTTACAGTGCGGTTTGACGCGATGCATGCGGTCACCGGCCCCTATGCGCACGCAATTCTTGAGGGAATGTTAGGGGCCGCAAAAGGGACTGTCGTAAATGGTGTGCCCAGCCCGGATTTTGGTGGCGGCCATCCTGATCCCAACCCGATCTGGGCCAAAGACCTGATGGACAAAATGCATGGGCCTGTCGCCCCAGATTTTGGCGCGGCTTCGGATGGCGACGGTGACCGCATCATGATCTTGGGGCGCGGGATCTATGTGACCCCATCTGACGGTCTGGCCGTACTCGCAGCCAAGGCGCATCTGGCGCCGGGATACAAAGGTGGACTGGCTGGCGTTGCGCGCTCCATGCCGACGTCGCGTGCTGTGGACCGTGTCGCTGACGTTTTGGGCATTTCGTGCTTTGAAACCCCCACCGGTTGGAAGTTCTTTGGCAACTTGCTCGATGCCGGGAAGGTGACGCTATGTGGTGAAGAAAGTGCCGGCGCGGGATCAGATCACGTGCGCGAGAAAGACGGGCTTTGGGCGCTCCTTTTATGGCTGAACATTTTAGCTGAGACGCAGCAATCCGTGGCAGAAATCATGGCTGACCTTTGGTCTACCTATGGCCGTTGTTACTATTCGCGCCATGACTATGAAAACGTCGATAGCGATAAGGCCAATGCGGTGATGGATGGGCTGCGCGCCAAATTGCCTTCGCTGATTGGAACGACTGTTTATGGCTTAACGGTCGAAGCGGCGGACGAGTTCGCTTACGACGATCCAGTTGATGGCTCGCGGTCTACTGGCCAAGGTCTGCGCATTGTGTTCAAGGCAGGCGCTCGTGCCGTTTTGCGCCTTTCTGGTACGGGTACCGAAGGGGCGACAATCCGCATCTATCTAGAGCAGCTGGAAAAGGACGCTGAAAAGCTCGACCTGCTGCCGCAAGATGCCTTGGCTGACGTATGCAAAGCAGCGATGCACCTGTCGGATTTAGTAACGCAAACAGGTAGGTCCAAACCCGACGTCATCACCTAAACACTAGATCATTCGTTGCACTTTAACAGATTGCACCTGCTGAAACGCTACTGTGCCTTTTCAATTTCACCGAAGACTGGCAAAACCTGCCAAGTCATTGGTTGCGCGAATTGGGCGTAGCGGATTTTCACGGTGCAATGTCAGATGGCGCATTGGATTTAAACGACGATACATTCACCTTGCCGCCCCTTGGGCGCGTCTGGTTGACCCAACCCGAGGCACATGAACGTTATGAACGCTATGAATGATCTGTCCGCAGAGGCGTTGCGTGCGCGCATTATGCAGCATCTGACCTTCACTCTGGGGAAGGATAAATCGCATGCCAGCATTTATGATTGGCGTATGGCCGTCAGTTATTCCGTTCGCGACCTGATCGTCGAGCCGTGGTTCGCCGCCACGCGCAAGACGTACGAGGCGCAAGGCAAACGAGTTTACTACTTGTCCATGGAATTTCTGATCGGCCGAATTCTTGAAGACGCGATGGTTAACCTGAACTTGCGCGACACGATGCATGAGGTTCTGGAGGCCGAAGGTATCGCTCTTGACGATGTGATCGAGGACGAACCCGATGCCGCTTTGGGCAATGGCGGCCTGGGCCGATTGGCGGCTTGTTTTCTTGAGAGCATGTCGACGCTCGCGTGCCCTGCATACGGCTATGGCATCCGTTACGAACACGGGCTGTTCAAGCAAACATTCGAGAGTGGGCGCCAAATTGAGCGTCCTGAGGATTGGCTGAACCAGCCGCACCCTTGGGAATTTGAACGCCCCGAAGCGCGCTATACGATCCCCTTCAAAGGGAGCGTTGGTTTGATTGATGGTAAACCGATTTGGAAACCCGGCGAATCCGTTTATGCACGGGCCTATGACATGCCTGTTGTCGGTTGGCAGGGAAAATGGGCGAACACGCTCCGCCTTTGGGGGGCGCATCCGACTGATTTGTTCGATCTGGATCGCTTTAATTCTGGGGATCATACAGCCGCTGCTGCACCCGAGGCATTGGCACGCACCCTAAGCAGGGTTTTGTATCCAGAGGATGCAACAGACAGCGGCAAAGAGTTGCGCCTAAAACAGGAGTTCTTCCTGACGTCTGCCGCGCTGCAAGACATTCTGCGCCGCTTTCTTTCTGAATACGATGATCTTGGGCTGTTGTCGCAAAAAGTTGCGATCCAGATGAACGACACGCATCCAGCGCTGGCGGGACCAGAGCTTATGCGGTTGTTGATGGACGAACACGGGCTGGAGTGGGATGAGGCAAAAACCCTCGCTCAGGGTTGTCTGAACTATACCAACCACACATTGCTGCCGGAGGCCTTGGAGGCATGGTCCACATGGCTCATGGGCCGTATCCTGCCCCGCCACATGCAGATCATTGAACGGATCGATGCAGAACACCAAAAGGCGACGGGATGCGGTCCAGAGCTGTGCGTCATCCACCACGACCGGGTCCATATGGGCACATTGGCTTTTGTCATGGCCTCGCATGTGAATGGGGTATCTGCGCTGCATTCGCAGTTGATGCGCGAAACGGTCTTTGCCGATCTGGATGCTGTGTATCCGGGTCGCATCATCAACCAGACCAACGGTGTTACACCGCGACGTTGGCTGCGCCTGTCGAACCCGGCGCTGTCGCGCCTGCTGACAGAAACGATTGGATCCGGATGGGAGAACGACCTCGACCGTTTATCAGAGCTTAGCAAGTACGAAGGCGACCGGAGCGTTCGTGACGCCTTCGGCGTGGCCAAGCGCCAGAACAAAATCGCCTTTGCCAATTGGGTGAAAGATCAACAGGGTATCACGCTAAACCCTGATGCAATGTTCGATGTTCAGGTCAAACGGATGCACGAATACAAGCGACAGCTGCTGAACGTGTTTGAAACCATCGCGCGCTGGTCTGCAATCCGCGCTGATCCCGGTGCAAGCTGGACGCCGCGCGTCAAGATTTTCGGAGGTAAAGCCGCGCCCGGGTATTTTGTCGCCAAGGAAATTATTCACCTCATCAACGATGTGGCGGATACAATTAACAATGATCCGGTGACGGGTGACCTTTTGAAGGTTGTTTATCCCGCCAACTATAATGTCTCGATGGCTCAGCGGCTGATCCCTGCGGCGGATTTGTCAGAGCAGATTTCCACGGCAGGGAAAGAAGCATCCGGCACGGGCAACATGAAGTTCACCATGAACGGTGCGCTGACCATTGGCACGCTTGACGGGGCCAATGTGGAAATCCGCGAACATGTGGGGGCCGATAACTTCTTTTTGTTTGGGATGACCGCCCAAGAAGTACAGGAGCGGTATTGTGTAGATGATCACGCGCGCCGCGCAATCCTTGCCAGCCAGCCTTTACAGGAAATTTTGCAGATGCTGGTCGAAGGGCGCTTTAGCCCCGCAGACACGGGACGCTACCTTGGGCTGGTGGATGCGACTTGGAAACACGATCCGTTTCTCGTCACGTCAGATTTCGACAGCTATCAGGCGGCTCAAGCGGACGTAGACCGTGCCTATGCGGATGCGGACCACTGGAACATGCTGGCACTCCGCAACATCGCGGGATCAGGGTTCTTTTCGTCTGACCGCACGATCAAGGGCTATATGGCAGACATCTGGGGAGCCAAAAGTTTGGCCTAAGGTTTTGGTTTTAGGCAAACTGGCTCAAAACTAACCAACCTTTGGGATTTGAGACTGAACAGATCCTTTACCCAAATGCGCTTATATAGTCGCGGATATGGATGCCGAACCGGCGTTGAAATGCGCGCCGCATGCGCTGTAAATCGCCAAAGCCGCTATCCTTAGCGACTTTTTTCAGAGGTAGGTTTTCTGACAACAGGCCTCTGGCGTGATCGACACGTATCCTTTCCACGAATTGGGCCGGTGTCTCGTGTAGGTCTCGTTTGAAATGCCGGGAAAGGGTGCGTGAGTTCATTCCCGCTGTTGTTGCTAATGCATCCAACGACCAATCTAAATGCGGCTGCGACACGACCTTTTCGATCAACTGCGTTAGGGTGTCGTCATCTGTAAATTGACCAGCCAAGTGGATGGCATATTGGCTTTGGCCTCCTGTGCGGCGCAGCTGGACAACCAGCTCGCGTGCGGCGGCCAGAGCAACTTCCGCACCACAATCGGACCTGATAATCGCCAATGCTAGGTCAATCCCTGTCGTCACACCGGCTGATGTAAAAATACGCGTATCTGATGTGCTGATCCGATCTAGATCCCAAAGGACTTTTTCGTATTTACGGGTGTCTGTCGAACGTGACCAATGTGTTGTCGCAGAGCGTCCGTCCAAAACACCTGCAGCCGCCAGAACGAGCGCTCCGGAGCAAATCGATATTAGGCGGCCAGTCCCCTCACGCGCGGCGCGGCGCTGGATGACATCGCGTACTGCCAAGTTCTGGATTAGGGCATCGACCCCATCGCCACCGGGGATCAAAAGATCGTCGCTATCAGATCGCTTTGAAAGTTGTTTGTCAGCAATCAACCGCAACCCGCAGGTCGCGCGTACGGGATTTCCATCGGGCGACACATAGCGCATCACATACTGCTTGCGACTTTCGACAAGCGCCGCTTCAAACGCCTGAACCGGGCCTGATACGTCTAGCATATTCACATCATCGAATAGCAAAACGTCAACTGTGCGTATCATAGAGGTTTGTCCAATTTTGATGCCATATTGACATATAAGACAAATCGGATCGCTGGTACATAGCCATAGCAAACGTCTTGCAATGGAACCCAATCATGCCTGTTTCGACTTTCGCCCGTAACGGTAACTTCTTGGGCCTGCTTGCCGCCAATACGGTTTTAGGTTCCGCGATGCCTATGCTGATTATTCTAGGCGGGCTCGCGGGCCTAATGCTTGCACCAACAGCAGCGCTTGCGACGATACCAGCCTCGGTTCAAACGCTCGCCGGATTGTTTGCCGCAGCCCCGTTTTCATTGTTGATGGGGCGACTTGGTCGGAAAGCTGGCTTTTTGATTGGCGGGGCCCTCGCACTCCTAGGGGCATTGATCGGCACATGGGCCATGATGTCAGACAGCTTTATCCTTTTGTGTGTGGCTCACCTTGCCCTCGGCGCGGCCTTGTCTTGTTTCCAATATTTCCGGTTTGCTGCAGCCGAAGTGGTGAGCCCAGAATGGCAGCCCGTAGCTATTTCCTTGATGCTCACATCTGGGTTGATTGCCGCGTTCGTGGGCCCACAAGTGTTCATTCTGGCCAAAGACGCGCTTAGCCCCATCCCCTTGGCAGGGGCTTATGCCGCGATTGGTGCCGTATCGCTGATCGGGCTTTCGCCCTTGGCATTCGTGCACATTCCTACACCCAAACCTTCGCCGCAACATCGCTCCGGTGGCAGGTTTGCGGCCCTCGCAGTTCTCAAACAACGTCCGGTTCGGACGGCAGTTGGCATCGGCGCAGTGTCGCAGGGGATCATGGTGTTTTTGATGGTACCTACCCCGCTCGCGATGATTGGATGCGGATTTTCAGAAGCGGCTGCGGGTGATGTGATCCGCTGGCATGTTGTGGCGATGTTTGCGCCCAGCTTTTTTACGGGCTTTCTAATCAAACGTTTCGGCACATGGCATATTTCGATGATTGGGTTGGCATTGCTGGTCATGGCGGCGATCTCTGCAGCCACGGGGCTGTCTTCGGCACATTTCTACGGAGCGCTCATTTTGCTTGGTGTCGGATGGAACTTTGGGTTCATCGGCGCGACAACAATGTTGGCAAATGTGGTATCTGCGGACGAGAAATCTGTCGTTCAGGGCGTCAATGACACCATCATCGCGTTGGTCTCGACAGTATGCGCATTTGCAGCGGGCACGATCATTGCAGGATTTGGTTGGGCACCTCTCGCCATCGTGGCTGCGGTCGTCCTTACAATTGCCCTTGGCTCAATGATGCTTGCGAAGCGTCAGAGTTCCTTTGAGGGTAGGTCAGAATTGTGAAACTACACATGGGTGCAAATCAAGCGGCGTTGCCAGCAGTGCTGTTGGGCGAAGACCTGTCCGAAGCCGTCGGTCGGCTAACTTGAGCCCAGATTGACCCTGGGAGGGTAAGCAATTGAACGTGGTAGTTTGCCCTACTTTCTTCGTTTGAATAGACACAAGAAAAATCTGTGGAGCGCATCCATTGGCACATAAGAACAAAGTCATGCGATCGATAAACTTGGATGGTGAATACACCTGTGTAGACGTTTTTCTGCGCCCTGATGGGACTTACGGGTTTGACGAATTTCGCCGGGATCCCGAGGACTCGAGCGGCTGGTATAGCATAGGCCACTTTGGTGATCAGGTTTTTGCAGATGCTGACGCGGCACTTACCAAAGCGACAGCTGCGGTTCACTGGCTTCCTGATCAGCTGAAGCAATGATCAAACAGCCTCCAACTGGCACTGAAATTCGTCACACCAGGCTGTGAATGATGGCTTTGGGAACGACAGGTACCAATGTCGGCCATTTTGACATTGGCAGCTTACAATTTCTAAGGCTGCGACCCTAGTCTGCTACCAAGCCAATATCCCCTGTATGTGACAGATAAACAAAGCCGTTCCCCAATAACGTAAGAGTCTGCCCGTCTAATTCGGCATGTGCCGCACGCGCGATTTTTGCGGACCCTGCTATCGTCAAAACCTGCGTATTTGGCGAAAGGTTGAACATGCACGTCAGCGTCTCTTCTGGCGCGGAACGGGTAAAGGCCAACAGGGGTTCGGGCAGTGAGATAAACGTGGTTTTACCATGGCTGAGGGCTGGGCTTGCTTTGCGCCACGTGATCATTGCTTTGTAGAACGCAAAAATACCATCCGGTCCTTGCTGGTCGACAGCGTGGGCCGCTTGTGGTGGCTTTACCGGCAACCAAGGCGTGCCCGTGCTGAACCCAGCATTCGGTGCGTCCTTTTCCCAAACCATCGGCGTACGGCAGCCATCACGGCCTTTCACAGCAGGCCAAAACCGGATCGCAGGTGGGTCAGTCAATTCTTCAAATGTCATTTCGGTTTCTAGTTGCCCAAGCTCTTCGCCTTGGTAGATCCCGATGGTGCCCTCAAACGCCATCAACATCGCGCAAGTCAACCGCGCCATCGCGTCGTTCGATACCGCATCCTCAGCCCAGCGGCTTACGTGACGCGGAACATCGTGGTTGCTGAAAGACCAGTAGGGATGGCCATCTGGCGCGCCGCGCTGAAACCCCTCGATGCAATTGCGAAAGTGCTCTGCGTTAAAATCAGGGCCCAGCATCGCAAAACTGTAAGCCATGTGCAGCCGCGCTGTGCCTTTAGTGTATTCGCCCATAATCTCAATCGATCGGTGACCCATCTCACCAACTTCGCCGACCATCATGATGTCAGGATACTGATCAGTCAGTGCGCGCAACCGTTCAAGAAACGCAAGGTTCTCTGGGCGTGTCTTGTTGTAGATATTGTTCTGCATACCGTAGAGGTCAGTCGCCATGACTTGTGGTTTTGCCTGCGCGGGCGGATTGGATCGCAGTTTTTGATCGTGGAAATAGTAGTTCACTGTATCGAGCCGAAAGCCGTCCAAGCCGCGGTCTAACCAAAATTTGCAGGTTTCTAAGATCGCATCAATCACACCCGGGTTGTGAAAGTTCAGGTCTGGTTGTGAGCCGAGAAAATTGTGCAAATAATACTGCCCGCGCTGGGGATCAAACTCCCATGCTGGGCCGCCAAAATGGCTGTGCCAGTTTGTTGGCGGGGACCCATCCGGCAGCGGATCAGCCCAAACATACCAATCAGCCTTGTCATTATCGCGACTTGTCCGGGATTGTTTGAACCACTCATGTTGCTCGGAAGTGTGCGACAGCACTTGGTCGACAATGACCTTGAGACCCTGTTCATGAGCGGCTGTGATCAGAGCGTCAAAATCACCCATGTCACCAAACAAAGGATCGACGGCAACATAGTCGGACACATCGTATCCCATGTCCGCTTGCGGAGAGGCAAAGATCGGGGACAGCCAAATGCAATCCACGCCTAGCTCTGCAATATGCGGCAAGCGACGCGTGATGCCCGATAGATCCCCAACGCCGTCGCCGTTATCGTCCTGATAGGAACGCGGGTAGACCTGATAGATTACAGCGCTGCGCCACCATTCGTGCATTTTAAAACTCCTGTTAGGGATCGACCCTAACAGTGATGAGGCTGGTGGAAAGGGTCGGCTTGGTTTGTAGAAACAAAAAACTGAATCCGATCGGATGTTGAGTCCAAAATGATCACGAGCGGCTCGCTGAGATTTGCAACGGGCCTGCCCTCCCAACTCAACGGCCTCCCGAAAATTCTGTAAATTTCGATCGGTATTTTGCGCTTTACTCCCAGCATGTCGTATGGCTGATTTACTCAAATCTTAGGAGTATATTCGCTATGGAAATTCAAGTTTGGCTGGCGTTTGTGGCGGCATCAATCGCTCTTCTTCTTATTCCCGGGCCGACTGTCTTGCTGGTGCTTAGTTATGCGATCAGCCAAGGAAAACGAGTTGCGCTCGCCACCGTCGCGGGGGTCGCATTGGGTGATCTCATTGCGATGTCGGCATCGCTGGCTGGGCTGGGCGCTTTGGTTCTCGCCTCTGCCACGCTGTTCACGGTATTGAAGTGGGTGGGTGCTGCCTACCTTGTTTTCCTCGGAGTGAAACTGTTTCGGAGCGCGCCGACAGCGACTCTAGGAGCGGTCGAAGACGTTGCACAAACCACAGCGGCAAATGTTTTCGGACATGCAACGGCAGTAACCGCCCTCAACCCCAAATCCATTGTGTTTTTCATTGCCTTTGTCCCGCAGTTTCTTGCAGTTGAGAGCCCGCTTTTGCCGCAGTTTTTCATCCTGATCGCAACGTTTGTTGGTCTCGCTGCACTCAATGCTTTGGCCTACGCGCTCTTGGCAGACAAGCTGCGCACAAAGATTTCGCGCCCTTCCGTGTTGGCTGGGTTCTCCCGTTTTGGCGGGCTGGCATTGATCGCGATGGGCGTGGCAACGGCGACGTTCAAACGGGCGTAGTTGGTCGGTCTACAGGCAAGTTAACGCAAGAGCAGCCCGGCCTGTTTTGCCTCGGTCATCAATGACCGGCTTACGGGTATCTCGTTTCCAGTACTGAGCATCAAGAACGCCCGTGCACCCTCGCGCCGGGCGGCGGATACTTGATCAAGGGCCACCCAATGCGACCGGTGGACCCGAATGCCCTTGGTTGGCTCAGCCTCTTTGATCGCATCTGTGAGGCGGATCAGGACCAGACTTTCTCCCTTGGTGGTCTGGATCAGTGTGTAATGATCTTCCGACGACAGCGCGACCAAATCACCGCGTTTGTCGAATGGAAGCCGGCCCAGCAAAGTTGGTGGTCTGATCTGGACGTCACCCGCATTGAAATCCATTTGCCCGGATACCGTTTGGAAGATCACCGTCACAATCAACGAAATCACAAAGAACTGCACCAAAAGTACTGACCATTCTGCAGCGGACGGCCAATAGCCGAAGCTGATGTAGTTTTGCAAGGTTATGAATGGGGCAATGCCGGCACCGGTAGCGACGCTGACCACCCCAATGCGAGCTAACTTTGGCAAAGCTGTACCAATCATGTTTGCCAGCCAAGTATTTATGACGAAACCGATAGAATAAGTTCCCGCTGCCATAACCAGCCAATAGATCAACCGCTCAACCAATGAGAGCCGTTCGTCAGTGCCAAATGGCCCCAATATCGCAAGCAATGCAGCGACCCCACACAGCACAATATACACCCCGGGAGCGCTGAACAGAGCGCGCCATTCACGAAGCGCGGATTGCAGATGTCTCTCATTCACGAAGCGAACCCAACCCTTTACGAAACCACCGTTGAAGCGCATGTGCGCCAATGCAAACGGTAGGGCACTCCACTCCTTTTACCAACCCTTTGGAGATGCCCAATGACCCTTGCCCCCTTCTTCGACGCACCCGTTTACATCCAACTGCACGCCGCCGCCGCTATGATAGCTTTGCTGCTTGGGCCCTTCGTGATCTTGCGAAATAGGCGCGACCGGCTCCACAAAACGGGTGGCTATATCTGGGTGCTTTCGATGATGGTCGTCGCGGTTTCATCCTTTTGGATTACAGAATTTGCGATGATTGGTCCGTTCAGTCCGATTCACGCCTTGTCTGTTTTTGCGCTTTGGTCGGTTTGGGAAGGGCTACGGCACGCTTTTGCAGGACGAGTTGATGCGCATCGCCAAGTGTTCCAGAATTTGTACTGGAGGGGTTTGGTCATAGCGGGGCTGTTCAACTTCTTGCCAGGGAGGGCATCGAATCGTGCTGTGTTTCCAGATTCGCCTGATGCTGGCCTTTGGGTGCTTGGTGTTGGATTGACGCTTATCATCGCCGATGGGCTGGTTCGGTTTCGAAGGCGTTCCAGCAGCATTGCCTGATTGTTTCGATGTAGAAGTCCGTCGACCCTTGGCTTCCATTCAAGGCTCTGGCGCTACAAAATCGTTGAATGGTCGTCACAGCGGCGTGGGCGGGCTAAAATACAATCAACGACTTAAGTAGTACTGAAGGATGCATTTGTATAAAATGCTAAACGACCGCCCGACTCAGCAGGCGGGCGTTTTGAGAACGAAAATTAGATAAATAGCCGCATTTTAAGTTAAAAGTGGTGAGCCCGTCCGGGTTCGAACCGGAGACCTACTGATTAAAAGAGAGTTGGCGTGGATACTCACCACCCGCAAGGCGTACGTAAATACCTTATAAATATGGACTATGCGGAAAAACTCTACGTGCCTTTACGCATTGCTGCGTATTTTGGTGTGTGATAGGTGTGTGATGGAAGGAGTTTCAACTATGAGCAATGTGGCATCACTTGCAGACAAGCGTGCCCAACAGGGAGTGAGCCGGGCCTCTGAGAAGATATCTGTTGAGGCGGCGGCGTTAACTGCGAACAAGATGAAGCTGACTGCCGAGCGCGTGCGTAAGCTGGAAGGAAGAGCCCAAGGTCGGCGCTGGGTCGCAGATACCGAAACCAAAGGTCTATACGTTGCGGTCGAAGCATCTGCCACCGCCGCCAAAAGCTATTACGTGCGCGGAAGGATAGGCAAAGGTCGTGCAGCCAAGCGGGTTGATATCCGGTTGGCTGCAGTGGGTGACCTCAAATTAAACGATGCCCGGGATGCAGCGGCACGGATAATGCAGCAGTTGCGGCATGGTGCTGACCCACGGCGACGGTCAGCGGATGAAACCCTTACGTTGGCTGGCCTCATTGCCGCATACGAAGAGAACCTTCAGCAGCGTGGTGTTGTGCGCTGGAAAGATACGATCGGCACGCTGAACCGTTGGCTTGATAAATTGAAGGTTCGCGATGCGAAGACCTTGGAACAACTGGACTACCTCAACGCCATTACCCATGCTGAAAGGACGGTCGGCATCCCAAGCGCAGATGCGCTGCGGCGCGCGATAACAGGGATGCTGAACTACGCGGCAGGGCCCGTGAAGCACCTGCCCTACTCCGTCATGGCGGGATATCGAAAACCCAAGGGCACGCGCGCAGAGAAGGTTGCGCGCTCAAAGGGGAAGCAACCCAACTTGCGCGATGCGGTCGAGTTTCGGGCGTTCTGGGCGGCTACCGAGAGCGCCCACACAGATATGTATAGGGACTTCCTGCGCGTGCTGTTGCTGACAGGCCAGCGCAGTATCGAACTGGCGAAGTTGGAGTGGTGTGACTTAGACCTTGAGAAAGGCATCTGGCACGCGCGCGCCGAGACGCGAAAGAACGGCGAACCGATGGACGTGCCCCTTGGCCCATTGAGCCTGTCCATCCTGAAGGCGCAGACCGTCGGCGGCGTAACGGATTTGGTATTTCCGAATAAAGTTGGCGGTGTGTTGGACAGCCAAACCAGCGGCGCGAGGTTGAAGCCGATCAAGGCGGCGATGGAGACAAGCTGCGGCCGAGGCGATGTGGCCCTGCATACGCTACGCCGTGCCTATCGAACACGACTGAGTGAAATGGAAGTGCCCACGGACATGGCAGAACTAATGGTGGGTCACAAACGCAGCGACCTTGAGGAACGCTATGACCATGATGACCGCTTTGGCCGGCGGGTAGAAATTCAAAACGCATATGAGGCGTGGGTAAAGGAGACTGTCAGTGCGGAAGGTTGAAGAAGATGCGAACGAGACGCTGAAGCGTTTGGGTTTTCGGGTGCAGATCTTGCTGGAAGACCTCCGAGAGTTGGACGGCGCGTCCGAGGCAGAGCAGGAAGCCTCGGCGCTCAATTATGCAATCGAGTTCCTGCGTGGTCTTACACCAGAGATCGCCACCGAAGAGCTGGATGCGCCTCTGCTCCGCTTGTTCAGTCGCACAATAGATGCGGAAAAAGGCGCTTCGATGAACGGTAACACTGGCAACCAAACATCATTTAGCGAAGAGTTCCCGCTGATGCAGGCGGTCGCGGCAGTCCTCGTGCTGAAAGAGGACCACGGGGAAACGCAAAAAGAGGCATGCGAAAAAGTCGCTAAGGTGTGTCCTGCGGGTGTAACATCCAGAAAGTTGAAGAATTGGTCGATGCTGTCACGACAGCTAACACCTGAACGCGAACGAAAACGTGAACTATCGGCGGCAGCACTCAGATATGACTGCAAAACCCCAACGGCAATTCTGGCAAGGATCGAAGTCGCGTTCACACGCATGAGCGCTCTTTAGCGGCGCGCGGTCCGTTGGAATAGCATGAGTACGTTCGATCATGGCACGCTCTATCCAAGCATTTCGGGCTGAGCGATTAACTCGACCGCAACGAGCAAACGGTTAAGCGGTACCGATATCACTTTGAAGACCTGGAGAACCAGTCGGGGCGGGTCAACAAGATGGCCTGTCTTGGCGACTAATTTCTCTCGCTCTCAACACGCTAGAGCGACCCTGGAATCGAAGTCTTCATGAATTAAAGTATCCTGAATAGTGATGGCCAACGCTGGACGCACGATTTATGAAAACATGCTCCGAAATTATGGATTGCCCGCCCAGCACAACACCAGCATTCAGGTAAGTGCCGACTCCAATCCGGCTGCTACGGGAAACGACAGCAGTTGGGTCGATCAGTCCAGGGTATTCCACATAACGGTTTTCCCTTGCGATCTGACTCAGTTTCCTTCGGTTCGATGGTACAAAGGCACAGGCTATAAAGCGCCCCGGGCGAATGCCGTTTTTGCATTCAGCGAGTGGCTTCAATTTTTCTCGGTTCAAAAGCCTGACTGTTGATCCGACAGATATGGCCGTAGTCAGTTTCAGGCCAGCGCGTTCTATTGTTTCCTGATAGTCAACGGCAAGTGGACTTTTAACGCCGAAAAGGATGATCTGTTTATCAGTGTTCACACAAAAACCTGTCATTGAGCGTTAAACTCTGCAAAGAGATGAATGAACAAGTCCGCCTGTGGCAACATAAAATTGCCAATTTTACGGAGTATGCCACTTACAGTTAGTTAGTTTTTGGCCGACAGGCCCGAATCTAGCGCCTTTGACGTTATGAGTTTTGATTTAGGAGATTTAGATATTTTTTGGTTCACAAAGGTCTTTCGGCTTCAGAGTGGATGCCTAATGGAAAGTCGCTTCGTTGAGGGCCACGTGATGTGGTTTGCTGATGAGGCTGTCGCAGCTGGGCGCGAGACTGAAGTCTCCACCAGTATTTCTGCATGAGCGGCTACGATTACACATCTTCAAAAACCGCAGCACTGCTCTACGATTCCCGGACTGGCATTGTCGAAACACCTGCCGGTCACGCCGTTGAGTTGTCACCGAATGAACAGGCGGTAATGTTCTGGCGCTCCAGCGGTCTTCCGATGTCCCGATTGCAGCAATTTACCGGACAAACCTTGGAGGATCTGAGCCAGATTGTGGATGGCCTGGCGCGCAAGCTGAGGTGTGGGGCGGATGACATACCTGCATTCCGGCTGGAGTTCAGGCACGGCAAAGGCCCCAGGCCTTCAGAGCCTTGGGCGAAACGGACGATGTCTTGCCTTGTTTGGGAGGCCCTGAACAACCGCCCGGCAGATGATCCGTTTATTGTTGACGCACGCGGTGACACGATCACCGCTGGCGAAGTGCTCGATGCCACCGCCCGCATCCGGTCAGCGCTGCGCAATGCCGGGGTTGGCAAGGGTGATATCATTGGGGCTGACAGCACACTCAGCCTTGAGACTTACCTGATCACTCTGGCGGCATGGATGCATGGTGCCCCTCTGATCCGTATGGACAGCAATGCCGCGCCGGGCGTTGTTCTGTCGCAGCTTGAGCGGACACCGGCGAAGATTGTTTTCTCCGCCCGCACAGAGGATCTGGCTTCTGCCAATGCTGTGTACCGACTGATAGCGCTTCCGGGTGACGACCCCGGGGCAGATGACGATGCATTTCTGACCTGGATCAGTGCGGCCCCAGCGCCATCGGCACAGGATCGCGCGCCCGCTGAGGTGGATCCGGCAGACCTGTGCCTGATATCGTCTACCAGCGGGTCGACCGGTACACCCAAATCAGTGCTCCTGTCGCATCAGGCGTTCTGGTTTGCCAATGACCGCTCTTCCCGGATGGGGAGCTTTTCCGATACCGATATCTTCAGCTCCGTGAGCGATTTTGTTGGGGGGTATTCAACCGCTCTTCTTACGGGCGTGCCTTTACTGAAGCGCGCGCGAGTAATGATCCCGCGACCGTCTTCGCGCGGATCTCCGCTTGACTACGCAATGGACTGCAGCGAATGCCGGGTAACCTGTGCGATGATTGGTCCGTCCGCACTGCGCTCTGTTATTGAAGGTGGCGAACGGTTTGCCACGCCTTTCCTGAACGGCCTCAGTAACCTGTGCTCAACGGCTGCACCGTTTGGTGAAACGCTTGTGCGCGATTTGCGCGCCCTTTCCCGAGTCGAAATTGCGGAGCATTTTGGTAGTCGCGAATACGGCGGCTCACTGTCGGCCCGAACGACTGATCTCGATGTGATCACGGCAGGCGGCGGCTTTGAGAATGAAGCACTTGTGCGCGTGGTTGACGACAACGGTGATATCTGCGGGATCGACCAGATTGGCCACCTGTTGGTGGTCTCCCTGGGCCTGATGGACGGGTATGTCATGCCCGAAGGCCCGTCGCCCCATTCACTGCATGATAACCCACAGCGCCTATCTGCGCATGAGATGTGGTATAGAACCGGTGATCTTGCCTCTTATACTGCCACTGGCAAAGTAAAGATTGCAGGGCGTAGTTCGGACCTGATGAAGGCGCCGGATGGACAGATCGTGATGCCCATCGAGATCGAGAATATCCTGCACGCAGATGACCGTGTTCTGGAAGCCAGTGTATTCTCTGTGAAAGATGAAAAGGGTCTCGAGTGTATCGCCGGTGCAATTATTCCCGGCAAAGGACAGGACCAGACAGGCCTTGAGTTCAGGCTGCGTCAGCGCGTACAGGAGGTTCTGGGGCACCTCAAAACACCGCGGATTCTATTGATTATGGATACTTTCCCCCGTGCGGCACAAAATAAGCCCGATAAAAACAGACTGAAGTCTTTGTGCGAAGAGAAGTTAAACCCGGTTTCACATGAAAACGCAGCCGCGACGATGGACGAGCGAAACTCATCTGTGTAGGATTTTTAGTTATGAACCAGTTTAATATGGGCGGACAGATTTCTCCCACAGCATACCCAAATGGATGGATTGAGGACAGCCTCACCGCTGCTGACACCAAGAAACCTTTCATGGTGGTTGATGGTGTCGCGTTCAGTTACGGCCAGTTTGATAAGCGCGTCAAAAAACTTTCGCGTGTTCTGTTTGAGACCTGCGATCCGGACCGCGGAATGGGCATTATCACACGTTCCGCAACTGAAATGGCGTGCCTGTTTGTTGCTGCGCTGCGCGTTGGTGTTCCAGTAATAAATATCAACCCCGAGCTTACACCTTCCGAACGTGCACATGCACTGCGGGCAAGCAATGTCGCGCATGTCTTTATTGACCGTGACATTGATGACGATCACCCTTTGCCGGAAAACGTGACCAGAATTGTCGTTGACGCCGCCAAGCCGGACAAAACCAGTTTTGTCGGCAAACTGCTTGGGAGCGGCCGTAAGTCTGCGCCCAAATCGGATTACGAAGCCCATATTGATGCCGCCGAACCGCTGGAAATGGCGATCCCTGTCGATCCGGATCGCACAGCTATGATGTTGATGACATCCGGCACTACAAGCAATCCAAAGGTTGTCGAACTAAGCCACAAAAACATCAAAGCGCAGCTCGATGCATTCCGTGAGGTTTATCAGTTTACGGCTGAAACACGCCTGCTTAACCCGCTGCCACTACATTTTACGGACGGCATTCTGCACGGACCCCTGCATGTGTTGTTTGTCGGCGCCACCCTTTACCGGCCATCTGTTTTAGAGTTCGACAAGCTGGAGAGCATGCTGCTATCTGTATACCGGGACCGTATCACACACTTCTTCGTTGTGCCGACCTTGCTCAATCTGATCCTCAGCTTACCCGAGTCGTTTGATGACGCTTTTGATACACCGGATTTTCGGATGCTTCGCTCGAGCGGAGACCGGCTTGGTTTGCCAGTCTGGAAAAACTTCGAAGATCGCTTTTCGGTAAGAGTGTGCAACGCCTATGGTCTTTCCGAAACCGTCTGTGAGGCGTCGTACTGCGGACCGCAGGACGGCACCTATCGTCTGGGTACGGCCGGCAAGCCGGTCGGTTGCGAAATAAGAGTGATGACTTCACAAGGAGAGGAAGTTGCCCTTGGGGACGAAGGTGAACTATGGATACGAGGTGACATCGTCGCAAAAGGCTACCGCAATAATCCGGATGCAACGAGTAATGCGTTCTCGGATGGTTGGTTCCGCACGGGAGATCTGGCAAGGCTGGACCAGGATGGTTTTGTCTCCATCACCGGAAGGGAAAGCGGCATAATCATCTCCGGAGGGATCAACATCAATCCTGCGGATGTCTCAGATGTCATCATGAAATTGCCCTGGGTGACGGATGCTGCAGTCTTCGGTATTGACGATCCGACATTCGGCGAAAAAGTTGTCGCCGCTGTCGCGCTCGACACTGAACATGATGATAAGGCTAGGGCCAGAGAAGAGATTGTCGGGTTTTGCAGAGACAATCTTGCGCGTCATAAAGTGCCGCGCACCGTTCTGCTTCTGAACGAGATTCCTCGCACTCTGTCTGGCAAGGCGATTGTCAGAAAACTGCGAGATATTGCCCGGGCGCCTGAGATGACAGGCGAGGGCCGGTCGAACGAGGTTGCAAAAGACGTTATTAGAATTGCGTCCAAAGTTTTCAATTGTGAGCCAAAAGACCTGACCTTGAATTCTACCGCGAAATCAGCCGTCGGCTGGGACAGCTTTGCGCATGTTCAGCTAATTCTTGAGGCTGAGCGCGCATATGGCGTGACGATCCCGCCTCGTGCGTTTCTGAATATCAGGTCGCTGAAAGAGCTCGCGCAGATACTGGAAGAACAAAATGGCACGTCGTAGCATTAAATCTGAAAGCCGTACGTTTCTGACCAAACACCAAGAACCTGCACCCGCTCTGGCGTGGTTCCTTGTTTTTGGCATCTTGGCATCCATCACAGCGTTAACGCTGACCTACTTCCTCATCGTATAAGACAGAATGCAGTCATGGCGTTTGTTACTCTGAGCTGGATTTTATGGTTGTGGGGAACAGTCCTTGTTTACTGGCTGTCGCCAGGGCCTGTGCGGCTGCTTGTGCTAGCCTTGGTCTCGCTCGTATTTCTGCTTGTCTACGACCCCCTTTCAGCAGCGCTGCTGTGCATATTCGCATTGATGTGCCACATTGCAGGGAACAGAGAGAGTGTGCCAACCGCAGCCTTGGCAGCGGTCGTGTCCAGTATGGTAGCGATACTGATATTTTTCAAAATTGGTGTCGTGAACCGGGATCTTGCACTGCTGCAGACTGTGCTGATACCATTGGGCCTTAGTTTCTACACGTTCCGATGCGTTCACTTCATGATGGAGCGTTACACAGGACGTGTTCCGATCTGTTCACTGCGAGAGCTCATTTCCTATCTGTTCTTCTTGCCAACGCTGGTTGTCGGACCGATCCACCGGATAGATGACTATCTGAAAGACATGGCCAGGCAACGTTTTGATCCCCGCATGTTGTCGGAAGGTGCCGAACGGATCGTCTACGGCTACGTGAAGCTGGCTGTGATAAGCAATTTTCTGGTGGAGCGTCTCTTTGGAGAATGGATCCTGGAGCATCCCGACCAGGACGGTGCGCTGGTGGCATATCTTCTGATCGTAAAAAACGGCCTGAACGTGTATCTTCAGTTTTCCGGCTATTCCGACATCGCGATCGGATTTGCGCGTATGCTAGGGTTTCGCGTACTGGAGAACTTTAACTGGCCCTATCTTCAACCAAACATCAGCAGCTTCTGGCGCAGCTGGCACATATCATTATCGAGATGGTGCCGTGAGTACATCTATGAAACCGTGGTCAGCATTACGCGAAACCCAGCACTTGGTGCTATTTCAACGATGTTGGTCATTGGTATGTGGCACGAGATCTCTACGCGCTACATCATTTGGGGTATTTATCATGGCCTTGGTCTGGTCATCTGGCAGTACTGGCAGGGGATCAAAGCGAGGTGGATGCCGACGGTGCCACAACCCTTAGTCGGGTTTGTGTATGCACTCTCTGTATTGCTGACGGTCCATTTCGTCTGGTTTGGTTTTGTGATTATTTACTCGGGTGGCTTGCGGGAAACTCTCGTTATTTTTGACAAAGTATTTCTGTGGTGGTTGTGATGTATGGATATTTCAAACACTGGTTCGGGCCCGTCTTGGGAACATGGCTTTTTGGTTTCTGGATGGCAGTTCTTATCTGCCTCATTCTGCTATGTGCTTTTGAAGCGCCTGCAAATTTCCGGTATCTGAACCTATGATTTCAGCATTTATGACATCAGAACGTTCGCGCGAACTGGCATTTGTCGGGTTTCTGGCTTTGGTGCCGGTTCTTCTTTTGCTGCTGGTTGAGGTCGCGATCAGGCTCGGTGTTGACGATGGGCTGTTGCGGGACACGGAAGGCGATCACTGGGATTTCTGGCTTGAGGTCGGCGTGGCTGAACCGGCGATAACGACCTTTCGGATGCGGCCGGACACCGTTTACGGACATGTATCAATCAATTCGATTGGCTTCCGAGGGCCTGAACTGCAAAATCCGAAACCTCCGGGTCGCGTGCGCGTTGCCGTTTTGGGAACAAGCACCGTTTTGGGGCTGGCTTTAGAGCAGGATCAGACGCTTCCTGCCCTGATCGTAGAACGGCTGTCAGACCAGAACCGGACTTGCACGTTCGACTATGTGTCCGTCTCCGGGCCAAGATATCAGCAGACAGATCTTGCCTGGTTGCTCGAAAATGTTCTTGCTGACGCCGCAATCGATCATGTGATTATCCTTGATCCCGGCCCCAATTTCCGGGAAAGGAAGCAGAATGCAGCAATTGACCTCGATCAAGAGGCGAATCCTGCGCTAGAAACGCAGGATAGATCGCACAGCGATCCTGACGAAGTGCTTGAACTGGTAAAAAAATTTCGCATCTACTGGAAATACTGGGTTCCGCGGAACCGGCTGGAACCAGATAGATCAGACCGGTTCCGCAATGCGATGTCGGACCAGGAGATCGCATCGATCATAGAAGCCGAACGCGTTGCTTTGGACAAGATCGTTCGGTTTTCGCAGGACGCTGATATTCACCATTTCCATTTCCACGGGTTAGCCAGGGGCGATGAGCATGAAGCTGATCAAAGGTGGAAAAGCGAAACTATAGAGACTTACTCTGGTGACGGATTCACAGTTTTCCCGGACGTGCTTAAGGCTGTGCGACCCACCCGAAACTATTTTTACAGTCGCGCGCATTACAACCCAAAAGGGGCGGATCTGGCTGCAGCCCTGATCACGAATCGAATTCTCGATGCGTTTCCAGAACCGGGTTCAATCTGCGAATAGGCTGGTTTCAAGTGGAAGCGATGGGTGCTTGAGTGTGCTTTTGACGAATTTCTGGACCGAGACAACTCTGGTGAGCACTGCCGGAAGAAACTGGCTTGAGGCGGGGAGGGCGACTGCCTGCCACTACAGGATGACCAAACGCTTTCCATTTCACTATTTCACAACCAGCCCGGAATAATCCGCCTGACGGTAAGGCTGTACATCAGATTCTCGCTCTCACATCGGAATGTCGTAAGCATCAACGCTGCATCTGATCAAGCGACGTTTTTTGCTTCGATCTCAGCTTTCTGTTCCTCGACGATGGCCTGATACTGCCATGGCATCAACTCGCCAATACGATTGACGGGGTAGTCTTGGATGCGTTCCAGGACCCAAGCAAGCCAAGCTTCTGGATTTACGCGGTTGAGCTTGCATGTCTCGATCAGGGTATAGGCTATGGCGGCGGACTCCCCACGCGTGCGCGTACTGGTCAATCTGTTCGGCAATAACACCCCATGACCACCTGCAAGCAACTGACCTGATGATGCTAGAGGCTCGCGATATGCGGGTTGCAGCGCGGATCCGCCGTCCTGGCTATGCGCAGAGGAACCCCCATCAGTTCACGATACGGTCAGCGGTCGCATCTGGACGTCAGACCGAGCTGTCTAAGATTGTGAACGGCAATGGCGATTGGATGTTCTACGGGCATTCCAACGCAGCCCAGACCGGCCTTGATGCGTGGTGGCTGATCGACTTGCGCGCGTTTCGTGCAGGGTTGTTCCCTATTAGGTCTAGTGCACAACAGATTGTCATGGAGGATCAGGCGAATGCGATGGGACAAGGTTCCAGTGGTTTGATGTGAGGTCGTTTCCAGCCGAGCCGCCCCTGGTGGTGGCTAGTTCGGAGGGCTCTTGAGACATTACCACGGCCATGCGGCATAAGCCTATGTGGATGATGAAACGACTGCGCCGCGAAGGGCATGCGAGCATAGCTTCATCTTTCCAACCACCAGACTGCTTTCTGACTACAGCATGAGAATCGAGGCTGCGGACCCAGAGGGGGTTTTGTCAGGTATTGTTATATTGTCAGGTGAGGAAAGACTGGGGCCTTTAGTACCGCTGCACCGACCGAAACCAACGGCCCTGTCCCCCATATGTCCCCCAGAGGTGCCACTAAAGCTATGGCGAATCGCTACCACAGCTTAAATAGCTGTATTTTAAGTTAAAACTGGTGAGCCCGTCCGGGTTCGAACCGGAGACCTACTGATTAAAAGTCAGTTGCTCTACCAACTGAGCTACAGGCCCACTAGGCGGTCTACTTAGAAAGGTGCCGCAGGGGGGTCAAGCCCTTAACGTGCTTAATTCGTGTCCAACCGCTGGATAACGCTGCAAAGCAGCGTTATATGCCCCCAATGGACACTGCAGCACCTACCGAATTGCCCTTTATGAAGATGCATGGGCTTGGAAACGACTTTGTCGTCGTGGATGCGCGTGCTCAAAACGTGCCGCTGCCGGCCGCACTGGTAAAAGGAATCGCTCACCGCCAGTTTGGTATCGGTTTTGACCAGCTTGCTGTAATTTCAAACGGAACAGGTGACGCGCACCTCACGTTCTACAATGCCGATGGATCGACCTCGGCTGCCTGTGGCAATGCAACCCGCTGCATCGCACGGCACTTGATGGACGAAACCGGACAGACGAACCTACTCCTGACAACTGAACGAGGCGATCTGGCTGCAGTGGATGCGGGGGATGGCCTGACATCTATCAACATGGGCCTACCGCAGCTGGCGTGGGCGGACATACCGTTATCACGCGAGATGGATACCCTTTCCCTTCCTATGGATGGCAGCCCTGTTGCGACAGGTATGGGCAATCCGCATTGCACCTTCTTCGTTGATGATGTGAATTCTATCGACCTTGCAGTTTTTGGACCCGTCCATGAGCACCACGTCTTTTATCCGCAGCGCACAAACGTACAGGTGGCGCAGATCTTCGGCACTGACCACATACGCATGCGCGTATGGGAGCGTGGCGTAGGCGTTACGTTGGCTTCAGGCTCCTCTTCCTGTGCGGTGGCCGTCGCAGCGGCGCGGCGTGGCTTGACGGGCCGCAAAGTGCGGCTCGACCTTGATGGTGGCACGTTGACGATTGACTGGCGCGATGACGGAGTTTGGATGACCGGAACGACAATGCACGTGGCATCCGGCGTACTGACGTCCGAATTTATCAAGAGCCTGACATGAGCGCGCCTGTATTCTCGAACCATGGCTGCCGCTTGAATGCCTACGAGCTTGAAGCAATGAAGGAACTTGCGGCGGATGCAGGACTGCAAGACGCCGTAGTGGTCAACACCTGCGCCGTCACAGCGGAGGCCGTGCGCAAAGCCCGTCAAGATATTCGCAAGCTGCGAAAGGCCAATCCAAACGCACGCTTGATCGTTACCGGCTGCGCTGCGCAAACCGAACCAACCACTTTTACTTCCATGCCAGAAGTCGACGCGGTTATTGGCAACACCGAAAAGATGCAGGGTGCCACGTGGAAGGGCCTCGCAGCAGATTTCATTGGTGAAACCGAAGCGGTGCAGGTTGATGACATCATGTCCGTCACTGAGACGGCAGGACATCTAATCGATGGCTTTGGCACCCGCAGCCGCGCCTATGTGCAGGTTCAAAACGGCTGTGACCATCGGTGCACCTTCTGCATCATCCCCTTTGGGCGCGGCAATTCCCGCTCAGTACCGGCTGGCGTTGTCGTGGATCAAATCAAACGGCTGGTGGATAAGGGCTATAACGAAGTTGTGCTGACAGGTGTGGACCTCACAAGTTGGGGTGCGGACTTGCCCGCTGAGCCGAAATTAGGCGATCTGGTGATGCGCATCCTTCGACTGGTGCCTGACCTACCTAGGCTGCGCATCAGTTCCATCGACAGCATTGAGGTGGACGAAAACCTACTGGCGGCCATTGCAACAGAGCCGCGTCTGATGCCGCATCTTCACCTGTCGCTGCAACATGGCGACGATATGATTCTTAAGCGGATGAAGCGCCGCCACTTGCGCGATGATGCGATCCGCTTCGCCCGAGAGGCGCAGCGTCTGCGTCCAGACATGGTCTTTGGTGCGGATATCATCGCCGGATTTCCAACCGAGACTGATGCGATGTTTGAAAATGCTCTCGCGTTGATCGAAGACTGTGACCTCACCTGGCTTCATGTCTTTCCGTATTCGATTCGTACCGGCACACCTGCCGCACGGATGCCACAAGTGAATGGCACTCTGATCAAAGAGCGCGCAGCCAGGCTCCGTGAAGCGGGTGCTGCGCAGGTCAAGAAACATCTCTCCAATCAAGTGGGACGCACGCACGCCGTCTTGATGGAGAGCCCAACCATGGGACGCACGGAACAATTCACGCCTGTGACATTTGACCAACCGCAAGTTGAAGGTCAGATTGTTCCAGTAACCATTCTATCTGCTGGGACCGATTCCCTTATCGGATGAACCCGGCCCAGAAACGCGAAAGTAACTGAACACGTGACCGGAAAATGCACCCTAAGCGATACTGGCTTTCTAGACAGCGCATCATCGGCGTTGCGTAACCTGATGACCGAGCTCGCCGTTCAAAAAGACCTAAAAAAGGGCGAGGTTCTTTTTGAAGAAGGCGAACAGGGCGAGACTCTCTATGCGATGGTCTCAGGCACGCTAGAAGTCAGCGTGATTTCCTCCGACGGCCGCAAATTGAGCCTCCACGTACTGCACCAAGGTGCCGTTTTTGGCGAGATCTGCCTGTTTGATCCCGGCCCCCGCACCGCAACGTTAACTGCACTTGAGCCTACGTCAGTGATGGCCATCCGCAATGCTGACGTGCTGCAGGCACTGCATGAAACTCCCAGTTTGCACATCGACATGATCCAGCTCGCCGGCAAGCGCCTGCGGTGGATGGGATCACAGCTCAGCGAGCAGGTTTTCCTACCACTACCTGCACGGCTTGCACGCAAGATTCTGCATTTGACAGATGCTGGGCTGGTTCAGACGGAGAAACTTGCCATGTCTCAATCAGATTTGGCTGAGTTTGTCGGGGCAAGTCGCGAGGCCGTGTCAAAGACTTTGGCCACATGGAAAGCGGATGGTCTTATAGACCTCAGCCGCGGCGGCCTGCTTCTACGAGATCGGCCATCTTTAGAAAAAATCGCAGATATTGTAGAAAGTTAGTAGCTATGTGATCTCGATCACAGACAGCATGGCCCGGATAGGCGAATGTCAGTACATTACTTCTAACTGGCGCCGGGCACTACCAAACGCAGTATTGATTGCGGATCCCGGCGCAACATAGAACGGCCTAGGGTTAGGTACGCGGGAAAGGTGGCTAAGCCATTCGGAACCGGGGTTTTACCGAAAGGTACATGCCTCCTCGCCCAATTTTTTTAGTTGCCTTGATTCTGTAAGTTTTACCTCTTCCGGTTTTTGGCATATTTATAGCCCCTTCAGTTCCCGAAATCTGAAGGGGTTAATTTTTTGCAAACTTCAACCCAAGCATTTTTGGCGTTCAGCACACCCAATTCATATTCATTTGATTCGGTTTCCGCATTCACGATCCGCGCGGGGCTTTCGGGTTTCTCAAATGCTTGACGTGGCTCCGCATGCATTTTGTTGCCCAGTAATTGATGCGGCCAGACGGGGTGTTTTCATATCCCCAATACTGGCGGTGCAGTTGGCCCTTGCGTCAAGTTAATCCGCAAACGACTTTTATCAAACCTGTCCACAAGATCAGCTCAAAAACAGAAATCGTTCGAGCCACGAACAGGAGTCGTGTTGGATCATGGTTGCCAAAACTAAATGAGAAACTCGGGCTGCCCAGCGCAGGTTTCACCGTCGGCTTGGTCGAGTTCATTCTCGGGCCATTCAAAGCGATTACTATGTGGAAAATATGCTGAAAAACCTGTAATATTTCTTTGTGTTTAGGAGAATTTTAAAAGCGCTTCAATCAAGTCCTCGTCTTGAAGCAGCCGATATTTCCAATGAAATGTCGCGGTTGCTGGTTGAGAAAGGAAACGCTTGTTTGCCAATCCGCGCAACTGAAATCTCAAATCCGACTGTGAAGGCCAACCCAAATACCGTCATGAGGTTTAAGGATGCCAACGGATGCGTGGCATATTCAAGGAGACTGACAGGTCCGGGCGCTGCGGAACGCATCAAGAAGGAGGTTCATGCATTAACCTTGGCACAGGCTCGTCTTACCGGGCATCAAGACTTAAATTCGCCCCGACTTATCGATTTCTCTGTCCAGCAAGGCTACGTCCTAGCCAGTGAGGTGCAGGGCCTCAGTATCCTCTCCAACCAAGAGCCACTGTCGCATATCGAACGCGAAGAATTCGTTCGAAACACTGGCCGATGCCTCGGGCTGTTGCACGATATCTCCGGTGGTGAGGTTGCTCCATTCAATATGAGCACGCGGATAACATTCTTGAAAAACACGACAAAGGAGACGCCGTTTAAGGATGAATACTCTCGTATTGTTGGCCTCCTTGAACAGCTCCACAATCAGGTGCGAGGATCGACTGCTCGATTCGGATTCGTTCATGGTGATGTCAATGTCGGCAATATTCTTATTGATGAGTCCAGTGTTGGAATAATCGATTTTGAGTTTGCACACCAAGGGTGGCAGATGGGTGATGTGGCCTCTTATTTGCTTCGGCTGGAGCTTGTACAAAGTTCAACAGGAAACGGCAGCAAAGATGCTGGCATCTTAAGCAATGATGATCGATTAGCCTTTGCCGCCGGCTACGGTCTGGATCCTGCGGAGCAACCGGAATTCGGCATAATGTTGCTATTTGAAGTTACGAAGATGCTACTCAACGCACCTACCAGCTTAACCAAAGCAAATCGTGGGCGGCAAAAAAGGTTAAAACAAACAGCGGATGCCGTATTGGAAAAGCGAACAACGGACCTTTCGCAGATCATATTCGGCACACAGTGACTGCCTTGGCTCTCGACGCAAAACGCGACCGGGCGCAATTATATGCAGACAACGTCCAATACTCTCTAGTCAGCAAAATGTGTGTGGCGGCGTCCCTCCGGTTTGTCGCACCTCGCAGTACCCAGTAGAGTTGCGTAGAATTTACTCACCGGGGCCAGAGAGTACTCACAGTCCTGCGCTTATCCCTGTTGGCTTTGAACGACTCTCATGAGACCGAAGAGGAGGAAGGCCGCGGATATTGCGCAGGCGATGGAGCGAATGGAATTCCAGAATGCCCAACGCGGCCCGTAGGTCGCGATCCAGTATTGTAGGGTTGCTTCTGCGTCTGGTTCCATACCTGCAAGCGCCTCGTTCATCGGTACATTGAAAAACACCGTGACGCCGAAACAGCCGATTAGGTAAATGATGCCCGAGAGCAAGATCAAGGTGCTGCCAGGGCCGCTCAGAGAGATCGCCGCATAGCCGACGATGAGGAGCGATACACCAGCCATGCCGAGAAACAGGGCCATAAAAATCCAATGAAAGACCTCGCGGTTGATGACCTGCATGGTGGCCGGGCCGCCAGTAATCGCAAGTGAGCGCATGATGAAATCGGAAAACGCGAGGAAGACGCCACCGATTAGAGCATAGGCGAGAGTAGCAATTTGCATAAGCACAAATAAGAACGAGGACATTACGAAGTCTCCAGTAAAGTTGGGTGATGTGACGGGAGGATCAGGCCTCCGCTGAGGGAGCGAGCCTTTATGCTTGGGTGTATGAGGCATCGGCAGTGACAGTCGCTCGGCGACCGAAAGCGGCAAGGCACAGTGTTGCAATCAGGAGCTCGATACACAGTGCGCCGATGATACCGCCCGAAGGCGCGCCATCAACAATCAGCCCAATAATCCTGCCCACTGGAAAGGCGAGGAAAACGGTCAGTGCGGCAACCATGGAAATCTGGCTCCAAGCCTCGCGCACTATGCCAACCAGCATTATGGCTCCGAGTGCGACAAGACCTGCCGCCGGTGCGCGCAGTTCGCTTAGCAAGTTGACGTCATTGCCAAGCGAGATGCCGTAGCTTGCGTAAAATGCGTTCGGCACCCCCAATATGGAGAGGCCGATCCCAAGTGCCGTTACTCCTGAAATGCATAGGGTTACTTTTTGAAATCGCGTGACAGGCATTGGATGTCCTTTCGGTTTTGGGATTGGGGGTGAGGTCAGGCGGCAAGAGGCCATTTATTTGCCCGTGCTGCTGTTGCAGCAAATTCGGCAAAATCACGAGGCGGACGCCCAAGCGCACGTTGCACACCATCACAAAGGTTGGCGTTTCGACCATCCAGTGTTTCGCGTGCAATTCCTGTAAAGACATCGGCAACAAAATCACCGCCCGATTGCACCACGTTGGCGTGGAAGTCCTCGAACGTGATGGGAACATGTTGAATTTTTCGACCAATCGCTTGCGACAGAATATCGGCCATGTCCGCAAAACTTAGGAGGCAGGGGCCCGTGACTTCGTAGAGTTCACCGAAATGATGATCCTGCGTGAGGGCAGCAACCGCGACATCGGCAATATCGTCGATATCAATGATGGGTTCCTTGATCAGTCCTCCGGGCATGGGGAGAACGCCTGAAAGGATTGGATCGCGCAAGTAACCTTCGCTGAAGTTCTGTGCGAACCAAGACGCGCGTATGAGTGTGAAGCCGATGCCGGAATTTCGGACCACGTCTTCTGCTATGCCTGCGTGGTGTTCGCCTCGGCCTGACAATAGCACAAGCCGCTTAACCGCCGCTTCTTTAGCGATTTTGCAAAGCGCTTCGATCTTTTCGACGGCGCCGGGAAAGGCCAGATCGGGGAAATAGGTCACATAAACAGATGAGACACCGTCAAGTGCGGCCTCCCAAGTTTTCGGCGCATCCCAGTCAAACGAGATGGCCGCGCGGCGAGAGCCGAGCCGCACCGCCAATCCCTTGGCTTGCAGGCGAGCGGCAACGCGGGACCCGGTTTTTCCGGTGGCACCGATAACGAGAATTGGCTTGTCGGTCATTGGTCATACTCCTTGGTAAAATGTGATGACCAAGGTGTAGGGGATGCAGTTCATTGCAGTATTGACCGGGGATGCCATTCTTTTGACCGTCATCGCCAAAAGGCAGCTAAGTTTTGGAGTTATCCTTGCGGAAACTGGCGGGCGTGTATCCGACCCACCTTTTGAACGCCCGTGTGAAAGAACTCTGTTCGGAGAAACCGGTAAGGAAGGCGACCTCTGCCAATGAATATCGCGCGTCGCGCAACAGGCCCTCTGCCAGTTCTCTCCGGGTTGCGACCGTCAAGGACTGGAAGCTTAAGCCATGTTCAGACAGGCGGCGATGAAAGGATCTAGCACTCATGCCAAGACCACGAGCAATATTGGTCATCCGAGGTGGCCCTTCGCTTAGAGAACGTGCAATGGCGTCTTTGGTTTTGCCTTCCAGAGTTTCCGATTTGCCGATTTTGTCCAATTCCACATCAAGATGCGAAAGCAAGAAACGGGTGATCCCTTCGTCACCCAGGATGTTGGTTTGCGAGAGTGCTTCGGACGAAACAAGAAGCGCATCGAAATCTGAGTTGAAGTGGACCGGGCAGTCGAAATACGCCTCATGATATTGCAGTGTCGCGGGCGGCGCGTGCCTGAAATGGACTTCATCGGGCGCGAACGGAACCGGACAAACCTGACGGCTGAGTGAAACGGCACTGGCCAAGTTCGCTTCATTGGAAAGCCGCATGCCAAGACGCCGTGGGCCTGAACGGTGCAGGATAAAAAGCGTCCCATGATCCGTTTGGCGCAGTTCGTACTCAACGACATTGGTCCAAAGACGGGCATAGCGCTCCACCCGAGAATATGACCCCATCAGGGTGGGCGCGGCCTTCCACGCGAGGCCTAAGGCCCCATAATCGTCACAGCGCATCGAAGCGCCACCTCGAAGCGGCAACTCAGTAACGTCGGTTTGCTGATTTATGCCCTCCAACACGTCATAATAGACTGTGTCGTGAATCATGACCTTTGGGTCCCAAGGCGCGTCGTAATCAAGACCTGCCAACCCAAGAAGTGCGCGATTATCAATACCCGGCCCTGCCGCATCTACCATCTTGCGGGCAAAAAGAGAGGTGATCATTCCCATGGCAAGATTTTAGAGACGGGCACGTTCATGTCACCCCCAATTCGGAGCCAGCTTCCACTGCATCGCACCACATGCGCCAACAAAGGTTGCTATCCCTACTGCCCAAATGATCCCTCCAGCTGTTGTGATCCATACTCCGGTGATGAGCAGCAATGCCGTCGCAACAACCCAAATCGCATCACCAAGCGCAAAGGCAAGAATGCTCAATCTGTCTGGGTCTGCGCTCAGGCTCTTCCAGACCAGCATCAAGGCATTGATCAAGAGCCCCGCGCCCAAAACCTGCACCAGCAATACGGGCGGGTTGCCCGTGAAATTTGCTGTTGCTGGACCAGCAAAGGCAAAGAGCGCGCCGAAGAATGCGCAGGAAACGGCGTTGGCCCTCAAAACTAGCTTTAGCATTGTAGGGTTCCTCTCATCTTGTTAACCTAGTTTACAAATAGTGGAGAGGTATTTTTATGTCAACTGAGTTAACAAGAAAATCTCCGGTGGCAGGATTCGATTTGCTCGAAAGTCATGCACTTGCGCTCACCCAGGCTACTGAAATTTTCCGGGAACGTATGATCACTTGGTTGCTGTCAAAGCTATTGAATGATGGCTTTGAAGGGCTGAAGGCCAACCAACTGACCTTTCTTGGCTCTTTGGATTGCGGGGCGAATTTCGCTGCTGAGTTGGCACGGACACTTAGGATTTCGCGTCAGGCCGTACATAAAACAGTGCGAGAGTTAGAAACAGCGGGTTGGCTGGCAACACGGCCCGACGAAAAATTGGGCAATCAGCGCATCATCGTTTTTACCGAAGAAGGTGAACGGATGATGTCTCGTGCGCGGGCACATTTTTCGGAACTAGACACGCTGTTGCAACGGGAGTTTGGCGAAGACAAACTGCTCGAGCTTCAGGGACTATTGGGTTTCGACCCCAATAAGCCGTAATAATATCAATGATTTGAAGTCTCAAAATCGAAGCTGGACCGGATAAACAGCGAATTCCGGCTCGACAAGGCTGTCTCAAGCATTTGCCGAAAATGCGCCTACGCCTCGTCAGCGACATGTCTTTAAAAGAGCGCCTGAAAAACCCTGACGAGCAGGACAGTGCATGAGGGGTCGGTGGGGAACCCCATCATAGCTGTAGTCGTCTTGGCATGCTCTTATCCACATTTATCGATGGCTTGGCGAAGTCGGCAAAAATACACTTTGCCAGCGCTGTAGTTAACTCCAATGGCCACTGCGCGCCCTCGCAGCAATCTACCAAACAGTTGACTGATGGCGTTTCATTTTGTTATTCACCCATATGGGTGAACGAATCAAAACAAACGCGCTTAGCGAACTACTTAAGGCTGCAAGTGATCCAACCCGCCGCGCTATTCTGACGCTATTGGCCCAGAATGGCCCCATGCGCGTAACGGACATTCATGCGCAGTTTGAAATGAGCCTCAACTCGATCTCCAAGCACATCAAAATGTTGGAACGCGCGGGTTTGGTCATTCGGCGCACCGATTGGCGTGAGCATCTCATCGAAGTTCAAATGGCTCCGCTTTCGGAGATCGACAGGTGGTTCGCCGACCTGCGCTCAATCTGGGACCTTAGATTAGAAGCACTCGACACATTGATAACAAAAGGAAACAGCAAAGATGAATGATCTAAATTTGACAGTAGAACGCACGATCAATGCCCCCCCAGCAGACGTGTTCAACGCATGGCTAAACCCAGAAATGTTGCGCCAATTTATGATGCCTGCGGCTGGTATGTCTGTGCCAAAAGCATCCAATGAGCCAAAGGAAGGGGGGCGGTTTGAAATTGTTATGCTCGCTGGGGAAAACGAAATTCCGCACGCCGGGACATACCGCGAAATCAGCCCGCATGATCGCATCGTCTTTACATGGGAGAGCCCCTTTTCCGTTGACGATAGCACAGTCACATTAACCTTTACCCCGGCTGACGAGGGGACCCATGTGACGCTCACGCATGTGCGCTTTAGCGATGCTGAAGCCCGTGACAATCACAAAGGCGGCTGGGTCAGTATCCTCGACGCACTCGACGCAACACTTGCTGCATAGATTGGAAAAACAATGGACATCGCACTTATGAATTGGACGGCAATCGTCGTCGGTACCATCGCAGCATTCGGCCTTGGCATGATTTGGTTTAGCCCAATGATGTTCGGCAAAAGTTGGGCAGCAGGAAGCCATAACATACAGCCTCCTGCGTCCCCGCCGATCATGGCAATGGTCATACAGTTTGTCGGCACAGCTCTGCTGGCACTGGTTGTGGGAATTACAGAAACCAATCAAGCGATCATGACTGCGGTCGGTGCCATTTTGGCGGTGACTTTTGTCGTTGCCGGCATGGATTTGTTTAGTCAAAAATCAGGCAAAGCGACTGTGATTGATGCGGGCTACGTTGTGGCTTCGGGTGCCTTGATGATCCTTGCTCAGGGGTTGATCTAGCGACTTGGACCAGTGCGGCAATTTGCAGAAAAGCCTGCTTGGGGGGGTGGGGGACGGAATCCAACGACCCATGGTTTGCAGATATTCTGTCAAGTATGCCAAACAAAGCGACCGCGATTGCAATCGACAAAAACGGTCTGGATTCGGGGATGGACCTATGATCGCCCATCCAGACTTAATGCCGCCACTTCCTTCCAATTTTCCTGCCAGATCACGATGCTATCTTCGAATTGAGGAGTGGACTGGGCACGCTCCAAATTGTTGTTCCTTCCCTCGCCTCGGACAACAATTAGCCCCGCCATGCCTAGATCGGCGTGCGGGATGCAGGTATATCCGTAAAAACTAGGAACGGTGAGGGTCAATGCAACTTCTTTGTCGATGCCAACGGCCCATTCTGTGACCCCTTCAGGAAGCATATTCCAAGATGAAGCTGTAATGTGACCACGGTTCGCTGCACGAAGAATGACGGTGTCGCCGGAGTTTGTCACAACGACTTTTGAACTGAACACCATGTAACGATATTCTTGCGATGGATCGTCGTTCAGCATTTTGATTTCATGTGTCACCTGGGCATTGGAAACCACGGGCAATGCTCCCGGCGCAAAAGCGCCTGCAACGATAAGCCTTAGACTTGGGCGATGAGTAACATTGGGCGTCATTTTCCACATATCAACAGACATTCTGCGGATCAAACGACCCGGATATAACCTGACAGCCCCGTTTTTTGATGCTCAATCACATGGCAATGGAACGCCCAGTCACCGGGGTTGTCGGCCAGCACAGCGATATCGACGATCTCGTCCTTCAACAGAAGCAGCGTGTCAGTAAAATAGGCCGGTATGTGCCGCAAGTTTGAACGGATGGGCTTAAAGACCAATCCATGCAAGTGAATGGGGTGTAGATTGGGGGACTCATTTCGCATCCGCAAAATATAGCTTTGGCCTTGGTGCATGGTAAGAACTGGGCCCGTGCCTTCGACAGCGTCGCCGGGCCATGGGTTCCGGTTGATCGACCAGAAGATATAATCGAACGTCCCACAAAGACCGTTATTTGTGCCGTCGCCCTTTGGTGTCCGCCCAACGACAATCTCCTGAATTATTGCTGCTTCGATGTCTGGCTTCTCAAAGGAGTTACGTGGCAATGGCTGCAAATCATCCTTTGCGCGTTGGAGATCTTGGCCAATTGCCCGCATTTTGGCGACAACAAACGGGGTCCGACCCAAAAGCCCTGTGAACACAACTTCCTGCCCTTCCCTTGCCGGTGCGACAAAGGCAACGTCGACACGTTGCCCCGGCCCCAGCAAAAGCGGTGCTTCAATTGTTGGCCAGAGAATGGCTTCTTCAATAGGATGCCCGTCCCAAGCAATGATTTGCCCCGGCACATCTGGGAATACGAGCTTATGCACCCGGGTGGTATCTGTCCCGCGAAGCGCAATCGGATCAGTCCGCCAGCGGGCACATCGCAAACAGGCTACCGTTGCCAGTTTGCTGTTTGTACATTGCCTAAGGTACCGCCACGCGCCGCGCGCGGTAAAATATGGTAGAACTGATCTATCCTCGGTAAGGCGGAAATCTTTAAGATTGAGCGGAATATCAGCGTCAAATGACAGATCATCTGCTTCTTCGACAATCAGAATACCGGTCAGACCCAAGGCCATTTGTGACATGGTCATGCAATGTGGGTGGTACCAATAGGTCCCTGCATCCGGAGGCGTGAATTCGTACCTGAAAGTTTCGTTTTGGCCGATTGGAAACTGCGTCAAGTAAGGGAATCCATCCATCGCATTTGGCAGCCGGATTCCATGCCAGTGCATCGTCGAGTAATCCTCAAGCCCATTCGTATAGTCAATAATCGCAGGCTTGCCTTGTCTCAAACGAAGGACTCGCGGAAGTGCATTGTCTTCTGATCTCACGAGGCCGCGGGTGACGACTTCGCCAAACGCATAGGATGTCATCCGCGATCGAAGACGAAAGTGTCGATCTGGCTCTGCAAAAAGAGCCTTTGCACCTGCCGTCCCAGCTAGCGCGAGCCCGCCGGCTCCCGCTAATATCTCTCTGCGCTTGAACAACCGCTCTGTCTCGAACAGGCTACGCACTCCAAAGTTGAATTTTACCTGATAGTTTTAATCAAGTATTGGTATCCCACGTGAAAACCGAAAGTCAAAAAGCATTTGGATCGCATAGAGCTCCAAAACCACCCAGCTGACGAAACCTCTCCAGCTTCTAAATGGCCTACAAGATAAGACCAAGTAGCCACGGACACACAACGGGACACCAGACGTTCGGGGCTATTCTCACACAATCCTTGGCTGTGACAGATCACGCCCAAGAACAGCCGTCGCAGCTCAAAATGACACTTCGACCAGAGTTGAAGTAGGCCGCAAAACAAGCGGTGGCGATGGATCAGCGATATTGTGAAAAACTCGAGCAGTTACGCATCATTTTTCACATGGGGGAACGAGAACCATATTACCAAGGTGCTTCTTGGTCATGAATGCTTCTTGAGCGGCAACGATTTCGCTCAAAGGGTATGACGCAGCCAATAGCGGTCGGATTTCGTTGCGTTCGATATATGAGATCACATTTGGGAATACGGGCTCGTCCCAAGCGGTACATCCTATCAGAAGAATGTCTTTAAGGTACATGTCGCGCATATCCAGATTCACGATGGGCCCTGCAATTGCGCCAGAGGACACAAGCCGGCCGCCGCGCTTGAGTACCTTCAACATTTCAGGAAATTTCGGTCCGGCCACATTGTCCACGACGACATCCACGCTTTGTGATCCCAATACGTCCACCAGATTGGCATCACGGCTTAGAACAACATCCGCACCAAGATCTTTCAACTGGGCTACTTTATCCGGACTGGTGATCGCGACAACTTTGGCCCCGCGCCGTTTAGCCAGCTGTAAGGCAGCGGAGCCAACGCCGCCTGAAGCACCTGCGATCAAGACACACTCACCATCCGATACATTGGCACGATGTAGCATGTTCTCAGCCGTTCCATACGCGCAGGGAATGGTGGCTAGTTCTTCGTCAGTCCAGTCACATTGGACCGCAAACACCTCGCTAGCGGGCACGACCAAATACTCTGCAAATGCGCCGTCAAAGTCGGAGGCCATCCAGATGTTATCCATTTTCGCAAAACCATGCGGACGCATGCATGCTCGCACTAGAACGCGGGATCCCAGTTTGTTCGGATCAACCCCCGCCCCAAGTGCAAGAACGCGCCCGCAACAATCCGTGCCTTGGATCAAAGGAAACGGCGTTGTTGCGTTCCAACCGCCGTCGGTAGTTTGCGTACTACTCCCCTTCGATTCATTGGCGGTGCCAGCAGTGTCCGCTGTCACCGACGATGAATACCATCCCAACCTTGTGTTGATTTCAGTGTTGTTCACCCCGGCGGCAAGAACCCGCAGTAACACCTCGCCCGGCCCCGGTTGTGGCGTCGGAACAGCGCGATAGACTAGCTTGTCATAGCCACCGTTGCCCGTAGTGACGACAGCCATCATTTCTGCGGGGATCGTGGCGGCGTTGTTCGTCATTGTAACTGTTTCCCTCTGCGTGACTCGCATTCAAACCAACCGGTTGGTGTCATTTTGGTATTCCAAACCAACATTCTGAAAGGTGAAGGCCTATTGATCAAGCCACATACGATCAGGGTGCACGTCAATCGCTTGAGGCACTTACCCGTCTCTAGTGCTTGGTTGATATGATTGTTGGCAGATCGCGAATACCGCTGAATGACGGTCCCCTCCTTCAAAAGGTCTTTGTGAAGCACCTTCACCGCACTGTACGTTTTATCGGATCTGGCGTTACCAAAGCATTTACCAGAGCACCGAGCGGACTTTGACCCCACGCGGAACGATCGCATATCAAAGACCCTCAACAATGTCGGGCCCACCAACTCAAACGAGTTGGACCGTGCTTCTGTGTCAGTTCACATGCTTAGCTTATTTGGAGATCTTGCCAGATCTAATCTCTGACATAATGTGGTCGACAAACAGGCGTGTCAGCGAGCGCTTCCCTACATTTCTGGGCCAAACTGCATAGACCTCAAAGTCTGGCAAAGCCCAATCTGGAAGCACATCATTTAAGGTCCCATATGGCAGGGTTTCGATCAAAAGACGGGGCACGCGCGCGATACCAACCCCCCGCATTGCCAATGACAAGGCCGCGTCACCCGTGTTGACGCGAATGGATGTCTGCACTTTGACCTGTTGTTTTCTCTTCATGTCGTTCCGATGTCTAAAACTCAGGACGTCTGATTTTGAAGGGACGCCTATCAGTTTGAATTTATTCAGATCACCGGGCGTTTCGATGCGACCCACCTTGGCCAAATATGCAGGTGACGCGCATAACACGTCTTCTGCTGAGGCCAGACGTCGCGCCATCAGGGAGCTATCTTCCAGTTTGCCAGCGCGCAAAGCCAGATCATAACCTTCACTTATGATATCAACGTGCTGGTCGCTGAAATTTAAGTCCAGTTCGACTTCAGGGTACTTTTCAAGAAAGCCCGCGACATCATTCATGAAGTTGCCGTGTTCGAGAATGGCTGGTGTAGCTATTCGTAGTTTACCCTGAGGTCGAAGCTGATCCGTCTGAAGAGCCTCCACCGCTTCAAATCCTGCGTCAGTTATATGCTTGGCATGTTCAAGAACTTTGGCACCTGCATCTGTCAACGTAAGCTTGCGGGTGCTGCGATACAGCAAGGCAACATCAAACCGGTCTTCCAATTTGGAGACATGATGACTGACCACCGATGCCGAAAGACCAAGACGTTCAGCAGCCGCGCGAAAAGAGCCGCATTCCGCGACAGTCGAAAACACAGCGAGGGGGCGTAAAAATTCAAGTATGATTGCGTTACTTTATGAAATTATGAAATCTAATAATCACATATTATGTGACTATCGAAAAGCACCTATTTTGCAATCGTCCACATGATGGAGAGATCGCAATGTTTAAGAAAATACCTAACATTTTGGCAGCTGCATTGCTGCTTACGACGGCCGCTTTCGCTGACGAGGCCCGACCAACCGGAGCCGTTGTCCAGGTTCAAGATCTTGGGGAAATCAAGATCCATTCCTATACTGCGCCTCAAGAGATGTTCGCGATGAGCACGTATATCATCGAGAGTGACAACGCTTTGGTGCTTATTGACGGACAGATGTTCACCCCGTTTGCCAATGATTACCGCGCCTATGCGGATGGGTTGGGAAAGCCGATCGACCGGCTTTTGCTGACACATGGCCACCCGGATCACTATCTTGGGCTTGTTGCCTTTGCAGATGTGCCTTTGTATGCCTTGGCATCGACCATCGAAGAGATTGCTGAAACAGGCGAAGCAACCCGCGTGGCGCGTCGCGAAATGATGGGTGATATCATTCCTGACAGCGTTGTCGTTCCGTCCGAGACACTTGAAGCAGGGTCCGAGGTTATCGACGGCGTGACTTATGAATTCTCTGCTTTGCAAGGCGGAGAGCACGAACCGATGTTGATCACCCGCCTACCCGAACACGGTGTCATTTCAGTTGGTGATACAGCCATGAATAGCATGCACATGTTTCTTGCTGGCAAGCCAGAAACGTGGATCCCGGCCATCGCGGAACTTAGTGCAGATGACAGCTACAATATCGTTCTGCCCGGACATGGTTTGCCCGGCAACCAAGATATGTTTGCAGAGAACACCGCGTATTTGACAAAAGCTAGTGAACTGCTTGGCACTGCAAAAACGGGCCCTGAGTTTCGCGCTGGCATGATCGAGGCCTTTCCCGATTTGGGCGTGCCTGGCGCTATCGACTTCTTCCTGCCCTATCTGTTTCCTAACGGCTGATGCTCAACTTCCTCCCGCCATGCAATCAAAGCAAGGCGGGCACTTGGACTTGCACATGTCCACCTGCTCCTTATATCTTATAATTATAGTCAGGATTAAAAATGGAGTTTCGTATGAGCCTCGCCACCGGAGTAAAGGACGTCGTTCGCAAGGTTACCGGGCGGCAAATGCCTCGTCTTCTTAGGGTTAAATCTGCACGATTTCTTACACCGAATATGATCCGCGTCACGTTTGCTGGGCCAGAGCTGTCGGGTTTTCCCGAAGGCCGCGAGGGTGGTAATTGCAAACTATTGTTACCGGAACCAGACGAGACACATGACGATTTCGAGAAACGTTTGTCTGAGGGTTCAAGCCTAGTCAAACGGACTTACACGGTTCGGCACTACCGGAGCGATGTTCAAGAATTGGATATCGACTTTGTTGCCCATGGTGACAATGGGCCGGCGTCTCGGTGGGCCACGCATGCCAAGCCGGGGGATTTCTTGGGTTTCGCGGGTCCAAGCCAACCAAAAGTGACGGCTTTTCATGCAGATTGGTTTCTTGTCGCAGCGGACCCGTCTGCCCTGCCCATTGCTGCGGCGACGCTTGAGGCGATGCCAAGAAACGCCAAAGGAGTTGCTGTTTTTGAAGTCAATTCCCTTGAAGATACCCAAGATATCGATGCGCCTGAAGGCGTGGAAATGCATTGGCTGGTACATGCGAACCCCTCAATGCCGTCAACACAGCAAGAGGATTTTATCCGCAATATGGATTGGCCGGAAGGACAGGTGCAAACTTGTATTGCCGGAGAGTCCTCTGTGATCCGCAATTTGCGCGCTTTTCTGCATCGGGAAAAGCAACTGCCCCGCAGCGATACCTACATCTCGGGGTATTGGAAAATCGGTCTGGTCGAAGACGAGCATCAGGCGGCCAAGCGGTCCGAAGGATAGAACCAGACGCCCATTGCGACGAATGGGTCTAGACGGCAAACGGTCAAGAATTGCGCCTTGGTTCGCTCTTGCCAATGCCGATCGCCCTTAGGGACGGTCGTGGAGATTGTCGACACCCGGTAAAGACCCGGTGTGTTTAGGCGGCACAATGTGGAAATGGATCATACCCAGAGCACAGGATACGCGAGCGTCATCAACAGCTCTAATGCATCCGCAATGGAATCGGCTCAAGTCACTAGTGAAGGCCAAATATCTTGCGCGCCGTCTCTGAGCCAATTTCAGCGGCCTCATCATCACTCAGGGCACCTAACATTGACTGGGTCACCGCCAGCCAATCAGGCAACCCATTCGCAAGTTCGACCACCGGCCAATCACTGCCCCAAACCATCCGGTTCGCACCGAACGCCGCAAGCGCGTGGTCAAAATACGGCTGGATCACTTCTTGGGTTGCATGTCCAGGCGCACAATAAGCCAACAGTCCTGACAGCTTGCAATAAACATTCGGAAGTGCGGCTAATGCCATCATATCAGCACGCCATAAGTCCATTTTCCCGCCTGCGATATCGGGAACGCCGCAGTGATTGAGGACGATCGTTGTATCAGGGCAAGCGGCTGCAAGGGCCACGCCGTTCTTAAGTTGCTTAGGCAGCATGCACAGATCGAATGTCTTTCCACGCTTGCCCAAGGCCTGAACGTTACGCCGGAACGTCGATGTCGTCGAAAGGTCATCTGGCATGACGTGCAAGATGCGCCGGAACCCGGCCACCCCAAGATCATCACATTCATCCAGCCAATCGGTGAAACCTGCGTCATCCTCTGGCCGACATGAGGCAATCACACCGACAATCCCGCTGCCATCTTGTTTGGCCAGATCGGCAACGTATCGTGCTTCGGCCTTATAATCTGCGTCATCGACACCCGTTTCCATAAAAAGGGTGCCGATCACATTATGGCTCGCGGTCAATTCAATATATCGGGACAGCGGAAACGCTTGGCTAGCCAACGGAGGGATATCTGCCGTCCAGCTGTATCCTGCAACATCTGGGTAGACGAGATGCTGGTGCGTATCGATTAAATTGACCATTTGAACTCTCCTATTCTGGATCAGCGATTGCTTTCTGTTCTTGAGCCCCCAGCCCTTCGATCCCCAAGGCGACAACATCTCCAGGGCGCAGGTATTGCTGAGGCTTTTGGCCCATCCCCACGCCTGGTGGTGTGCCGGTCGAAATCACATCACCCGGGTGCAAAGACATGAATTGGCTCAAGTAACTGACAAGATGCGCAACACCATAGACCATCGTTTTGGTCGACCCGTCCTGCATGGGTTTACCATTCACGGTCAGCCACATTGACAGGTTTTGCGGGTCGGCGACCTCGTCTTTGGTCACCAACCACGGGCCAATCTGGCCGTAATTGTCACAGCTCTTGCCCTTGGTCCATTGGCCTTGGCGCTCAAGTTGGAATGCGCGCTCTGACACATCATTTGTGACTGCATAGCCAGCGACGTAGTCCATCGCGTCCGCTTCGCTGACGTATTTCGCGCGTTTTCCGATGATGACAGCTAACTCGACTTCCCAATCGGTCTTTTCAGAACCGCGCGGTATGATGATCGGATCATTTGGCCCGCAAATGGCACTTGTGGCCTTCATGAACATTACTGGCTCACTTGGCACATCCATCCCAGCTTCGGCAGCATGATCAGCGTAGTTTAATCCAATACAGATGAACTTGCCTGTGCCAGCCACACAAGGCCCGAGACGCGTTTCCGCGGACACCGCAGGCAATGCGCCAAGGTCCGTTTGCGCAATCGCCGCGAGCCCCTCAGCCGACAGCGCGCCGCCTGAAATGTCAGGCACAACACCCGATAGATCGCGGATCACACCATCTACATCAAGAATGCCAGGTTTCTCTGCGCCAGCAGGGCCAAATCGAAGTAGTTTCATTTCGTTCTTCCTTATGTATTCGACCAGCCGCCGTCGATGACGTGGGCTTGACCAGTGGTGTAGGCACTTTCATCAGACGCAAGATAAACGACCAAAGCTGCGATCTCGTCAGGCTTACCAATCCGCCCAATCGGCTGACGTGAAATGAAGGCGGCGAGCGCAGCATCATAGTCGCCCGTGTCGCGCAAGCGTTGCTCCAGCGATGGGCTTTCAACCGTACCCGGACAGATCGCGTTACACCGCACGCCTTGCGTAATAAAATCGGCAGCGATGGACTTCGTCATTCCGATCACAGCCGCTTTTGTCGTGCCATATGCGAACCTGTTGGGGGCCGCGATAATCGACGACGCTGCGGAGGACATATTGATGATTGATCCTCCATTGCTGGTTATCATCATCGGCAAATAGGCCCGGCACATGCGGTACATTGCAGTGACGTTTAGGCCCGTTGAAAAGGCCCATTGGTCTTCATCGCATTCAAGGATGGTACCGTTTGCGACAAAGCCCGCGCAGTTAAACAACACATCCACCGGCCCTGTTACCTCAACCGCCCTCTTGATCGAAGCAGGATCCATGACATCCAAGGTCATTGTTTGCAGCCCTAAGGATCCCAATTCTGACAATGCATCCTCATTGATGTCAGTTGCAATCACAGTGGCCCCTTCGGCTTGCATCGCCAGCGCCGAAGCCCGCCCGATCCCTTGGCCAGCCGCCGTCACAAGGCATGTTTTTCCTGTTAGTCGTCCCATTTTGTTTCCTTTTCTAAACTGGCAAACATGCCGGCCCGATGGGGTCAAAGCTTTTGTAGGTCAGGATGAATTCCTGGTGCCCGAGTTCCTCTGATTTCGTCCGTTGGCCTGCAGCAACCAATTGTGTGAGGTCAAAAATCTCGTTGCCGATGGTATCGAGTGATGCCTCCCCCGAGATGATTTGTCCTGCGTTGATGTCCATGTCCTCATGCAGACGCTCGTACATTTCTGGGTTCGCCGCGACCTTAATAACCGGTGAAATGGCCGACCCTACGACGGATCCACGCCCGGTGACAAAGATCGTCATATGCGCCCCAGAAGCCATCATCTCGACGATCTCGGCATTGTCGGAGATGTTGGGAAAGCCGAACTTGACTGGCCCGTCTGGTACAACGTCCATAAGATATAACCCGCCTTTGGGCGGAATATCCCCCGGCTTAATCAAACCCGATATTGGCGACGCGCCAGATTTGGCATAGGCACCCATCGATTTTTCTTCGATCGTGGTCAGACCACCATCTGCGTTGCCGGACGCAAAGCTGCCGTATCCCAATTCGGCATAGTACATGGCAGCCTTTTCAACAGATGCGCGCAATTCAACGGCCAATTCTGGCGTTGCTGCACGGCTCGACATGATGTCTTCGCAGCCGATCAATTCGCCGGTTTCCTCAAAGATACAGGTTGCTCCCTGCTCGACAAGTTTATCAAAGGCCCGCCCCGTGGCCGGGTTGCCAGAAATGCCGCTTGTGCCATCTGATCCGCCACATACAGTCCCGATGACAAGGTCCGACACGTCCATCGGAACGCGTGGTGTATCAGACAAGGCAGAAATCGCGTTGATTACAAATTCCTTACCTTGGGCAATCGCACTGCGCGTCCCGCCCGTTCTTTGAATAACCAGCGTTTCGACCATCCGGCCACTGTCGCGAACCACTTTTTCAAGCTGGACCCGGTTAAAGCTTTCGCAGCCCAACGAGACCAATAAAACAGCACCGACATTGGGATGTGTGCAAAGCTTTTCCATGATCTTTTGGGCGTATTCATTCGGGAAACAGCCCGGAAAACCGATGACATGGGCGTTTTCGCGGTCAACTAGAGTGATCTCGCGTGCGACATGATGCGCGCACTCCACTAGGTATGCGACGGCCACGACATTCCGAATGCCTTTGCGCCCATCACTGCGCAGATACCCTTGCATGCTCATATTACTTCACCTTCTTCGGACAGCGCATAGGTTGGCGTGTAATCGCTTTTCATATTGTGCAAATGCACATGGTCGCCAATTGCGATTGGTTGCGTCGCAGAGCCAATCGAGACCCCATATTTCAAAACTCTGTCTCCCACATTCATAGGGCAAAGCGCCAGCTTGTGACCCATGCTGACTGCGGTTTTCAGAACGATCTCATCGCCGCAAATAGTGAGGGTCTCGTCTTGGGCAATGGCACAGCGGGCGACCGCAATAGTGTCCTGAGGTGCTAAAATAATTAGACGATTATCAGTCATACCTCAAAGCTCCGCTATTGTGCAGTTGTCGATAAAATCCCAATCCAGCTCAACCCCTAGCCCCGCCGTTTGGGGCAAAGTCGCAATCCCGTTTTGAATGGGCAGGGCCGAAGTAAGTCCGAAATCGAATGTCTCCATCGGCCACAGCACCTCAAAATAACTGTTGTTTTTAACCGCTGCACACAGATGCAGGTTCACCATCTCAAGAGGATGGAAAATGGTCGTGTGCAATTCGCAATTCATATGAAATGCCTCGGCGAGCCGCGCAGTTTTCAGCGCTCCTGTGATCCCGCCTGACCAAGAAACATCTGCGCGCACCGCATCGGTGACACGCCCGGCAATGCACTCGGCTACGGAATAAGGGTGCTTGGCCAGGACTTCTGTCCCAACGACCGGGATATCCAGAACCCGTGTCAATTCACGCATGGCCGAGAAATTCTCATCTGGCATGGGTTCTTCCAACCATGCATATCCCAATGCTTCCAACGCACGCCCAAAGCGTGTCGCTTGTTCGAGCGTATAGGGTGCAACCGGATCTGACATCAGCTTAAAATCTGGGCCAACCGCGTCACGCACTGCTGCGTGGATCGCGATATCCTCTTCTAAATCCCGCCCGGGCGGATGAATTTTATAGGCCTTCATGCCTGCGTCGCGAACAGCTACGGCTTCTTTTGCATAGGCTGTAGCGTCCGCCAGAACCAAAGACGACGCATAAACTGGAACCTGCGCATGCATGCCGCCGATGTAGCGCCACAAAGGTTGCTTTGCGTCTTGGGCCGCCAGAATCCACAAACAGCAATCAACGGGGCCATAGGCGTAGATCGGCAAGTGATGCCACCACCGGTCGGCAACCCGCCAATCGTGCCACATCGCTTCGCGGTCAAGCGCGTGACGTCCCATAACAAACGGCCGTAATGAGGCCGCAGCAAGATGTCCTGCACCCAAAGATGATCGCCCTGCAAACCCAAACATCGACGCTGCCTGCCCGTCATCCGTGCGCAGCGTGTAAACCAAAAACTCAAGGCCCGCGATCTTTTGCCCGTCACGCATTTCAGCGCCGGCAATGACGGCTCCGTCATAGCGACAGCACCGGATATCGAGGGCCGTGATCTTCATCGGTTAGAACTTCCCCCATTTCAAATAAGCTTCTTGCGGGTCCATCCCGTCAAGAATTGCATTGCGGACCTTGTTTTCGGTCTGCATCGCTGCGGTTGATTTTTCGATGATTTCATCAAGCAGACCGATCGGTATGCGCACCATGCCGTCACGGTCCCCATGCAGCCAGTCACCGGGTCGAATGAGGACATCTTCGATATTTATGTCAATTTCGGTCGCTGTCGGCAGCCATTGCCCAACGATGTCTTTGGGCGTGTGATGTGTGCGCCAGCTGGGGAACCCCAGATCCAGCAGGAAATGACTGTCGCGCAAGCCGCCATCCAACACGCACCCCAGCACACCTTTGCGGTGCAATGTCTCTGCCGACAGTTCGCCCATTTGGGCAAGGCTATGGGTGTGCGGTTGTGCTGTCCAAATATGGTCTGCAGGGCACTTGGATAGCAAACCCGTCCAAGCCAAAAGCGTCTCGTGCGGGTCTGCGGCTTCGTCCAGCCGACCCTCAATCGTGAAAGCAGGGCCGCACAGCGTCATTTCCGGCTGCAGCGGACTAATCCGAGGAGGTAGTGTAAAATTACGCAACCCCATCGCGCGCATAACGTCATGCACAACGCCAGTGTAGCATTTTTTGAACGTCAGAATCCGTGGATCACTCATGATAAAAAACCTCTTCCATCATTGCCCACCATTCGCCCTCGGCACGGGTCTTTAGTGGGTCTTGCATGGGCATACATATGTCCCACCATTCTTGGGTTTTTGGATCAACTGCCATTGCTGCGGCATCAGCTGCAAAATCTGCCCCGTGATATTCCCAGTACCCAAACAGCAAGTTTTCGGGTTCACGCAGATGAATTGAATAATTGCGAATATTGCAGGCCGTGATCTGTACCAAGATCTCTGGCCAGGTTTCAGCGTGAAGCTTTTTGTAGGCGGGAATGCTCTCTGGTTTTATCCCGATTACCATTGCCATACGTTCCATTAAGATCCTCCGATTTTTGCGCTCAGACCCGCAACTGAACGGGCATCGATAGCGTCCCAATCCCATGCAATTCCCAAACCCGCGACAGAAGGGGCGATGGCACGACCACCAATAATTTTGAGTGGGGCGGTCGTGATCTCATCTAGCTGCGGAATATATTCAAGCATGGGCGCATTCGGCACCGCGCAAGTCAGGCTCACGTGCAATTCCATCAAGAAATGCGGGCAAATGGTGACATTAAACGCCTCGGCCATATGCGCAATCTTAAGCCAAGGTGTGATGCCCCCAACACGAGCGACATCAGCCTGCACAATGGTGCAGGCATTGGATGCCAAATAGTCTTTGAACTGTGAGAGTGAGTACATGCTTTCGCCCACCGCAATTGGCACGGGCGAGACTGTATTTAACTGGACATGCGCGCCGATGTCATCCGCTGGCATGGGTTCCTCGAACCAACCGATGTCAAATTCGGCCATCATGTCAGCGCGGCGGCGGGCCTCAGACAATGTGAACGACTGATTGGCATCCACAAGAATTTCATAGTCGTCGCCAACCGCGTCCCGGACCGCCCGCAAGCGTGCACGATCAGCGGCCAATGTAGGCTTACCGATTTTGATCTTGGAGCCCGCAAAACCTTGTGCTTGCATCGCCAACGCATCCGCAACAAGCGCATCGGTGTCGATGTGCAACCAGCCGCCTTCGGTCGAATAGAGTGGGACTTCTGGCTTTGCGCCGCCGGCAAGACGCCACAAAGGCAAACCGGCCCGCACACAGCGCAAATCCCACAGCGCCGTATCAATCGCCGCAAGCGCCAGCGACGTAATCGCTCCAACCGCAGTCGCATGCGTTGTTAGCAAAAGATCGCGCCAAATGCCCTCGATCTCTTCGGCTTCGCGCCCGATTACTGCGGGCAGCAACGTTTCGCGCAACAAGCTGATAATCGCAGGGCCACCCGACCCGATAGTATAGCTATAGCCAGTGCCGACCCGTCCATCCGCATCTGTCAAACGCACAATCGGCGTTTCTTGAGATACAAAGGATTGGATTGCATCAGTGCGCATGACTTTTGGGGTCAGATCAACCATCAACACATCAGCTTGGACAATCGTTGCCATCAGTCAGTCCGCACTGACTTGCCGGTGCCGGCATCAAACAAATGCGCCTTGTCCATAGCAACATCAAATTCCAGCACCTCGCCGGGAGCTACATTGCGAGGTCCAAACATCTTTCCCTGCGCCTCTTGTCCGGCAAGGGTCGTATAAAGGATCGTTTCCGTGCCGAGCGGTTCAGACAAAATAATAGGCAAGGTAACTTTGGCACTATCGCCACTCTCAGCAATGCCGTGCCCAACAGGGGTGAGGTCATCGGGACGCAAACCAAAGACAACCTCTTGGCCATCGCTGACAAGGTCCGCCAAACGAGCGGGAACGGGCAGAGACCGTTCATCCGCGAAGACGATTTGACCGGACTTGATCGTCGCCGGCACAAGATTCATCGGGGGCGAACCGATAAAGCTGGCGACAAAGGTATTAACTGGATGATTGAATACATCCATCGGTGTGCCAACCTGTTCGATATGCCCGTCTTTCATTACGACTATTCGGTCAGCAAGCGTCATCGCTTCGACCTGATCGTGCGTGACGTAGACAACTGTGGTTTTCACCTTTTGATGCAGCTTTTTGATCTCCGTGCGCATCTGGACGCGCAACTTGGCATCAAGGTTAGACAGCGGTTCATCAAACAAGAACGCTTGCGGATGGCGTACAATGGCACGGCCCATTGCAACACGCTGGCGTTGCCCTCCAGAGAGTTCAGCAGGTGTGCGTTCCATCAACTCATCAAGGCCCAAAATCTCGGCAGCTTCGTCAACGCGCTTTAAGATCGTCGCCTCGTCCTGCTTAGCAATTTTTAGCCCGAAGCCTAGGTTTTCGCGGACCGACATATGCGGATAAAGCGCGTAGTTCTGGAAGACCATCGAGATATTGCGCTTGCGCGGCGGCAGATCATTGACCACGTCAGGGCCGATTGACACCGTCCCGTCCGAGATATCTTCCAACCCGGCAATCATCCGCAAAGTCGTTGATTTCCCACATCCCGAAGGACCCACCAGCACGACAAATTCATTGTGGGCGATATCAAGGTTGATGCCGTGCACAACCTCGGTCTTGCCGTAACGTTTGATGACATTGTGAAGCTTAATCTCAGCCATATTCTATCCTTTGACCCCACCAAACGTGAGACCCGCGATGAGGTGTTTTTGCACGAGGAACGTCAGGATCAGCGCAGGTACGATGATAATCACCGCCATCGCTGACATGCCGGCCCAGTCAATCGTGAACTGTGCGGTGAAGTCCATCAGTCCCACAGGCAGCGTTTTGCTGTCTGTAGACCGTGTTAGGTTGCTGGCCAGCGCGTATTCATTCCAAGATGTAAGGAACGCGAAGATACCCGCGCTGGCGATGCCAGATTTAGCCAGCGGAAATTCGATTTTCCAAAATGCCTGCCAACGGGTGCAGCCATCAACCTGTGCTGCCTCTGACATTTCCTTGGGAATTTGCCGAAAGAACCCGTCGATCAGCCAGATCGTAAAGGGGATGTTCAGTGCAACATAGACAATGATCAGGCCCATTTTTGTGTCAATTAACCCAAGACGGCTCCAAATCATGAAAATCGGGAGCGACAGCGCAATACCCGGAACAGTGCGTGACAGCATCATGCCCAAGAACATTCCGTTCTTAAATTTGAACCGGTAGCGGGCAAAAGCATAGCCACCCGACATGCCGATCAACAACGCGATCGCGGTGCTGGTCAACGCGATGATCAACGAGTTCATAAAATACGATGATACGGGGATCGCGACTTGGTTGGCCCCAAGCCCAAAGATTTTGGCGAAGTTATCTAAGTTGGGATTCTGCGGTATCCAGATTGGCGGCTTAGCCAAAACTTCACCGTTCGGCCGAAACGCCGTGAGAACGACCCACAACCCTGGCAGGCAGATGATGAGCATCAAGATAAAGGTCAGCAACCATGTGACAACGGCACCGGTTTTTTTACGCAATGAGCCAGACATTATTCTGCGCCTCCCATGTATTGGCGGGCCGCAAGCAGCTTGGTGAAGAAATAATAGGTGAAGGCGATCGACAGCAGGATCGAGATATAGGCCATCGCATTTGCCTGACCCATACGTGCATTATCGTAGCCTGTACGCGCGATCAGGGTCCATAAAAGCTCTGTTCTGCCAGCGGGCCCACCACCTGTCATCACATCAACGATGTCATAGGCACGGGCCACATCCAAACTACGGATCGTCATGGCGATGAATACAAAAGGCATCAGAAACGGCAGCGTAATATGGCGAAAGACTTGCCAGGGATTACAGCCATCGACTTTTGCGGCCTCAAGCGGATCACGCGGCATTGCAAACAGTCCGGCCAGCAACAAAATGGCGAAAACCGAGGTGCTCATCCAAACCTCTGCAAAGATGATCGAAAAGTTCGCTAGGTATTTATCCACCAGCCAAGGGATCGCACCGTCACTGAGGCCAAGCGATTGGAGTGCATTGTTGAGAATACCGATATTGTCGTTGAAGACGAATTTGAATTGGTAGCCCACCAGAATGGGCGAAAACATCATCGGGAACATCATGATCGTGCGCAACGTGCGCTGTCCCCAAGTGATCTTGTTAATCAACAGGGCAATCCCCAGACCAAGCAAGAATTCGACATTAAGCGCAATTGTCAGGAAGATGATCGTTTTGCCAAAGGCAGACCAAAAGTCACCATCCGCAAAGATGCGCCGGTAGTTGCGCAAACCCACCCACTCCCAAAGACTTTCGGGGCGGATCAACCGGTAGCCTGTAAAGCTCGTGTAGAACGAAAACAGCAAAGGCACGAGGACCACGAACAACAGTGTAAGGACAGCTGGCAATAACAGCAGATAGGGCGTGTATTTTTCGCGCTGCCAAAACCATGGGGGCTTAGTGGCCATAAGAAGCTGCCTTTGATCAAAGAAAAACACCGGCGCAGACATGAAGCGTCCGCGCCAGCTTAGGGAGAAACCTAGAGGTAACCAGCGTCTTCCATCACGAGACGGGCGGCTTTTGCGGCCTCGTCCAGCGCTTCTTGTGGTGTCTTTTCACCCAAGATTGCGGCCTGTAGCTGTGGCCAAATCTCGTTTGAAACTTCGATCCACGGCGTGATCAGCGGTGGCGTGAACGCATCCTCTGACATCGAGATCGCATAGGTTTCGAACACCTCGACAAGGAAGTCATTGCCGTCTGCGGTGAACTGCGCTTTGGCGTCATCCCAAACCGCGGCACGTGTCGGCAAAAGCCCTGCTGTCGCTTCGACCATCTGACTGTCATGGCTTGTCAGGAAGGTCACAAGCGATGCAGCCGCATCCACATTATCGCATGTCTCAGTGATCGAGAACGTATGGCTCCCGGACCAACCAGTCCGAATTCCAGCAGATCCCTTTGGCGCGCGCACAAGGCCGATATCACCGGCAATCTTTGAGTTTTCAGGATCGTTGAAGAACGACGCCCATCCCGCCCAATCTAGGTTCAATGCAACGGTGCCGGATGCAAAACCAAGACCAGTATCATCCCAAAGGTAGTTCAACGATCCCGCAGGCACAGCCTTTGCTTCGTAGAGATCTTTGAAGAAGTTCACCGCTTCTACTCCAGCAGCGGAATTAAAGGTTGGGTTCCAGTCTTCGTCAAATAGCGCACCGCCGTTGGCGACCAGCATTTCGTAGAAGCGTCCAGTGATGGCTTCGTCTTTGCCAACGAACTGCGTGCCGTAGAACGTAGGCGCGTCAGCAAAGAACATCGCCTGATCTTTGACTTGGTCCCATGTTTCAGGTGGCGTCAAATCATATCCGTATTCCGCCTTGAAGCCGGACAGATTGTCCGCATCTTCATAGAGCGACTTGATGTAGTACAGGTTCGAGATGTCTGAATGGCGCGGTAGCTGAACCAAGCGGCCTTCAACGGTTGAGTTCTGCAAAGCAAGCTCTTGGAACTCACTCAGGGTGCTTTCCGCGATGACCCCGTTCAGGTCCATGTAGATCGACCCATATTGCGGGGCAAAGCTGGTGTGGTTTGACCCAACGCACCAATCAAGCGAACCTGCTGCGATGTCTTGCTTGATCTCGCGGTCCAGTTCGAAGTGGTTCTTACGAGACAGCACGTCGACCGTGGCACCTGTCATCGCCTCCCATTCGGCGATACGCGCATAAAGCGGTTCATATTGTGCACCGCCTATGAGTTTCACACGCAGCGTGTAATCGGCAAAACTCCCATAATCGATTTCTTGTGCTGCAACTGTTGTTGCGGTGATACCGGTCAGCGCGGTTGCTGCCAGCAGTGTTTTGAACGTGATATTGGTCATTTGTTCCTCCCTTGGATGATCGACCGTCATTCCGCCGCTGTCTGCGGCTTATTAGTTGCCAGAACACGCGCTGTGTCCTGACCCAGTGCGGGGGCCGCGCGATCAGATTTGAGCGTCGCCCCGTTGATGCGAATTGGGCTGCGCAAGGTTTCAAGCCGCACCGTCCCGTTCCGCGTAATTGTTTGTTCGAAATCCAACCTCCGATAGGCGTCCGTTGCCCGCATCTGCGCCCAATTTAAGACCTCAGAGCACCAGATATCAGCAGGTTGCAGCACCGCGAGCCACGCGGCCGTAGTGCGCGTAGCAATCTGCGCGGCCAACACGGCTTTGATTTTATCGCGTTTGGTCATCATGACCTTCGCGTCGTCATAGTAGGACTCGAGACCCGTAATCTCCAACAGATCAGCCAGCACCTGCAAAGACGGCGTCATTGCGAGGGCTAGAAAACCATCTTGTGTTTCATAGACGCCGTAGGGCGCGCCCAAGTACGCATGCGCCCCGTTTATGCCGCTCCGGGTAGGTAGGCGTTCGCCGTCATTAAGATGTGTGGATAAGACCTCGAATTGGAAATCGATCATTGCCTCTAGCAGACTGGTCTGCACAAGCGCACCGCGCCCGTGAATGCCACGGCCAACAAGGGCAGCAAGGATGCCTTGAGCCAAAGAATTTCCCGCAAGCATATCCGCAACTGCCAGCCCCATTGGGGTCGGTGGATGATCTGCACTGCCGCTCAACCACAAGAGGCCCGAACGTGCTTGGGCGAGCAAATCCTGTCCCGGCAGATCTTTCCAAGGGCCATCTTCGCCATAGCCCGAAATGCTGCCGTAAATGAGCCGGGGGTTAATCGCTTTGATGTCGTCATAGCCAAAACCATGACGCTCGATCACGCCGGGGCGAAAGTTCTGGATTAGCACGTCAGCCGTCTTGATAAGCTCAACCAAAGCGTCCCGGTCATCGGGGTCACGCAGATCCGCAGTCACACTTTCTTTGTTGCGGTTGATTGCGTGGAACAGTGAATTGTCGCCGTCAATGTCCGTATCAGACAAATATAAGTGACGGCACAGGTCTCCCTGCCCGGGGCGCTCTATCTTTATCACCCGCGCACCCAGATCGGCCAGTTTTAGCCCACATAAGGGACCGGACAAGAACTGGCTAAAGTCAACGACTACAAGCCCATCCAAGGGGCGTTCGGATTGCGGTAAGACCCTCATTTGCGGCTCTCGCGGTAGGCCGCATCTAGGCGGTCAAGCGTTTGAGCCGGTGTCGCGTCACCGCGCAAACACGCATGCAGGATATCGCCACCAAGCTCCTGAAAGGACATGTACCCATCATATCGCGGACGCAACCAAGAGGTTTCCAGCGTTGCACGCGTGTTGCGGAAAAAGTTGCGCGTGGCGGCATTGGCGTTGTCATCTTCCCACGCAGCCGCATTGCTTGGCTGACCACCACTTTCAAAGAACAAGCCAGTTTGGCAAGCATCGCCAGCAATCCAAAAAGCGTAATCCGCTGCAATATCTATGTGCTGGCATTGGCTAGAAACTGCGATGCCCGTACCACCAATCACGGTACCCTGTGGCCCATTGCCTTCAAGACCAGGCGCATCAGCAAAGGTGATCGGAAATCGACAATATCCAGAGCGACTATAATTTGTATAACCATATCCGAAGGGGCAGTAGGCTGGCGCGTCCGCTGTCCGACCCATCCACTCCAACACGCCAATGGGATCCAACGTCAGGCAGCGCGGATCAACTTCAGCTGATAAGCCCATCAGCAGATCAAGAACACCCTGCGCCGCATCACGGTCCATCAGAAATTCGGGATCGTTGGCCACTGGAATGCCCTGGTTGCGGGCCAAGCCAAAAAAAGTCATCAACGTGTTAATCGGGATCAGCGCCAGCGCAACCTTACCCGCATTGGCAAGGGTCATAACCTCGTTCCAACGGGTTGGCGCGGCGTCAATGAGATCAGGCCGGAAGGATGCGACAGGCGTTGCCGCATCAATCGCCAACCCCCACTGATGCCCGTTGAAATTGTAAGACGGATGCGAAGCCCCAACGGATTGCCCTGCCAACCGGGCTAGGGCGGCGTCACGGCCCAGCGTGTCAAGTGCAACCAATTGGCCTGATCCGGCGACTTCACCTACGTGCGGGTGATCGATTACCATCAGATCATAGGCGGCTGCCATCTCAGCAATCGGGCGATCTGCAAAAGCCTGAAGGGAGCGCTTTTCCCAGGTTATCGCTACATTGGGATGGTCTCGTTCGAACTGTGCGGAAGTCGCCAGCATCGGATCGACGCCCCGGCTGTGGTCCCATGTCATCCCGCGTAATACAATCTTAGCTGTCACCACTGGCTCCCTCGGGATCGCGGTAGAGAGCCGTCATCAGATGTTCGCAATATAGCGCCAATTCGCCGTTGCCCTTGTAGACCGAATAGCTGACGCGCACTTTGCCCATCTTGTTGTCTTTGGGTTCCTTGGAAAGGTTCTCGCGGATTGTGTAAATCGTATCACCGATAAAGACCGGCTTGATAAATCGCAGGCGGTCGTAGCCATATGAAAATGAGTTCAGACAATTCGTGGCCGCCAGGCCCAGCCCATATGAGAACACCATCGCGCCCGCGACGAGGCGCTTGCCAAAAACACCCCCCTCAGCGGCAAATTCTTGATCACTGACGTAAGGGTGGTGGTCCATAACAAGACTGTTGAACAACATCGATTCCCCCTCGGAAATCGTCCTCCGGATTGACCGGATTTTATCGCCGATCTCAAAGTCTTCGAAAAACCAGTTCTCGGCATTCCAGACAGGGATTTCAGCGTGATCATCCGGCAAACCCGGCAATCCACGCGCATGTACGCCAATTTGCGCCACTTGATCCTCCCCTTCGTCGCAACCTCTAAACCATAGCATTTAATCTTTTTATATGTCAAAGTTATTTGTATATATAAAATCTAAACTGATATGTGCGAGGAGATACAGCGTGGAAATTGAACAATTCTTTGAAGATTACGAAGCGGGCGCGCAGCGCAAAACACTGGGCCGCACCATCACCGAGACAGATATTGTAGTACATGCCGGTCATACGGGCGACTTTTTCCCGCACCATATGGACGCAGAATTCTGCGCCACCCGGCCGTTTGGCCAGCGCATCGCACATGGCACAATGACCTTTGCGATTGGCGTAGGCTTGACCGCAACACAGATTAATCCACGCGCCTTTACCTACGGCTATGAACGTCTACGGTTTCCCAATCCGGTCCATATCGGCGATACTATTCACACCGTCGTCACCATCGGCAACAAGTCCCCAGACCCAAAGCGCAAGGGATTTGGGCAAGTTGTCGAGGTCACAGAAACAAAGAAACAAGATGGCAACACGGTGATGTACTGCGAGCATATACTCTTGGTCGAAATGAAGGAGACAGGTGCATGATGACGGACCTGACACAAAGCTGGCCCGCACCAAGTGCGCCAAAACCTATCGTCATCATCGGAGCGGGAGGTATTGTCCGTGACGCGCATATGCCAGCCTATGCAAAAGCAGGTCTGACAGTGACCGGCGTAACCGATCTGGACGCCGAGCGCGCCAATAGTCTGGCGTCCGATCACAACATTCCAAATGTCTACGCTAGCGTCCAAGACGCCGCCGCCGCTGGTGGCACTGATGTGGTTTATGATATCGCGGTCCCTCCGCACGCGATTGCGCCGATATTGCGCGATCTACCTGACGGAGCAGCGATGCTGATCCAAAAACCCATGGGTGCCGATCTGGTCCAAGCCCGCGAGATTAGACAGATATGTCGCGACAAAGGACTAAAGGCTGCAGTCAACTTTCAGCTGCGATTTTCACCCATGATGATGGCTGCTCGGGGCGCGATTGCGTCGGGGCTTATCGGAGAACTGCTCGAAATCGAGGTGCATCTGAACATCTTTACTCCTTGGACGCTGTTCCCCTTCTTAATTCCGATGGAGCGGGTCGAAATCGCAGTCCACTCCATTCACTATTTGGATACAATTCGCGCCTTGGCAGGCAATCCTGACGCGGTTTTTGCGCGCTCTATGCGTGACCCTCGCGCGGCGGATTTCGCACAAACACGCACCTCAGTTATTTTGGATTACGGCGATACACTGCGCGGCACGATGTCGATCAATCACAACCACCAGGCAGGACGCAAATTTCAATCCGCTTGGTTTCGCGTTGAAGGCACGACAGGTGTCATGATGATAAAACTGGGCGTGTGCTTTGACTATCCCAACGGAGAAGCAGACGAGCTTTGGTTCTGCAAAAACGGAGGCGACTGGGAACAGATCGCGCTAGAAGGCGGCTGGTTCATCGAAAGCTTCATGGGAACTATGCGCAATGTTCAACGGTTTGATGCTGGGGAAGACAACCATCTTTTTGCCGGGGTTGAGGACGCCTATCAAACGATGGCACTGGTCGAGGCCTGCTTTGACAGCATGAAAACCCCTGGAACCCCACTCAATCTTGGCTAGTAACTTCCGCCAAGGCTCTTGCTGATTTTTCCGGCTGTCTCAACAAGTGCATTCTTGCAGTCTTCAAAGGTGACCTGATCGCCAAAACGCTCAATATGCGGGATGGTCAACGCCGCGGTCGCATGGCCTGCGTGATCAAATATAGGGACCGAGATGTTTACGACGCCCCTGACCACAAAACTATCGCGCACCTCTAATCCGGTCGCCTTAATCTGCTCAAGCTCTGCGATAATTTGACTTGCTTTGCTGTCGCTAGGGACAGGTACATCCTTCATCAATTGTGCCACGTCCGCCTTGGGCAAATAAGCCATAATTACGCGCCCTGAAGACGCCTCCCAAAGTTCAATCTTGGCCCCTAACCGAACTGACAGCACATTATTGCCGGGGGAATTCGTCTGCCCAACCACCAAGATGCCATCGCCACTTAAGATCGCTAGATGAACAGACTGATTGGTAACCCGTGTCAATTCGCGCATCTTAGGTTCAGCCGCTGCTGTTAGTCGGCCCACAATCGGGATGCGGTGGGCAATTTCAAACACAAATGTAGTCAACAGATATCGATCCGACACTGGGTCTTGAGCCACGTAGCCGCGCTCTTGCAAAACCATCAACATCCGGAAAATTTCGCCCACGGACCGATTCAGCGCGCGGGCAATCTCCGATTGGGTCAATCCAATGTCGTGTTGCGACAGCAACTCGATGATATCGAGGCCCTTTTCCAATGCCGGCGCCGAATAGGTTGGGTTCACTTTTTTGGTCATCTACATAAGTTATTCGATTATGAGCGATGTTTCCATTGCAACAATTCAATTTCCCGTCTGTCCCAAAAACGCGAGCTTTCAGAAATTTGGCGACCTTCCTGGGTAAACTCTTTTTCAAGAGATGACTTGAAATTGGGCATGTTGGCAAGGCCCTCGGTATCAGCAGAGCACCTTGTCCAGGCTTGCTCAAGTCCGAATTCAGATGGCTGAATGGAATGTCGAATCCTAGGTTTCGGGACCATAAGAGCGCGGGCAGCTTTCATGCGAGCGCCGCATTGTCCTCAAGCCAAAACATTCTTATTTTTTCAGTGTCTTCCATCGTCGATGCACCCAAAGCCACTGCTCCATATGCGCACGAACTTGGCGTTCCAGGCTGTCATTGAGGGCCTGGGTCATCCCCTCAGGGTCCGCATGCGGGATCGGCGCTTCCACCACTATTTCAAAGGTCATGCCGTCAGAATTTCTCAGCCCGTAGCAAGGGATCAGCAGCGCGTCGTAGCGCAGAGCAAGCTCCGCTGCTGAAAGGGCCGTGTACGCGGTATGGCCAAAAAACTTCAGCGGAGCGCCCGCGCTCATGTGCTGGTCGATCAAAAGCGCGATTGTGTTGCCTTGTTTGAGAAATTTCACCATCTGACCCATGCCGCGACGGCCGCGAAGAAAGAGTGGCGTGCCCACCTGACTAATGCGCGAAACGTAGAAATCATTGAAAATGCGATAGTTCATGCTGCGGTAAAGCCCGCCCACATTATGCCCCCGCTCGATCAACTTGGCGCGCGCAATATCATAGTTACCGACATGGCCCGAGACGATAATGATCGGGCGCCCCTCTTCGCGGGCAGCGTCAAGCGCCGCCATACCTTCTCCGGTCATAGGCGATTTGGCCGCCGTCGCGATCAGATCTTGAGGTGAAAACAATTCGGCGAGTGTCCTGCCAACTTGATCCGGCACAGCCCGTGCCATCTGCTGTTTTTGGATTTCAGGCATATCCGGAAAGATCATCGTGAGATTGTCGCGTACGCGCTTTGGGTACCCTAAGATCGGCCCGACGATCCGCGACATGGTCCATCCCATCATTGGAACGCGCCAACGATACGGTAGGATCCCCAGCAACCTGATAACAGCGATCATCGCAAAACTAACAGCGGCATTCCAAGGATCGAATCCGCTCTCCTGCTTTTTTTCCTTGCTGGTCGTGGCCATAATATTTCCGTTATGTCTGCTTGCGTTTTGCTGTGATCTTTGAACCGCTTGGCAATTATGGGCAAGCACCCCAGCCCAGCGCAAAAAAATCTGCCTCGTAGCCTGCCCCGCTTACGATATTTCTCAAGGCCTCTAGCCCAACCTCTTAACACTCAAAGTTGTCTATACTCCGTTCTACCTGACATTCTTCAAGTAGAACGCCTTTTCCAGCAGTTTGTTGTTTTTTTTACCACAATCAAGCGTCCTAGGCTGGCTGTGCCAGACATAAGTTTTTGATGCACGGCCTAAGAGCGACTTCTGATTTAGCTACAGATTTTCGCGCATTTATGGATCATCGAAACATGGCCAGACAGACAAATGAATTTGGTCTCGCTCAGTTCCTGATACTTAAACCCCCTTGCCACAAACAGCAGCTAGCCCAGTTGACGGACGACCCCGCTCTATCCTTGATCAACCGGGTTTGCCGGTTGGTCAGCGACCAGTCAGCGAGCGCGCCGAGAAGGCCTGCTCCTTCCAGGATGACACCGAAATTGTCGACCAGTGCATTAAGCTGAAGTTGCACCCCATTCTATGCTTCGCCCCTCTTGGTCGGACTAACGGAACTATCCATGTTTGACGGGTCGACCTCCACAATGCAAAGCAGACAATATCTCAATGAAACAGCTAATCCAGCAAAGTAACGGATTACCTATCTACCTTTTTCATAGCTATCATTTTCATAGCTATCATAAGGTCTGATCAGGAGCGCAGCCTAGAAACACAGTCTGTCCAATGAAAGTTGCTGCGATTCTTTCTGACCTTCGTGGCCTTCGCAATTTCTGGCTGCGATGACCGCATTGTTGATTGAGCCCTTGACCAAAAAATCAGTCTCTTACATCGCCATCGTGCACCCCAATTTCTTGAGGAACACTGGTCATTTCGCCTTTTCCTCGCCCAATAAATTAATAAGCGCTAATTAATAAATATACCCGCAACACAAACATCAAAACGTGGCCGTCCGCCTCGCTCTAATCAACGGGCAACCCATGATCGTATTCTCGACGCTGCTCTTGAGGTGTTCTCTGAGCACGGGTTTGACGGGGCGACAGTCCGCCAAATTGCAGCAAAGGTCAGTGTCACTGATCCAGCGCTCTATTCCCATTTCAAAGGAAAGAAGGAGATTTTTGAAGCCCTCATGAGAGAGGCGGGTCCTGACCTTCTTGGGACCGTTGCTGGGGGTGTAGGGTTGGATCAGTTTCCGGCACAAATCGCGATCCCAAAAATGTTTGGCTCGATCGTCGAAGCTTGGACGGCACCGCGCGCCAGAGCCTTCATTTCACTCGTCTTGCGTATGGGGCCCGATGGCATTGGCAACGCATTAAAGGAGGTTTCAACGCAATTGCGACCCGTCTTTGACACGTGGCAAGCACGCGGCGAGTTGCGGGCTGACATCTCGGCTGAGGTTGCCATATGGCAGGTGATCGGCCCACTCTCAGCGCTCCGAATAACCTACATGAATGGCGACGCGTCTTCGACTGACGTTGCACACGGCACAAAGCTCGCGCTTGCCCATCTTGACCTGATTACCCGCACTCTTACCAACACAAGGGGAGAGGTCACATGAACGGTCACACCAATACGCTTCAAATCGTTGGCCCCAAAGATCAGTTCCCCAAAGTGACCCTGATGGAACCTGTTTCGTCCGGATACGTGATGCTCGCGCTTGAAGGTGATCACCGCCCGCCGATCGGGTTTTTCATCCAAAGCGGCCGTAAGACGCGTCTGATAGGCGACCTCAAAGCATTGGCGCAGTCGTTGTGGACCAAGCGCGACGTCCTTGATGTGTCTGTCTTTAAAGCGCTGATTGTGCCACCGGGGCGCGGCGCATTTTTGAAAAAACGTCCCAATGTCGAAGTCGCGCGGTTCGACATCGTGATGCTAGTTGAATTCGGAAGCCTTGAGGCGGCTCAACGCGTCAGCGAGACGCCGCAATGGCAAGAAACCTTCGCTTCGGCCGAACAAAACTCCCACAAATCCGTCAACATTTCAGCAACAAACACCCGCCACATAGGGCCTGTCGATCACTCCCGCGATGGCGTTTTTCTGTTCAACTATTTCTATGCGGAAAGTTTGGACATCAACTTAAAGTTCTGGAATTACACCGCTGGTTGGCTTCAAGGCCAAACGGGCCACGATAACTCCACCGTCCTTTTGCCGCACGAAGCGTCCAAACTGCCCTACACAATCATCAATCATTGTAGGTGGGATCGGTTGAGTTAAGCCGCCAGATAACTTTCTCATACGCCTTGGCTGAGACCCCAGGTGAGTGTAGCTATTGCGAAGAGGAGCGCGAGCATGTCGCTCCGTTCGACAATATCGCTGAGTTTATTGGTGAACGCATGGGCGCATTCTACGGCCGTGCGGTAGATCAACTCCCCTACATTACCCGCGAGGGCGGGTATCAAGGCCGGCACGAGGACACATACGATTGTCTGCTAGGGTCTATCGGCATTGCCATTAACTCAAAGCGGCCAAAGTTGCTGACAGATGACCTGGTTTCTAATATTCGCGACGATGCATGGTGCGATGCATGGTGCGATTACGACTGGCTGTCACTCGATATAGATCAAAGTCTCCAATCTAGCTGGAAGCAGTTCTGTCACGTGACCAAGGGCCAGAGACGGTTTTTCTTCCATCACATAGGCGAACCTGAGACTTCCCACCCCGATGAGCGCTCAATTTTCGGGTTTCTCAATGAACTCGCCACATTGATTGAGGCGCGCGGATTGATACAAACGCTACCCAAAGGAACATCTTTCTACAGAGCACGCCAAAACAAAAATAGCGACGGCTGGTCAGCGGCACTGGAACTAGGGCCGCCTCCTGTAGAGGTGTCTTTGCAGTCGAACAGAATGAATCCGCCCGGCATTCCGATGTTCTATGGGGCGGATACGACCGATCTCGCCGTTGCGGAAACCCGACAAATCGATGTAACAGTCGGCCGGTTCGAAACGAACAGGCTAATCCGCGTTGTTGATTTGGCTAACCTGCCACCCGTTCCAGGATTCTTCTCCGAGGCCACGCGAGAACACTTACAGACGTTAGAATTCTTGCACAGCCTTTCAGAAACTATGGCGGAGCCCGTCGCACAGAATAACAGCGTCAATGTCGACTACATTCCCACGCAGATTCTAACCGAGTTTCTCCGAGACTACGACTTCGCTGATGGCCCAATTGATGGGATCAGCTATGTAACCGCTTTAGGGTTGCAATCCTTCAATACCGTATTGTTCGCGACACGCGAGAATGTGACTGACGATATCGATCTCTCAGTTGGTGAGTCGCGCTGGCTGGTCTTGACCGATACGGAAGTTTGCTCGGGTTGAACGTTGGCTTTTGATAAATGCGCCCCGTGATCCCGCCTCCACAGCGAATGTCAGCCTTCCGCCCTTCGTGCTGATGGGTACAGAACCCGGCCTATCGATACGGACTCCGGTCGCGGCAATTCCGCACCGCACGCAGGTTCATCACATTTATGGCAGGGCTTTCAAGGGATCAACGAAAGGTGGCCCACAGGGTGGCCCAATACAAACTCATTGACTTCAATATATTGATAAATATAGAAAATTCGCGATTTTGTGGTGCCCAGGAGAGGACTCGAACCTCCACACCGTTGCCAGTACTAGCACCTGAAGCTAGCGCGTCTACCATTCCGCCACCTGGGCAGGTGTCGTGAAGGCTGCGTCTAAGCCCAAGTCGGCGAGCTGTCAAACGGTATTTCAGCCGTTTCTAGAGCGTTTGGACGAAAATTCTACTTAGAGAAGATGGGACTTTGGAGGATGGCCATGTCCCCTTGTTTCAAGCCTAGCAAAACGGTACATCCGGGATGTCACAACATAGAGGCAGAGCATGTCTAAGCTGGTTACCATTTATGGCGGTTCGGGTTTTGTAGGGCGCTACATTGCGCAACGTATGGCCAAAGAGGGTTGGCGTGTTCGCGTCGCGGTGCGGCGTCCGAACGAGGCGATCTTTGTGAAACCTTACGGATCGGTTGGTCAGGTTGAGCCAGTATTGTGCAATATCCGCGACGATGCCTCGGTGCGCAGCGTGATGCTGGGCGCGGATGCGGTGATCAATTGCGTTGGCGTCCTGAGCGAGAACGGCAAGAACTCCTTTGACGCGGTTCAAGCCGAAGGTCCTGAGCGGATCGCACGGATCGCAGCAGAATCTGGCGTGGCGCGAATGGTCCACATCTCAGCCATTGGGGCAGATGTAGACAGTAGTAGCGAATATGCCCGGACCAAAGCCCAAGGCGAAGCTGGCGTGCTCCGGCATATGCCGGGGGCAGTAATTTTGCGCCCGTCGATTGTTTTTGGCAATGAAGATGAGTTCTTTAACCGGTTTGCAGGCATGACACGGATGGGTCCAGTGCTGCCAGTTGTTGGCGCGGACACAATGTTCCAACCCGTTTATGTGGATGATGTCGCCAAAGCAGCTGTGTTGGGTGCATTAGGCACAGCTGAGGCTGGGATTTATGAATTGGGCGGGCCGGTTCAGGCGTCTTTCCGAGAGTTGATGGAACAAATGTTGACCGTGATCCGGCGTCGCCGGTTGGTACTGAACATTCCATTCTGGGCGGCCAAGATAATGGCGTTTGGTTTCGACATGCTGCAAAAAATTACGCTGGGGCTTATTCCCAATTTCATGATCACCCGTGATCAGGTTAGAAACCTTAGAAATGACAATGTCGTATCTGATGGCGCAAAAGGTTTTGAGGCGTTGGGCATCAAACCGGTAAGTATGACGTCGGTGCTGCCTGACTACCTTTGGTGCTTCCGTCCTTCAGGCCAATATGACGCGATCAAAGAATCAGCACAAAATTTGCGTAACAGCTAATGGACATCTCAACGACGATTGTCGCAGCCCTTCTTGGGTTGCTCGAAGGGCTGACTGAATTCATCCCGGTCTCCTCTACCGGGCATATTTTGTTAGCGGGTCATTTCCTTGGCTTCGACAGCGCAGGCAAGACCTTTGAGGTCGTGATCCAGTTAGGTGCGGTGTTGGCGATCTTGACGCTGTATTCAGCCAAACTTTGGGCACTGTTTCGCGACGCACCTCATGACCCGGCGGCACGGCGGACGATCCTTTCGGTTCTGATAGCCTTTCTACCCGCTGTTTTCATTGGCGTCCTAGCGCATGACTTTATCAAGACAGTGCTTTTCGAGACGCCTAAGCTGATTGCAATTATGTTGATCCTTGGGGGGATTGTTCTGGTCGTTGTGGACCGCATTGCACCTGAGCCTAAGTATGACGATGCAATGAAGTTCCCCATACCGATGGCTCTAAAAATTGGCTTTATTCAGTGCCTTGCAATGGTGCCGGGTGTGTCACGCTCGGGTGCAACGATCGTAGGTGCCTTGATGCTTGGTGCTGATAAACGCGCGGCTGCGGAATTCTCTTTCTTTCTATCAATGCCGACAATGGCCGGGGCTTTTGCATACGACCTTTATAAGAACCGCGATGTGCTAGACACGTCAGCCTTGAGCGAGATTGCTGTTGGCTTTGTAATCGCATTCATTAGTGCGGTAATGGTCGTTCGTTGGGTGCTTAGTTACGTAAGCCGACATGGCTATGCGCTTTTTGGCTGGTGGAGAATAATAGTAGGATCAATCGCGTTGGCTTTCTTGTCCTTCGGATTCTAGATGTTTTGCTTCCACCGTTTGATCTAAGCAACCAAACGATTAAATATCGTAATACTCACGATACCAAGTAACAAACTTATCAATCCCGTCCCTCAGGTCGGTTTGCGGTTTGTACCCTGTCAGTTTTTGCAGCAAATCAGCATTCGCCCAAGTGGCATAGACATCGCCCAGCTGCATTGGCATGTAATTGCGCTGCGCCTTTTTGCCGAGGCTTTGTTCAATGGCGTCTACAAAATCTAACAATCGGACCTTTTCGGAATTGCCAATGTTGACCACCCGGTAAGGTGCTACGGGTGAAAGGCTGTCTCCTTCAGGCACGATGCCGTCTTCGGGGCGCACAGGCTTGACGTCAATCAACAAACGGATGCCTCGGACTAGATCGTCAACATAAGTAAAGTCGCGAAACATGTCGCCGTGGTTGTAGATATCGATTGGGCGATCATCCAAAATCGCATCCACAAATTTGTAGTAGGCCAGATCTGGACGGCCCCACGTGCCATAGACCGTAAAAAACCGGAACATTGTCGTCGGAATGTTCCAGAGATGCGCATAGGCATGCCCCATGCTTTCATTGGCTTTTTTGGTCGCGGCATAGATCGTCAGCTGAGTTTCAGTGCGGTCGGTCTCGTGAAACGGCATTTCTGTATTGGCACCGTAAACGGACGAGGTTGATGCCATCAAAAGATGCTCCACCTCCAACCGCCGCGCCGCTTCCATCACATTGAATGTACCGATGACGTTTGTTTCCAAATATGCGCGTGGATTCTCGAGCGAGTAGCGCACACCGGCTTGCCCCGCGAGGTGTACGATGATTTCTGGTTGGAACTCACCGGCCATCGTATCAAAGAGCGCCTGATCTTCGAGCATGCCTTCGGTCATTGAGAAATTCGGCGATTGCAATAGCATCGCATGACGACGTTGTTTGAGCCGTACGTCATAGTAATCGGTCATTCCGTCGAAACCGTGGACGCGGAACCCTTCGGCAAGAAGCAACTTGGCAAGGTGGAAACCAATGAAACCAGCGGTTCCAGTAATCAAGACGCGGCGCATGGTGTGAATTTCTCTGTTGGTTGTGTTGTGACCGGGTCTACACGCCCGCCCGTCCGGCACAAAGCACTAACCGAACATCAAGAGAAGTTCCCGTTGGCAGAACCGCGTTCGCACATTGTTTGCCTATCGGCCTGGCCAATCGCTTAAGGCTTTCTCCAAACGATCCAACCCTTCTTGCAGGTTCACAGCCGTCCCGCCACCAACGCCCAGCCTTATGTGGTTCGGTTGGTCATACGCGCTGCCGGGCAGAAGGAATGTCCGGTATGGCTCAGCCAGCAGGAAGCGCGCAAACTCATCACTGTCGATCCTTTCTGGCAATCGGCCCAACCCAATGAGGCCAGCCCGTGGAGCGACCCAGCTGAGCCCGTCTTGCTCCCTGACCCAAGCATTCATCTGGGCAAGATTGCGTTGCCCCGCGTCCCGCGCATCCGCCAAAGCGCTGGCGTAGCGACCCGGTCGCAAGGCGATCTCCGCGATAACTTCGCCCATGATATTCATTATCTCGCTCGAATTTTCGCGCAAAATAACGGCGTCTCGGATCAACTCAGCATCGGGGCAAATCATCCATCCCGTGCGCAGACCTTGCAATCCTAACGCCTTGCTAACGGACCCTGTTGTGATCCCCCGTTCGTACATACCGGCCACAGACGGCGCGCGCTGGCTGTCCCATTCAAGCCCGGCATAGACCTCGTCCACCAGCAGCCACGCACCCTTGGCACTGGCAATAGTGACCAGTTCAGCCAACGCGTTTGTGCTCAGTAGATCGCCGGTGGGATTGTTGGGGTTGGTGATGAAAATCATACGTGTTTTATTCGTCACGGCATCGCGCACCTGACCCAACGGCAGTTGCCAACCGTCTTCTTCGCGCCGAGTAATCTTGACCACCTCAGCGCCAATTGCCTTAGCCAACACCTCCGCTTGGGGCCAGCCGGGCGTTTCAATCACGATCTGGTCGCCCGGTTGTAGCAACTGCATAATGGCGAGGTAATTCGCTTCTGCGGCACCTGCGGTGATCAACACGTCCTTGGCCGTACATACTCCCCCAAGGCCGGCTTGGCGCAACACATGGTCGCGCAATTCGGGCAGACCCCGAAAATCACGATTATTCCAATCCAGAGACTGGTTGGGGTCAAGGTCATCAATGAAATCGCCAAGCGTCGGCGACTGCGCAAGCGAGAAGCCCACGATGGCCTCTGGCGCGGCATCTGTGGTCTCCAGCAAATATTCAAACAACGTGTGTATCTTGACTTTCACGCCCGCGCTCCCGCCTACTAACCCCGCAAAAGGGGACTTTTCTATGAGTATCGAAGTTGCGCTGAAGGGCAAACCAAAACGGCTTGCGGTGCTGGATTACGGACTGTTTCAAGTGCACGCGAACAACCGGGTTATCGGCATTTGTGGCTTTGTCATTCAAACCGATGCAGATGAAACGGTACTGATCGACACAGGATTTCCCGCAAAATACGCGCAGGATGCTGAAGCCGCGACCATTGAGGATGACCTTGGCAGTTTGGGCCGCGTCTTATCAGTTACAACTGATAATATGGCGGGCCCACAATTGGCAAAACTGGGGCTCGCGAAATCTGACGTCACTCTCATGATTCAAAGCCATACCCATATCGATCACGTTGGCGACATGGCGGGATTTCCGGGTGTTCCAATTCTGATTTCCGCAGCAGAGCGCGCCTTACCTCGGCCGCTTTATTGGTCAGGCAAACAGACGATGGATTGGCCAGGTGCTGACTACGCGTTGGTTGATGCTGACATGGAGTTGGGCGATGGGTTCAAAGTATTGCTCTGTCCAGGCCATGCGCCCGGGCAGTTGGCTTTCCTCATCGATTTGCCCAAGACAGGTGCCGTCCTGCTCACCTCAGATGCGATTAGTCGTGCCAGTGAGGTGGACGAGAAGTTTGCAGGATCTTGGAATGTTCCACTGGCGATCCACCACGGCGACCGCCTGATGCAACTGGCTTCCGAGCGCGATGCATTGGTCATCTATGGCCACAGCCCCGAGCAATGGCCGACGCTGCGCAAAGCACCGAATTGGTTTACCTGACGTCGCGCCCTTGGTTGAGGATAATGACATTCCCGCTTGATACATCGCCTGCTGGCGAAATCAGAAAACCAACCCAAGCGGCTATCTCAGCTGGTTGCATTGCGCGGCCATGCGGCATTTGAGCAATGGCCTTCGCCAACACTTCTTCACTCAAGACACCAAAAAGCGGCGTCTCCGTCATGGCAGGCGCGATTGAATTTACCGCAATTTTCTCATGCGCATAACGCCGCGCTAGGTCCTTGGTCAGCGTATCAAGGGCGGCCTTCGAAGCACGGTAATGCGGCGGGTCAAACACATCGAAATTATACGCCCCATTAGATGAAATATTGACGATCTTGCGGACGCCTTCACGGCCGGCCATCAGTTTAATCGCTTTCTGACAGCAGTAGAACGCACCGGTAAAGTTGAGCTTCATCTGCTGCTCGAACTCATCTGCCGGAATATCGGGGAATTCAGACATAAAGCAGGTGCCGGCGTTGTTAACCAATGCATCAATGCCGCCGTGCTTTGTTGCAATCTGTGCAAACGTCGCCTTGATCGCCTCTGCATCCATTAAATCTGTGGTCGCCGCCTCGAACCCGTCCTGCGCCATTTCAGCCAAGCCGTGCGCATCGATATCAAGCCCGACCACATGCATCCCGTCTGCAATCAATCGCGCACAAATCGCGCGCCCCATGCCGCCAGCGGCTCCTGTTACGATTGCTATCTTCATCAGTCCCGCAATTCCCCTCGGTTGGCGTTCTGCCTCATGTCGTTAAGTGTAGACGTCGCAATTTTTCGGCGCAAGCTGAGGGCCGGCCCGATCGCTCAAGTCACGCATCCGCAAAGTATACATTTGACGCATCGCGCCAAATGAAACCAAGCTCTTTGTGTGACCCACTTCCCTGGATACCCGAAGCGATACCGGCAAGCAGCATGCGGCACTTTGACCAGTTCGACCACAAACTAAGTAAACAATCCCTCCACGCAAAGCACTCGACGTTTTCCACTTGCGGCCAGCAGGAACTTTGGCAAATCTAGAAGTTTCAAAAAAACCCTTTGAATGCTATGAAACTTTTGCATTTCTGATGCAGTTCTGCGCAAGTTGACGAACCCATAACGCCAGGAGTTTACGTGTCCCTTTTCATTATCGTTGCCCTGCCATTCTTTGGAGCGTTGCTTCCGGGTATCATGAATTCCGCTGGTCGATCCGCCTGCGCTGGCGTGACGTTCACTGTCTCGCTTGCAGCGTTTATCGGTCTGCTGACGAACCTGCCGACGGTGCTGGCTGGCGAGGTGGTGATGGCGCGGGTCGATTGGATGCCGATCTTAGGCCTGAATTTTACCTTGATGCTAGATGGGTTGGGCTTTTTCTTTGCCCTGTTGATCCTTGGGATCGGGCTACTGATCATCGCTTATGCGCGGAATTACCTTAGCCGTGACGACAATATGGGCCAGTTTTTTACCTACCTGCTGCTTTTTCAAGGCGCGATGGTTGGGATCGTTCTGAGCGACAACATCCTTTTGCTTTTGGTTTTCTGGGAACTCACATCGCTCTCGTCCTTCTTGTTGATTGGGTATTGGAAACATCTGCCGGAGGGTCGGCAAGGCGCGCGGATGGCCTTGACGGTAACCGGCATGGGTGGCCTCGCGATGATCGGTGGCATGCTGATTTTGGGACAGATCGTCGGCAGCTATGACCTGAGCGTCATTCTCCAGCATCGCGAATTGATCCAGGCGGACCCGCTTTATGTACCCGCACTGATCTTGATCTTGCTGGGCTGTTTTACCAAGTCGGCGCAGTTCCCGTTTCACTTTTGGCTACCGCACGCGATGGCCGCACCCACCCCTGTTTCCGCCTACCTGCACTCGGCGACGATGGTAAAAGCTGGCATCTTCTTGATGGCGCGGATGTGGCCAGTGCTTTCAGGTACACCTGAATGGTTCATGATCGTCACAACGGCCGGGCTTGTGACCATGATTCTGGGCGCGGTTATTGCGCTCTTTAAGCACGACCTGAAGGCGCTTTTGGCTTTCTCAACGGTCAGCCATTTGGGTCTAATCACCATGTTACTTGGGACCGGCACCGCCTTTGGTGCCATGGCGGCGGTGTTTCACATCCTCAACCACGCGACCTTTAAGGCCGCGCTGTTTATGTCCGCTGGAATCATTGATCACGAGGCGCACACCCGCGACATCCGACGCCTAGGTGGTTTGCGAAAACTGATGCCGGTCACGTTCGTGATCGCGTGTCTGGCCGCCCTGTCGATGGCAGGCATTCCGCTCCTTAATGGGTTTCTCTCAAAAGAGATGATGCTGGAGGAAGCCAACCATACAGTGCTCTTCGGTTGGCCATTGCTAGTACCGGTTATGGCAACGGCTGGATCGATCTTTTCTGCAGCCTATTGTTTCCGTTTGATCGGCCATGTTTTCCTTGGCCCAGTGCGCGACGACTATCCAGCCAAGCCGCATGATCCGGGCGTCGGCCTATGGCTACCGCCAGGTATTCTGGTGGTCTTAGTTGTTGTGATTGGCGTCGCACCATTCGTAGCGGAGCCCTTCGTGAAAATGGTCACCGCCTCCGTATTAGGTGGTGAGGTCCCGGTACCAAATGCTCATTTCAAGATTTGGCACGGGTTTGTTCCAGCACTCTATATGTCGATCATTGCAACGGTTGGTGGCCTGATGATGTTGATGATTTTCAATCCAACATTGCGGTTTTGGGATGCAACGCCCCGGCCCGAAGCTAAAACGATTTTTGACGTCATCATCGGGGTCTCCGTGCGGTTGGCAAAGGGGGTGATACTTCCATTGCACAACGGCTCATTTTCCCGTTACGCGGCTATCGGATCAGTTACGATTATTGCCCTTGGCCTGCACGCATGGATGTCTGGCACGGTCGGGCCACAAACCCGCACAATGCAGGCCGCTGGTCCTGTCGAAATTGCTGGTTGGGCAATGCTGGTGGCTGCAACCGCTGGACTTGTTCTAATGCACCGGAGCCGCTTTTTGTCGCTTATCCTCATTGGCATTGTCGGGCTTATGGTCTCAATCGGCTTTGTCTTCTTCAGCGCGCCCGATTTGGCCATGACGCAATTCACCGTTGAGGTTGTGACGATCATCCTGCTCTTGCTCGCGCTTAACTTTTTGCCAAACCGTACACCGGTAGAAAGTTCAGTTCTGCGCCGGGTACGTGATGCGGCTATCGGGGTTGCAGGCGGCCTTGCAACATTTGCACTGGCTTACCACTATCTTCTGCGTGATGCGGTCAGCTCGCCCATCTCGGAATTCCATTTGGCCAACTCCTATAAAGGTGGCGGCGGGACCAATGTGGTCAACGTGATCCTCGTCGACTTCCGTGGATTTGACACCTACGGCGAAATCATCGTTTTGGGGATCGCCGCTTTGCTGATCTACGCCCTGACAGAGACCTTATTGGGCGGGCCTGTGCGTGCCAGGTTGCTGAACCGTAAACCCGACCAACCACGTGCTGGCGACATGCATCCTATGATGATGGTCGTGCTGACACGGGTTATAATGCCAGTGGTGCTTCTGGTTGGCTTCTACATCTTTTGGCGCGGTCATAACGAGCCCGGTGGCGGGTTTATTGCAGGGTTGATCGTATCAATCGCCGTGGTGATGCAATATATGGCCAGCGGATTCTCGTGGGCCTCCGCGCGCCTGAAATATCCATATCATGGGGTCATCGGCGCAGGCGTGTTGATTGCAGGTGCCACGGGTATCGGCTCTTGGTTTGTGGGTAAACCTTTCCTCACATCAGATTTCACGTATGTGCGCATCCCACCTTTCGAGAAATTCGAACTCGCGACCGCAGCGCTCTTTGATCTTGGCGTTTTCCTTGCGGTGGTTGGTGCCGTTATGCTGTCGCTCGAGAGCTTCTCGCGCCTTGCACGGCGCGCACATGTACCAGACAGCGATCATCCCATGGATATCGATCCATCCCGAGATGATCCGCCTGCTGACCCCGCCGCATCCGTAAAGGAGGGCGTGTGATATGGAAATGCTCGTTGCTTCAGCCATTGGGATCATGACCGCTGGCGGTATCTATCTAACGCTCCGCTTGCGGACGTTCCCAGTTATTATGGGTATCTCGCTGCTGACCTATGCGGTGAACGTGTTTTTATTCGCCTCAGGCCGGTTAACGATCGGAGCCCCACCAATTTTGCGCGATGGGGTCGACGTTTATACTGATCCTTTGCCACAAGCACTGGTTCTGACAGCTATCGTCATTTCGTTTGGGATGACGGCGGTTGTCGTGATGATCGGTCTTGGTGCCTATCTTGGCTCTGATGACGACCATGTGGATGACCAACCCGTCGACATTGATGGTGAAACGGAGGGCAATTCATGACACATTGGATTATCGCGCCTATCGTTTTGCCAGCCTTGCTAGCGCCCTTTATCGTTCTGGCCGCGCGTTATCATATAGGCATCCAACGGGTGTTTTCCGTGACTGGCGTCCTTGCGCTGATCACCATCGCAGCGGGGCTCGCTTGGCAAGCTTCTGATGGCACGATCACGCTGTATCAGCTGAGTGATTGGGCAGCGCCTTTTGGTATTGTTCTGGTCGCGGACCGGCTGTCGACGATGATGGTTCTGTTGACGGCGGTTCTTGCACTGTTCGTTTTGCTCTATGCCATTGGATCAGGTTGGGACGATCGGGGCCGACATTTCCATGCGCTATTCCAGTTCCAGCTGATGGGGATTATGGGCGCGTTTCTGACGGGCGACCTCTTTAACCTCTTTGTCTTTTTCGAAGTTCTCTTGATCGCCTCTTACGGTCTGATGATCCATGCAGGTGGCGATGCGCGGTTGCGCGCCGGCGTACAATACGTGCTCTTTAATCTTATCGGCTCGACCCTGTTCCTTTTCGCGCTTGGGTCGATCTATGCCGAAACTGGCACGCTCAACATGGCCGATCTTGCAGAGCGCGTTGCGCTGATCAGTCCAGATGAGACTGTCGGAATACGTATCGCCGCAGTTCTTTTGCTGCTGGTATTTGCGATCAAAGCTGCGGTTGTACCGCTGCATTTCTGGCTGCCGTCCAGCTACGCCGAAGCGCCTGCGCCTGTTGCAGCCCTTTTTGCCATCATGACAAAGGTGGGCGCCTATGCGATCATCCGCGTTTACACCATGATTTTCCCGCCCGACCTTGAAGCAACGGCTGGGCTCTTTGGTCTTTGGCTTTTGCCCGCGGCTCTGGTGTCGCTTGCCATCGGCATGATCGGTGTTTTGGCCGCCAAGCGTCTGGATCGGCTCGTCGCGTTTTCTGTTATCGGTTCAATGGGCATGGTGATGATCTCTATCGCGCTCTTTACCCCGGAAGGGATTGCCGCGGCACTCTATTACATCGTGCATTCGACGCTGGCAGGTGCGGTACTGTTCTTAATCTCTGATCTGGTCCGGACCGGGCGCACCGATCTGGAAATCACGCCCCAACCGACTATTGCAGGCGCCCCACTCACCGCCGGGCTGTTTTTCGTTGGTGCGATTGCGATGGCTGGATTGCCACCTTTGTCAGGATTTCTAGGTAAGCTGCTGGTGCTCAATGCATCGTATGATTCAGATCTTATGGTCTGGATTTGGATTGTCGTTCTAAGCTCAAGCCTGATCAGCATTCTAGGTTTTGCGCGCGCAGGGTCCGTGCTGTTCTGGAAATCAACCAGCGTACCGCCAACCGATGAAACTTCTGCGCTGCCCCACCCCGCAGCGCTGTCTTATGTGGCTGTTGGCGGGCTGATCTCGCTGTTAATTGCACATACTGTTTTTGCAGGACAGGTGCATGGCTATACGACAACTATGGCCGCACAGCTTTTTGCACCTGAACCTTACAAGGCTATGGTTCTAGATACAGCTGGCAAGCTTAGCAAACCCTCCAAGGAGGAGCATTGATATGGCACGTGTAATCCGTTGGCTACTGCCTCACCCAATACTGACGCTGCTTTTGGTTGTTGTTTGGGTAATACTTCAAAATGAAGTCTCTGCCGGGATGGTTGTATTTGGGGTTTTCTTGGGCATCGTTATCCCCCGCGTGACATCCGTTTGGTGGCCGGAAACCCCAACAGGTTTTCACCTGAGCAAAATGGTCAGCTACGGCTGTATTGTGATCTGGGATATCATAGTCGCCAATATACAAGTTGCCTGGATCGTCCTGACCGTCCCCAATTCAAAGCTAAGGCCCGCTTGGATCATAGTTCCGCTTGAATTGCGACAACCCGAGGCGATTACGATGCTTGCAGGCACCATCACGCTGACGCCGGGGACAGTGTCCGCTGATTTGTCCAGCGAAGGTAACAGCTTGTTGGTCCATGTTCTGCATACCGATGATCCTGATGCTGTTCGCGATGATATCATGACACGCTACCAAAGCCGGCTGAAGGAGATTTTCTCATGACAACAGCTTTGTGGGTTATGGATACTGCACTCATCATCGCCTTTGTAACGCTGGCCCTTGGCCAAGCGCTCTCAATGGTAAGGCTGGTGCTCGGACCGACTATCGGGGACCGGATTTTGGCACTTGATACGATGGTCATCAATGCCTTGGGCTTTGTGGTCCTTCTGGGTATTCATCAAGGCATTCAAATTTACTTTGAAGTCGCCTTGTTGATTGCCATGTTGGGGTTTGTGTCCACCGTGGCGTTGGCGCGCTTCATTCTACGGGGGGACATCATCGAATGACCGCTGAAATTATCGGAACATATGCCACTGCCATTTGTTTGCTGATTGGGTCAGGCTTTGTGATCGTCGGTGTTATTGGACTTCTGAAATTCAACGACCCAATGACACGTTTGCATGCGCCTACCAAGGTTGGCACGATTGGGATCGGCATGTTGCTGTTAGCCTCCATGATCCATACATTCACATTGGGCGAAACATCCTTCCACGAGCTGTTGATCATGGCGTTTCTATTTGTAACGGCACCTGTTTCGGCAAACTTTATCGCCAAGGTCAACATCCACCGTCGGTCTTGCGAAACGCCGCCCTCACCGCCGCTCGACGATATGTGGTCGACACTGAACACGCCCGAAGAGGATCAAGAGATCGAAGGCGTGCCGGACCTCTAGGTATCCTAAAGATGTCAGTGTCGCGTGGTTCTCTTACCGCAGAGAGAAGTCTGATGAGCCGTCGCAGTCAAAATAATCACACAATCCAATTGTCAGGCCAGTCATGGGCATGACGCCAACCCGACAATGGCTTGTGCTGGTGGGGCTAGCGCTTGGTGTGACCGTGACAAACGGGTTTGCACGGTTTGCCTATAGTCTGCTGTTGCCAGCGATGCAGTCCGAGATGGGCTGGAGCTATGCACAGGCGGGCTGGTTGAACACTGCGAATGCTCTTGGTTACATTGGAGGTGCAGCGCTAACGATGGCCTTTATACGGCATATCTCGCCTTCCAGCTTGTTTGCCTTTGGCTTGATCACAACGACAATTTCGCTTCTAGCAACTGGCATGAATGATGCCCTTTGGTGGCAGTCACTTTGGCGCATTTTTGCTGGCGTTTGTGGCGCGATGTCCTTTGCCACAGCAGGTGCATTGACTGCTGGTCTGTTCCAAAATGATCCGCGCCGAAACGCGCTCGCCATCGCGATATTGTTCGGAGTAGGCGGGGGATTAGGCATCGTATTGGCCGGATCGGCATTACCATTGATGCTGGATGCTTACGGCCCAGCGGCCTGGCCAATCGGCTGGGTTATAATCGGAATGATTAGCCTCATTTTCTTGCCCGTAGGCCTATGGTCAGCCACACAACTGCGCACGGCCCCCTTGCTGCTCTCTCTTGCTCGACCCTTGCCAGTACGCAGGATGTTACCAGAATTTGCTGGATATGCAGGGTTTGGGCTTGGGTACATTGTGTATCTAACCTTTCTGTCTGCTTGGATGACGGAACAGGACGCAGGCGCTCCGTTCATAGCCATGATCTGGGTTCTACTTGGCCTGAGTATCTGCTTTTCACCATTTGTCTGGCGGCGCGTCCTTGCGCGCCATGCCTCGGGCCTGCCGCTTTCGTTGATCTTGGTAGGGATCGCCGTAGGGTCCGCTTTGCCCGTGCTGGCACCCGGAAGCCTGACATCAATAGTCTCAGCGGTCGTGTTCGGATTAAGTGTGTTTATGGCACCCAGCGCCGTTACAAACTTCACCCGCAAAAACCTCCCGGCCGAAAGTTGGGGACACGCGATCAGCCTGTTTACTGTCGTGTTCGCGGTGGCCCAAACCCTCGGGCCGATTGGAGCCGGCCTGCTCGGCGACTTCTTTGGAAATATCGGCTTCAGCCTACTGGCTGCCGCTGGGCTGCTTTTGATCGGCGCTGTCATAGCGTCTTTTCAAAAACCGCTGTGAACGCGATGTGGGCTCCGCCTCAAGGGCTTTCGAAACCGGCGCCAAGCCTACCAAATTATACTCGGCAACAATGGCCTGCTGCTGGGACATCATGAACCAGCTAAATAACGGCGTTTCCTTCCAGAGACTGTTTGAAATGGTCCTTCGGCAACAATCGAAACCGAATTTCAGAGACTTCGGCGGCTACGAGTCGGTCGCATCTAAACGCACGAGGCGCTTCCCGAAGATGATCAAAAGCCATTACGTACCACACAGGGTAATTTAGGAGCAGATAGTGCGGCTCGATCTTCCGCCTTGAAGCTTCACCGGCTTCGTTTTCGTAGTGGATCGTCAAAGCGCGTTGATCCAAAAATGCCTGATGCAGGGCCTGAACCGCTCTAGTGTTGGTCGTGACGACAGACCTTTGGACATACGTTGATGCCGTGCTTCCTATTAATACTCTGGACTTCAATCCGCTCACTTTGTGGCGTTTGTCAGAAGAGAATGATGCAATCAATTGACGTCTGACTGATCCAAGGTTTGCTAGAAACATTGGTGACTTCATCTGCTCTGCAACTGCGAGACTTATGAGCAGGTCTACAGCCTCAGGGTAGCTCAAATTCAGACGCCCCACACCCCAATTTCGATCAAGTCGGACCCCTCCTCCGCGACCGCGATCGGCATCGATGGGCATTCCTTGATCACGCATCAATTGCAGGTCACGTGCGATGGTCCGTTCGCTGACGTCGTGCAAATCTGCGAGTATTTTGATGGTGCACAACTCTTCTTGTTTTAGCTGAGTGGCCAACAATTCAAGCCGCCTCAGCCTATCTGATGAATTTGCGCGTGCCATTAGAGAAATAAGACATAAAATGTCTTATTTGACAATACATGGGTCAGGACACCAATCAAACCCAAGGAGATTTCTAATGTCACCCGTTACCATTCTAGCCCCGATCAAGCTTGCACAGGGAAAGACTGAAGCTAACCTGCTTGCTGCTTCAAAAACGTTTCAATTGGATTTCGTCGCTAACGAAGCCGGTGTGCTGCGGCGTGAGTTGGTGCGCAAACCGGACGGTACATACTTGGATATTGTCCAGTTCCGCAGCCATGAAGATTATTTGGATGTGGTCAAAAAAGAAATGGAATCGCCGATTTGCGCCGCATTTTTCGCTGTGATGGATCTTAGCGACTTCGATCCAGAAGCGGAGATGGACGTCAATTTGTCCCTCGAAACCTACTAATGGATACTGGTGGTGGCCCTGTCACATGGGCCACCGACCCAACTTTTGTAGAGGAATCTAATATCGGTTCGAGCAGACATTCGATCGGCTTCGGCCTATGGGAACTTTGTCCCGTTGTTCTTGAATTCGTGTTAGCGCCCGTACCGAACTTCTTGCAAGGGTTGCCGCAGGCTGTAGCGATTGCCAGTTTTGGGGTCGCCATTATTTATGCAGCAGTACCTGATGTTCCCTTGCTAGTTTGAAACGCCCAATTCGCCCTATCTAGCCAAACGAATGCTCCACCAATGCAGTCAGATTACAGATGTGCGCGGTGTGTCAGCGATGGCAGAAATAAACGTAGAAAAGAGCTCGCCTTGCGAACTTATGCGCAATTTTGCGTAGATGTTTCTTCTGTGAATTCTGACGGTTCCGGAGGAAATTCCCAACAGCTTCCCTAGAGCATCAGCAGAATGTCCGCGCAAGGTTAGCTCAACGACTTCTCGTTCCCGCGGGGTCAGAACACCTTCGCCAATTTTAAGAAAAGCGCGTTCGATGTTTGTATCTGCAGGGGACAATTGATCAGGCGCTTCGATCGCCGTATCGCGCCAATGCCGGCGGCAGGCGGCGTTGATTACGGGCCAAACCGCTTTCAGAGTCTTCATTTCCGACTTGCTGAATTTGCGGGTCTTGCGCATCAACGACACGACAATGGTCAAATTTTCATGCACATCGACTAGAAAACCCACCTCTTCAGCCAGACCCGTACGTGCATAATAGTTGCGAAAATACTCACCTTGATAGAATCGATCAGGCGCAATCTCTTTTAATCGCCAAGGACCCGCTTCAACATCGCCTGTCGCGGCTAGGTAAAACGGATCAAGCAGGTATGGTCCCTCTTGATAATCGTCCACATGCATCACCCTGCGATCAGGCGAAAAATCATCATAGAGCGCTAGCGGACGGGCATTGCCCACGTAACCAAAAACCACTGTGAAGTCGAATTCCACGATGCTTTGTAGCGCCTTAGACAAAATCTCGGGCAGCGTATCGCTTTCGAGGTTGTCGATGATCTGTGCGGTTTGTGTGTTCCAGCTGATCAAAATTTCCATCCCTTCACTCATCTATAACAAAAAGAATATTTACATAAAGACCTAAAATTTCCTTGAATAGGCCATCAATGAGATATGCTCTAAATGAACAATGTGAAAACTATTACGACTAACGATGAATATACTCAGGAGGTCTCGGCAACAGGTCCGGTTGCTGAGCTGCGGGGCGTGTCGAAAAACTATGATGACGTGCAAGCTGTCAAGAATATTGACCTGAGTATTGCTCCCGGAGAATTCCTATCGTTTCTGGGACCATCCGGGTGCGGCAAAACAACGGCTCTGCGGATGCTTGCGGGATTTGAAACACCGTCCGAAGGCACTGTCTTGATTGACAGCAAAGACGTCTCCGGCTTTGAGGCCTACCAGCGGCCCGTCAATATGGTCTTTCAGAGTTATGCCTTGTTTCCGCATCTCACGGTCGGCCAGAACATTGCGTATGGCCTCAAACAACAGCGTCCGAAACTGGCGCGCGGCGTCATTGCGGATAAAGTTCAGCGAGTCCTCGAAACGGTCCGACTGAATGAGTTTCAGGACCGGCGCATCTGGGAAATGTCAGGTGGTCAGCAGCAGCGCGTTGCCCTTGCCCGCGCCATCGTGAATGAACCCAAACTTCTTTTGCTGGACGAACCCCTTGCCGCACTGGACCGGAAGCTGCGCAAGGAAATGCAGATTGAGCTTCAGGACCTGCAGCGCCAACTGGGTATCACCTTTGTCCTCGTGACCCATGACCAAGAAGAAGCCCTGTCACTCAGCGACCGCATCTGTGTCATGCGCGCGGGTGAAATCGTTCAGGTTGGCACGCCACGCGATCTGTATGATCACCCACAAAGTAGATACGTCGCCGATTTCGTTGGAACTTCCAATTTCTTTGAAGGCCAGATCACCACTGTTGAAGGAAAGACAGGACGGATTTCACTTGCAGATGGCGAAACCTACGACGCGGTCTGTTCAGAAGTAATGTCCGTCGGCGAAGCTGCATGTGTCAGCATCCGCCCAGAGCAAGTCCGAATGAGCAGCGCCCAGGCTGCAGGGTCGTTAAACGTGACGATCCAGAACCGGATTTTTCTCGGGGAACATACCGAATATCTCGTCCGTCACGCCCAACTTGGCAACATCGCGGTCATGACACCCCGACAATCTGACAACAGTTTGGATGCTTTGCAAAAAGGCGACACCGCGTGGATTCACTGGAACCCCGACGCGGCTTTGATTCTGAAAAATACCTAAGACTAAAACCCACCCAACAAGGAGAACTGAACAATGTCAGATGATACCCAAATCACTAAGAAGAAGTTCATGGAGGAGCTGCGGAGCTATCAGAAAGGCTCTGTCACGCGACGGCATTTCCTTGGCGTTACCGGATTGGGAGCGGCCTCAGCCGTAATGGGGACCGCCCTGCCAGGTCTCCGCGCAAGCCCGGCCTTTGCAGCAGGTGATATTGGTGATCGTGTTGTCCTTGCCACTTGGCCAAACTACCATGATCAAGCGAACTTTGACATGTTCACAGACAAAACCGGCGCGTTTCTACAGGTGAATGTCTTTGGCTCGAATGAAGAAATGCTCGCAAAGCTTCAGGCCGGTGGCAGCGGATGGGATGTCTATGTGCCCACCAACTACACAATCACAACGTATGTTGAAGAAGGGCTTATCGAGCCTCTTGATGTCTCCAAACTGCCAAACTACGACGCCAGCGCATTTGATCCGCGCTTTGCAGATGCCGGCACAGTCGACGGTGTTCTGTATGCAGTGCCAAAGAACTGGGGCACTACTGGGTTTGCGTTGAACACCAGCCATACCGGCGGCAAGGCCATGGACAGCTGGAAAGATTTCTTTGATCGTACGATGGACGATTTCTCCGGCCGCACGATGGTCCATGACTATCAGTTGACCACCATTGGTGCCGCGCTGAATTACCATGGATATTCCTTTAATTCAGTCGATGAGAAGGAACTCGCGGATGCGGAAAAACTGCTGATTGATGTCAAACCACATCTCTTTGCAATTTCCTCAGATTATCAACCTTCGATGCGGTCAGGCGATGCTTGGATGACGATCTGCTGGACTGGTGACGGCAAGCAGTTGAACACCGACATCCCGGATATTCAGTACATTCTGGGGAAAGAGGGCGGCGAGCTGTGGAGCGACTATTACGCGATCCCTAAGGGCGCACCACATACCGAAGCGGCCTATGCTCTGATCAACTTCATGCTCGATCCGGAAGTGAACGCACGCGAAGTGCTAGCGCACGGATATCCTGTTGCAGACAGCCGCACGAACGCATTGCTGCCAGAAGAAATGCTGAACGATCCGATCCTCTACCCGGCAGCGGAACTATTGAACGCACTTGAATTTGGCGCAGCGGCCACGCTTACGGATCCCAATCGGGCCGAGTTGATGGCACGTTTCAAGTCAGCTTGAACTAAGAAAGAGAGCGGCAGCACATGACACAGCGCACAAGAAACTGGCTTCTAGTCGCCCCTGCGGGCACTTGGTTGTTGGTCATGCTGGTGCTGCCACTCTCAGTCGTCTTTATTTTCAGCTTTGGCGAGCGCGCGCCTTCAGGCGGCTATGTGCCTGCATTCACATTTGAGCAATACGCCAATCTTCCAGCGCGGTTCACAGCTTTCAAAAATACGTTGATGCTCGCACCACTGGGGACGTTGGCTGCACTGATAATCGCCTATCCCTTGGCCTATCAGCTTGCAGTACATACCAGTGACAAATGGAAAACTCTGCTGCTTGTGCTGGTGATTGTGCCTTTCTGGACCTCAATCTTAATCCGCAGCTATGCATGGATCTTCATCTTAGGCGGGCGCGGTATACCCGCTTTGCTCGACATTGTGGGGGTTGAGGACGTGCGCCTGATCAATACGTCCTTCGCCGTGCTGGTCGGCATCATTTATGGTTACCTGCCGCTGATGGTCTTTCCGATCTATGTCAGCCTTGACCGCCTAGACAAACGCCTGCTTGAAGCGTCTTCGGACCTAGGCGCGCACCCCTTTTCAACCTTCCTGAAGGTGACATTGCCGATGTCTATCTCGGGCATTGCGACGGGCTGTATGTTGGTCTTCATCCTCTTGATGGGTGAGTTTTTGATCCCGGCTCTATTGGGCGGAGGCAAGGTATTCTTTGTAGGCAATGCACTGGTTGATCTGTTCTTGCAATCACGCAACTGGGCCTACGGTTCCGCTGTGGCGGTGATGCTGATCGTGATCATGCTTGTGACTGTCACCCTTTATATGCGTCTGATTTCGCGGCTGAATGGTCAGCGCGAAGACGCACCGCTAATGTGAGGTCCTATGCGCATCTACGCCATATGTGTCTACGTTTTCCTCTACACCCCCATCGCCATCATTGCGCTGTTCAGTTTCAGCGCAGGCCGGAGTGCAAGCCAACTCGAGGGCCTGTCTGTCAAATGGTATGGTCGCGCCCTTAACAATCCGTTTGTGATGGATGCACTTGGCAACAGCCTGTTTGTAGCCTTCGTTTCCGCGACACTCGCCAGCATTTTAGGAACATTAGCAGCAGTCGGGTTACAGGGCATTCGTGGGCCAGCCCGCGCATTTTTTGATGCACTCATTTACATCGCGGTGATGATCCCTGGCATCGTGATTGGCATCGCGACACTCATTGCCTTGGTATCTGTCTTCGGCTTCATAAACCCGTGGCTCGCCGCGATGTGGCCAGAGGGCGAAGCCGCGCCACAATTATCGATGGGCATGGGGTCACTGATAGCTGCGCACACCATGTTCACCCTCGCGCTTGTTATCATCATCGTGCGCGCCCGTCTTGCAGGGTTAGAAGGCGCGTTGAACGAGGCATCAGCCGACCTTTACGCCACGCCCTTTGGCACTTTCCGCCAAATCACATTGCCTCTGATCGCACCTGCGATCCTTGCAGGGTTCCTGCTGAGTTTCACGTTTAGCTTTGACGATTTCATCATCGCCTTCTTCGTGGCTGGATCGGAAACGACACTGCCCATTTATATCTTTTCCTCCATCCGCCGGGGCATCACCCCTGAGGTCAATGCCATCGGTACCATGGTCATGGTTGCGTCATTGATCATGCTCGTCATCGCGCAACTAATTCTCAGGCGTGGTGCCAAACGATGATCCTTACCGCTACGAAAGGAATATGTTTTGCTTCTTAAAAACAAAGTCGCCTTTGTCACTGGCGCAGGATCCGGCATTGGTGCTGCAGGCGCGCAAGCGATGGCGCGTGAAGGGGCATATGTCTTTGTCACAGACCGCGACCTAAAATCCGCACAGGCTTTGGTACAATCCTTAGATGTCGAAGGATGCGCCGCCGAAGCAATCCAACTGGATGTTACCGACGACGAGGCACTGACCGCAGCGATCACACATGCGGCACACGTCAAAGGCCGATTAGATATCCTGCATTCCCACGCGGGCCTTCAAATCGAAGGCAAACTCGAGGATGTGGCGGTTGCCGATTTGGACGCGTCATGGGCCCTGAACGTGCGTGCACATTTTGTCGCCGCACAGGCCGCAATCACCCCCATGCGCGCCCAAGGTGGTGGAAGCGTTATCATCACGTCCTCAAATTCTGGGGTGCAATATGACCGCGAGATGATCGCTTATGCCACGACCAAGCACGCTGTGTTGGCAATGACGCGCCAAATGGCGGCCGACTACGCCAAGGAAAACATACGATTTAACGCGCTCTGCCCGGGCTTTATCGACACGCCTTTCAACCGCGGGTTTGAGATTCAGATGGGCGGGCGCCGAAAGCTAGATGAATATGTCGAAACCACAATACCGATGGGGCGTTTTGGAACCGTAGAAGAGATCGCCAACGCGATCGTGTTCCTTGCATCAGGTAACTCATCCTTCATGACGGGGCATGCTTTGGTCATCGACGGCGGCGAATGTATTTGAACGGGCAATAGGCCCTGATCGAGAGGAACCATCAAATGAGCGAGACATCCAGAGGCCGACTTGTTGGGAAAACAGCCGTCATTACTGGAGGTGCTGCAGGCATCGGGCGCGCGACTTCCCTTATGTTCGCGCGTGAAGGCGCGCGGGTGGTCATCATCGATATTCAGGAGCATGCAGGCAAAGAAACCGTGGAAATGATTGAGCAAGCCGGTGGCACAGGGCACTTTTATCATGCCGACGTTTCCAAATCGAAGGAAGTCGACGGAGCATTTGATGCCATCAAAGCCGACATCGGAGCCTATGATATTCTCTTTAACCACGCAGGTACCATCATCGTCAAACCCCTGCACGAATCCACGGAAGAGGATTACGATCGACTAATGGACATAAATGTTCGTTCCGCGTTTCTGGTGTGCCGCCGTGCATTGCCGGAAATGGTTTCGAATGGCGGTGGCTCGGTTGTCATCACAGCCTCCATCGCCTCGGAACTCGGATATGCACTTGAAGCGTTATACTGCATGTCCAAAGGCGCTGTCCTTCAACTGGCCCGCACTATTGCCGTGGAATACCGTGAGCAAGGCATTCGCTGTAACGCTGTCTGCCCGGGGTTTGTTAAAACTGCACATGGCTTACGCGAGATTGCGGAGCTTGATGATGCTGGCCAAACTTGGGAGGATGGCGATCTAGTCGCCACACAGGGCCGTATCTGCGAGCCGGAAGAAGTGGCAACGGCAGTAACATTTCTCGCCTCAGATGATGCGAGCTTCGTCAATGGACATGCGCTCTATGTTGACAATGGATGGTACACGAAAGGGTGAGTTTTCGGCGATACAATCGGCCAGCTTGCACTTTGAGCCGTTAGTTGCTTCCCCTCAATTCGCAGTCTGCCACGGCGATGAAAGGGACCGGCCATGTGCTCAAATTCCGACAGTTACTTGGTCAACGCCGTCATTTTTCTCATCGGGGATGTCGAAGCGCCGGGGTTCATGAACGTGTAAAATGGACACTGCTCAAAGCATGATCGACTACACCGAAGATCGCTTCGATAAATTGAGTCCAATGTGATATTTTTCGCGGGTATCGCGAACATCAGCAGTGGATGACCTGAAAGACATCTGATCCTGCCGCGACCGCGGCGCGCACACCTTCTGCAGAATCTTCAATGACCAGCGTTTTGGCCGCCGGGAACCCCAATTTTTGGATCGCGCGAGTAAAGATGTCGGGGGCTGGTTTTGCAGGAAGATCATCAGAGACTGAAACAACGAGGTCGAAATACCCCAGTAAGTTGATCGCCTGCAAGGAGGCGGTTGCGACTTCAACTTCCGCATTGGTTCCCACTGCCAGTGGATGCGACTGGCCAATCGTTTGAACAAGCTCAACCGTTGCGACAATGGGCGACACTTCAGTTGCCGTGCTGATAAACGCATCAATGCTCTGCCGAGTCGCCAAGTGAACGTCAAAAGGTCCCGACACATCCGCCGAGAAGGCCGACAGGAGTGACTGGCGGTCAAGGCCTGTTCGGTGTGCATACCAGCGGCGATTCAAGTCATACCCCTGCGCGCGCACGGCGGCCTGAAATGATTTAAAATGAGTTTCGCTGCTGTCGACCAACGTCCCGTCACAGTCAAAAATCACCGCGCGGTAACCGCCCGCGATGATCTCCGAGTGCCAGTTCTTTGACGAGACCCGTCGCTGGACTCCACCGGAAAACAGGATGCTATCCATGGTAAACCAACGCCTCCATTCTATGCTGCCACAAGACGTGAAAGGCCTGCGTCAAATTGAATTGCAACGGTGTCACCTTGTGCGAATGGTTTCTCCGTCACGCCAGTGATAACCAAGAGTGATCCGATTGGACTTTCCACCGTGTATTGAATTTCTTTGCCGAGGTAGGCCGCGTAGCTGACCTCTCCTTTGATTCCGGGTTGATCGGCGGTCGCCAGATGCAAATTATGGGGTCTCAGAACCATTTTGGCTTTACCTTTTTGCAGCGCACCGTCACGGACTTGATATTTCTCACTTCCCAAAATCACTGTGGCTTTGCCATTTGAAACGCTCTCAATTTCGCAGTCTGCTAAATTAGCATCTCCGATGAAGTCCGCGATGAAGGCAGAACTCGGCGTCTCGTAGAGGTCGTTCGGCGAACCTTCTTGAGCGATCTCGGCATTTTTCATCACGATAATGCGGTCTGATACAGCCATCGCCTCTTCTTGATCGTGGGTCACATAGACTGCGGTCAGGCCAAGGCGTTGCTGAATTTGGCGGATTTCTTCGCGGACGTGGCGGCGCAGTTTCGCGTCAAGATTTGAGAGTGGTTCGTCCAGCAGCAGAACTTCAGGTTCCAAGACAATGGCGCGCGCGACGGCAACGCGTTGTTGTTGGCCGCCAGACAACTCACTCGGCAAGCGATCGCCAAATCCTGACAGGCCAACCAATTCCAGTCCATGCTCCGCTTTTTCCGCCGCTTCTGCTTTGGGCATTGATTTGACGGTTAAGCCGTAGGCGACGTTTTGGCGTACCGTCATGTGTGGGAATAATGCGTAAGATTGGAACACCATCGATACTTTGCGGTAAGTGGCCGTCAGATGAGTTACGTCTTCGCCACCGATATGAATGCTGCCAGATGTCGCCAACTCAAGCCCTGCAATCAAGCGCAACGTCGTGGTTTTGCCGCATCCCGATGGGCCCAGCAGGGTGACAAGCTTGCCAGGATCAATAATTAGATCAAGGCTCTTGAGTGCAGTGACCTCGCCAAATTTCTTGACGACGCCCTCAAAGCGCACGGAACCAGGGGTGGATTTTGTCATAGGTCTCTCCAGTAATTGGCCTGGTTTCAAGCCGTGGTTTGGACGCGATCAGTACGACGCAAGCGCCGTGATCCGACAAGAAGTTGAAGCAGCAAAATTACAGCAAGCATGGTGACGATGAGGACGGCTGAGTAGGCAATCGCCAGCCCGAATTCACCGTTCTCTACCCGTCCAACAATAAAGGACGTCGCCATGTTGTGCTTGGCGCTGACCAAGAAGATCACAGCACTGACGGAGGTGATCGCACGCACAAAGCTGTAAGTTAGAGCGGCCAATATCGCCGGTCCCATCAAGGGCAGGATCACGCGCCGCACCGTTGTAAAGCTATTGGCTCCCAACGTGATTGAGGCCTCATCGAGGCTTTTGTCCAATTGTGACATGGCGGCAATGCCACCGCGGACACCGACGGGCATGTTACGGAACACAAACACAATGATTAGGATGATACTTGTCCCGGTCAGTTCAATCGGTGGAAAGTTAAAGGCCATGATGTAGCTGACACCGATCACGGTGCCGGGGATGGCAAAGCTGAGCATAGTTGAGAACTCAAACAACTCTTTGCCCACGAATTTTTGACGTACCAAAAGATAGGCAGTTGAGAGCCCGACCAGCGCGGTTAGTGGGGCGGCAATCGATGATATTGTTAGCGTGGTAAAGTAACTATCCCAAGCCACGCCGGAAAGCCGCCCAGTTGAGAAGTCGACCCCAAAGGCGCGGATGTAATGGGCGAAAGTAAAGCTGTGATCGTATCCCCAAAGTTTCACAAAACTGCCGAAAACGATCATCGAATACACCACGGCTGTAAGCGCAGCCCACGGCAATGCAGTGCCGTAACACAGTGTTTTGACCATCGGGCTAAGCGATGCGTTCTGGCCGGAATCAGCCTTACCCGTGATCGTCGCATAGGATTTTTTGCCCAACCACATCCGCTGAAGAAGGAAGGCTGACAGCGTGAGCGTCAAAAGCGCAATAGCAAGAATGGCAGCTTTGGCTGGGTCAGCGACAGCTCCGACAATTGCGAAATAAATCTCGGTTGACAGCACCGAATACCCACCGCCCAATACTAATGGGTTCCCAAAATCGGCAAGGCTTTCGATGAATCCTAGCAAGAATGCGTTTGCCAAACCGGGGCGCATTAACGGCAAGGACACATAGCGAAAGGTCTGCCAACGGTCCGCGTCAAGTGTCTGGGATGCTTCCTCCATTGAGGGGCTGACACCTTGCACGACGCCGATTAGCACCAGAAATGCTATTGGGGTGAAGGATAGCAGCTGCGCAAAATACACACCCCAGAAACCGTACAGCCAGCGGGTTTTTTCCATCCCAAACAGATCTGCTGCAAAATCCGTGACAGTACCGTTTCGGCCAAAGAGTAGTATCAACGCAAGGCCGATCACGAAGGGCGGTGTGATGATTGGGATCACCGTGAGGATCCGCAATAATTTCTTGGCGCGAAAATCGGTGCGGGTGAAAATCAGCGCGAAAGACAGACCTAGGAGTGTTGTGCCTACGCCCGTCAGAACGGCTAGAAACAGTGAATTGACGGCCACACCGCAGGAACGGTCCGAGGCGAGGCACCGAAGCCCCCAGATGTCACTGCTAAAGAACCGTGGGAAAAAACTGGTCAAGTTGTAGCCGTTTTCAACCTCAAACGCGCGGACCAAAATGTGCATAACAGGGAAGAATACAAAGACACCGACAAGCGCGATGATCAGCCCGATCGTGCTGACCACAAACGCGTCGCCACGACCTTTTCCAGATTGGGACATTGAAACGGTCAGGGCGAACAATAGCCCCGCGATGCAAACAGCAGCACCAACGCCCATCGCGGATTGACCAGCATTGATGGTTTCACCTGTGAGCAAATCTTCGAGAACACGCGGCCCAGCGCGAACGATCACCAAACCCTGCAACGCGACCCAAACAAGTCCAAGCGCAGCCAATGCCAGAGTATTTTTGGCGCGAGCCACAGGTCTTTTTGAGGTGAGCACAACAGCTAAAGCTGCTGCCAACAAAAGACCAATCGGTGCCAACCACCAATGACCTGCAGAGATTACAAGCGAGAGGCCGCTTGAAGGCTCCGAATCCGTTAGCCATTCGAAGGAGAAAAAGCCAGCGTCCGTCATATGCCAAGGCAGCAAGGCAAAGCCAACAAGCCCAGCGACGAGCCAGAACAGAACCGTTCGTTTCATATCAAGTCCAGTGAATTAGGAGAGAGGGTGCCCCTACAAGAAAGGGCACCCAATGGTCGGCATCACCAAATCAGGCAACGCTGACAGAGAGGCTTAATTTGCAGGATCACCCACATCAGAGTCCCAACGTGCCAACAGCCGCGCACGTGTTTCGCTCGATCCATAAGTTGCGAAGTCGTAATCGATCAACTTGATCGACGCGAGATCGGGCGATTCAGGAGCAACTTCCGCATTGGAGTTTGATGGAACTTGGAAAGAACCTGTTTCCGGCGCGCGCGATTGAATATCAGCGCGTAGGGCGAACTCGACCCAAGCCTTGGCACCCTCAAAGTTTCGCGCGCCTTCGATGATGCTGACAGCACCAACCTCATAGCCCGTCCCCTCGCAAGGTGCGACGGCGACCAATGGGAAGCCCTGCGATGCAAGGTTGACCATATCGTGCATGAAGCCAATCGAGACACCAGTTTCGCCGCGCGCGGCCGCTTTTGAGGGAGCTGAGCCTGACTTGGTGTATGAGTTTACGTTCTTGCCGATGGTAGCCAATTTGACGAAAGCTTCATCCTCGCCAAAAAGCTGAACAAATGTTGCAAGTTCAGTATAGGCAGTGCCTGAACTGTTAGGGTTCGCAACCTGAATTTCGCCGACGAAGCGTGGGTCCTCTAGGTCCGCCCAGCATGCTGGCGGTTCGACGCCTTTTTCGGCCAATATTTCTGAGTTGTATGCCATAGCCAAAGCACCGGCATATATGCCAACTGTTTTGCCATCGGAGATGGACGACATGTTCTGTGCCCAACCAAGCAAATCCGATGTATCAACGCCCGAAGGCTGGGTCAGCCCTTCCTCTGCTGCGATCAAATGCGGATCGCCGGTGCCACCCCACCAAACGTCGATCTTTGGGTTGCCTGATTCAGCCCGGATCTGCGCAAGTGTTTCGCCAGTTGATTTACGGACCATCAGCACGTCAGCGTCAGGGTTTTCAGCTTCAAATGCCGCGACCATCAAGTCGCACCAATCTTGTTCAGCGCTACAGACAACGCTGATTTCATCAGCAGATGCGGCGGTTGCGCCCGCAATCATCAATGCCGCTGATGAGACCAAACCAAGTTTATTCATGTCTTCCTCCCAGAAGTATTTCACGCCACCACGGATGTGTCCCCGGTCGGCTTGGTCAGGATAGTGAGCGATGACGAAAACGTAGACCGAACATACATTAACAATGCTACAGGCCGGGATGTATCTCGTTAACAGAGTTACAAAGCGTCGCTGCTTTGTAATATTTGAAACGATAAAGCTGAGACTGTGGGGCAGATTGCCGGTAGTTAGATAATCAGGTCGACGGAAAGCTAATAAATGAATCGCGCTAAGATTGGGATTGTGGACGACGAAGTTGGGATGCGCGATGCGCTTGTCGCGTTGCTGACCGAAAATCATTTCAATCCGGTGCCCATGGAAAGTAGCGCTGATTTTTTGGTGATCCGTAAGTCGGTCGACTTCGATCTGGTACTGATCGATTTGCAGCTAAAGGGCGAAAGTGGCCTCGAATTGGCCATGAACATTCGCCGTAACAGTGACTTGCCTATCGTGATGTTGACAGGTCGTGGCGATGAGACCGACAAGATTGTTGGGCTCGAAATCGGCGCTGATGACTATCTGCTCAAACCCTTCAATCCACGCGAGTTGATTGCACGCATTCGCGCCGTTCTGCGCAGGTATGGTAAGTCGACCGCCATGTCATTGCCATCGCCAGTAAGTGATCAAGAGACCGCTTTAGGGAGGCTGGTCGTAGACCGGGTGAACAAGATCGTTAGCACGCAAGATGGCATTGTAGTGCCACTGACAAATGCCGAGTACCGCTTGCTCGACTTCTTTCTTGATCGGCCTAATGAGGTCATCCCACGTGTTGATTTGCTTGCAGAAATTGGCAGCGATCTGACACGCTATATGGACCGCACAATTGATGTTCTGATCCTCCGTCTTCGGCGCAAGATTGAGGAAAACCCCTCCAAGCCAGTCCACCTGCAAACCAGACGCGGACAAGGATACATCTTTGTCACGGGCAACGAAGGATCAGGCTATTGAGTTTTTTTAGCCTGCGGACAGTGCGCGGCAGGCTTTGGGCGGCCCTAACGCTATTGTCGGTTGCCGTGTTGTCGGCCAGCGCAGTGACATGGTTTGCATTGCAACGGGTCGATGCCCGTTTGCAGGATTTGCACAGAGAAACGCTGAGCCAAGTTGCCCAGGCTTTGGACTTGTCAAAGCGATCAGCGGACTTGGCGACGTCTGCGCCTTATCTTCTCAACCAACGTTCAAATTTTCTGATCGGGCAAGAAGGGGCAAAGTTGCTCACCGTTCTGGATCGCGTCCGGACCGATTGGCCAGAGATACCGTTTAGTGATGCCCCGGGTGAACAGCCGCCTGTTTCCGACATTCTGGATAGTATGAACGCAGGGGTTACCGATCTCGTTGCAGCGTCGCGCAGTCTTGATGCGTTGCAAGCGCAGTTGCGGCTTCAAACTGCCGTGCTTGGTGTCCTTAGGAACACAGCGACGACCTCGATTGCCTCGCCGAATGAAAATGACGCGACGCGTCTCATCTGGTGGTCACTTCAAAGTATGAACGCAGATGCGTTGAACGCCGCTTACGCGGGGAACTTGATCGGTGTAGGCGAAGAACAACGCCATTATTTGCGCCAACGAGAAGCGGTAAACACCACTCAACTCACCCAAGAACAAGAGAGCTTTCTTGGGCGGGTAGAAGCTGCCGTATGGGGCAGTACGGGCGTATTCGAACTTCGTCGTCAAGAACTGTCTCGTAACCTTGCTGCGCAGAATGCGCTCTTTCGAATTCGCCATGATGCAAACCGCATCAATGATCTCGCGGGTGAATACGCAGATCAGGCAGAGGCGTTTTTAGCGCGTGAGCGGACGGCCTCATCTCGCACGATCCGAGTGACGCGCATCTCCGTGTTAGCCATCAGCGCGCTCAGCCTTGTCTTAGCGGTGACTGCGGCACTCTATGTTTCGCGGTACGTCACGTTCAACATCACACGCGTGTCCGCAGCGATGGTCCGGCTTGCAAACGGAGACCGTGCTAGCGCTCTGCCGCGCCGCCTTGGCGGTAAGGATGAAATCGGAGACCTCTTTCGGTCATTCCGAAGTTTCCGCGCCAATGCCTTGCGGCTGGACAGATCCAACCGGCAACTTGACCAACGCAACGCTTTATTTGAGAAGGTTTTCACGAACATCTCTGATGGCATTGCCATTGCCGACCCAACCGGTCGGGTATCCGCGAGAAACCCTGCATTTGCCAAGATTCTGCACCTACCGGATAGTTCCCAAGAGGTGATCTCATTCGTCGATTGGCTGCATCAAGGACGTTTTGCGAAAGCGGCACAGAGGATTGACCTAATGCAAGATCATCGTGGATTTTGCGAACTTGTGTCATCAGACGGTCAGGTCTTGGAGCTGCGTTCAAGCAAATTACCTGACGACGGCCGTGTCTGGCTCTTGGCTGATGTTACAGAGCGTCGCAAGATGTCTGATCGGCTCCAACAAATTGACCGCATCGAAACACTGGGTAAGGTCGCGGGTGACACCGCCCATGATTTTGCCAACATCCTGTCCACCATCCGCACCCATGCGCATCTGATTGAAACGCGGGGCCACAGCGATGCGAAAGATAGCCTCGATTCAATAGGGAATGCCGTGGATTTTGGCGCGTCTCTGACTGATCGCCTTTTGGCATTTGCCCGCAAACAAAGCCTAGCACCAGAGTTGGTAAACCTAAACGTTCTGATCGAGGGCATGGCTGATCTTGTTGAAATCGGCCTCAAACCAAACGCGGAGCTGGATATCTCTTTACCACTGAAGCCGCTGCATGTTCGCGTGGACCCCGGTCAGTTGGAATCCGCGCTTTTAAATCTGATTTTGAACGCGAATAACGCTATCGCCGACGAGGGACACATCAAAGTCACACTGGATCAACACAGCACAAGCCAAGCATGCATATTGATAGAGGACGACGGGCACGGCATGCCTTTGGATATTCTGGATCACGCGATTGAGCCATTCTTCACAACTCGCGAGGCGGAAGGTGGAACTGGGCTTGGCCTGTCCATTGTATACGGCTTTATCCGGCAAACTGGCGGACACCTGAACATAGAAAGTAAAGTAGCGCGCGGTACACAAATTGAAGTACTTCTACCTCTTGCTACGGTTGATAATGAGAAACCGAAAATCGCTATTGCAAAGACATCCTTGCTTGTTGAAGACGACCCGAAGACGCGGAAAGTTGTCAGGAAACTTCTCGAAGATCTCGGATACGATGTTACTTCGAGTGGGAGCGGTCAGAATGCGCTGACATTGCTTCAGCAGAACCGTTTTGATTTGCTGCTTAGTGATTTTGATCTAGGCGGGACCATCGATGGTCTTGACCTCATCGAGATGGCCGCGCGCACGAAAGCCGCAACAAAAACCATCATCATGTCGGGCAAATCATCAGCCAAGAAAACCGTGCCCGATTACACAGTGTTCATTGATAAACCGGTCACATACGAAAAACTTGCAGATGCTCTTGAAGTAGAAGAGCATTCGTGAGCTGCCAAAAATAGCGGACGCCATAGTGGGTCCGGTGTCCGGTATTGGTTCAAGATGGGTGGCTTGGTTTTTTACCGCGCCGATATGGTCACTGTCTGTAACCTACCATCTTCGCGTTGAGCCGCAAAATTAGCCCAAGGAGAGCTTGTTGGTCTGACGTTTCGATCGCAAGAAACGGCGTTGTTGTTCAGTACTAGTGTGCGTACATTCAAAAAGGGGTAGTTGCATGCAGTATCATTTGAATGGCTTTCGACCCGGTGATCCTGCGGTCGCATTACAGACACCATCCGCGACCGATCAAAGCGACGTTGATGTTTTGATCGTGGGGTGCGGCCCGGCCGGCCTGACGCTGGCCGCGCAACTTGCCGCATTTCCAGACATCACAACCCGGATTATGGAGCGCAAAACCGGTCCACTTGAAGTCGGCCAAGCTGACGGCATCGCATGTCGCTCAATCGAGATGTTTGAAGCCTTTGGGTTCGCTGAACGGGTTCTGAAAGAGGCCTATTGGGTCAACGAAGTCTCGTTCTGGCGACCAGATGCCGAAGGCAATGGCTTGCACCGGGCGGACCGCATTCAAGACGTTGAAGACGATCTGTCAGAGATGCCTCACGTCATCCTCAGTCAAGCGCGTATCCACGACTTTTACTTGGATGTGATGCGTTATTCTTCGCATCGAATGGAACCTGATTATGACCGCGAACTGATTTCGCTGATCACGACCGAGGACCCGGATTACCCCGTCACCGCGACGTTCAGTTGCTTGGATACGGAAGGTAAGATTGAAACGATCCGCGCGCGGTATGTCGTTGGCTGTGACGGTGCGCGCAGCGTTGTGCGTAAATCCGTAGGTCAAGAGCTTATGGGCGACTCTGCGCGACAGCTGTGGGGGGTCATGGACGTACTGGCCGTCACAGACTTCCCCGATATCCGACTTAAGACCGCCATTCAGTCACAAGACCTTGGCAGCATGCTGATCATCCCCCGCGAGGGCGGTTATCTGGTACGGTTGTATATCGAATTGGATGCGCTGCAGGGGGAAGAGCGAGCCGCTGATCGCGACGTATCGCCTGATATGTTGATCCAAAAGGCGCGCGATATCCTCAGCCCCTTCCTTCTCGATGTGAAAGAAGTTGCATGGTGGTCAGCCTATGAAATCGGCCAACGGGTGTGTGACGCTTTCGATGATGTGCCAGTTGTCGAACGAGGCCAACGCACTCCGCGCATTTTCATCGCTGGTGATGCCTGCCACACGCATAGCCCTAAGGCTGGGCAAGGCATGAATGTTTCCATGGCGGATGCATTTAATCTGGGTTGGAAGCTTGCGGCCGTTCTGCGCGGTCAGGCAAAGCCAATGTTGCTGGACACCTATTCGGAAGAGCGCCGCGCCAAAGCAAAAGAGCTGATCGATTTTGATCGTGACATGGCGCGACTGTTCAGCGCAAAACCCAAGAACGCCGGCGAGGCCGCGCAGTTTCAAATATATTTCAAACGACATGGTCGCTACACCGCTGGTGTCGAGACACGATATGATCCGTCCATCATTACCCGAACAACCAAGCATCAGACCCTTGCAAATGGACTAACAGTCGGGATGAGATTCCATTCCGCCCCGGTTATTCGATTAGGCGATGGCAAACCTATGCAGCTGGGTCATGTTTTAAAAGCTGATGGTCGCTGGCGCATATTTGCCTTTGGAGGTGCGGAGGATGTGGGCCAGCCTGGAGGCGGCATCGCTGAGCTTTGCGACTACATTTCACATCCAACTAACCCTTTCGGCGCTACCGTTGGGAAGGGCGAACATGTCGACAGCGTGATTGATGTCCGCGCCATATTTCAAATGCCGCATCAGGAAATGAAGTTCGAAACGATGCCAAGCCTTTTGCGGCCAACGAAAGGCCTCTACCGCTTGGTCGACTATGAAAAAGTGTTCTGTCCAGATTTCAAAAATGGCCTTGATATTTTTGATCAAAGAGGAATCGATCGACAGAAAGGTGCGCTGGTAATTGTCCGCCCCGATCAATACATCGCTAATGTGCAGCGGATGACCGACTTTGATGACCTTGGATTATTCTTTGTCAGCCTCATGAACCCAAACTGAGTTTTCATGGCCTCACTCACACAGCGGGTATTGGCGATACCGCAATAATCGGCAGTAAGGTTCCGCACGGCAAACTACCAAGTTGGGTTTACCTGACCAACGCGGTGAGATGTCTAGTTTGGGGCCATCAATACAAATGCTGACGTTGGGATGAAACTCCGCTTTGTCAGAACTCAGCGGCTCTAGCTGCGCGAAATCTCCCTAACCAAATCGTTTGTTTCTGGTCTTGTTGCCTGATGCCGGTAGCGTAGGGCCACTACCTCACGGGCGAGTTCAATGTCCTTGATCGGGAGCGATACTAGCCCCCGATCAGCTGGGATTGCTGTCGCAGGGAGGATTACGGCTCCGGAGCCCTGCCTTGCAAGTTCAATCAACCAGTCCACGCGGTTGGAACGATATGCTGCATAAAGGACATGCCCATGACCGGCACACGTCTCATGAAGTGTATCGCGCATCTCGCAATTTGGCCTGTTTAGCATGCTGGTCTTGGCCAGGTCCGCGAGGGACACCGCGTCCTGGTTCGCCAGAGCGTGGCCGATCGCAACGACAACACGGTACTCCTCCCGATAGAGAGTATCTATGCGATAGAGCTCGGGGCTCACATTTTCGGCTGTAACGACAATATCGAAATCACCGCCCCGAAGCCCTGAAAACAGAGCTTCAGATGGTGCGACGATCAATTCGATCTCGGCTTGAGCTAAGCGCGCCCGAAACCGTTCCACGGCCTCTGAAACTTTATTGTGACCAATCGTTTCACCAACACCAATTCTGATTGGAACCCTTTCTAGTCTCGTGTGCCTGATTGCCTCAGCCTTAGCTTCCTGAGTTTCTGTGTGAACCCTCTTAAGCCTTGTAAACATCAGCTTTCCAAGCGGAGTTAGGCGACAACCCGCACGGTCTCGGATGAACTGTGCGCCACCCAGCTCTGCTTCCAACTTCTTGATGGCAGCCGTGAGAGAAGGTTGCGACACGTTGGATGCACTTGCGGCGTGCGTCATGGGACAAGGGCATATCGAAATTTGATGCGATGAAACTCAATGCAGGAGACGACCGAGAAAACTCAAATTCTTCAGATGCTCACAACACTGGCCCTAATCACAACTACAACAACCGCAAACGCAAACGCAAACGCACAGGAAAACGTCATGAACAACTACACTGCCAGCTTTATCGAAATGCCAGCAGCTTTGGGTCAAAGCGAAGCCTTCGCAGAGTTTCTGGCAGGTGCCGCGCTCTAGTGAAGGAAACTGAGCCCGGGACCGAGCTTTGGTTTGCGCTGCAAGCTCAAGACACCCTCGCAATCTTTGACGTCATTGTAGATGAGGGTGCCAGAACGGCGCACTTCTCCGGCGCAGTCGCAGGTGCTTTGAAGGAGAATGCAAACACTCTGGTCAAAGGCGGCTGGGAGGCGGGTGTTGTCGCCAACATCAATAACGCCAACGTGCTATCGGCGAAAACACCTGTTGACCTCTACACAGCGACAACTGCCACATATATCAAGCTAGAAGCCGCACCGGGCCAGAGTGAGAGATTGGCCGCCCTGCTAACCGCCGTAGGCCCGATTGTTGCTGACACAGAACCCAAGACGCTGTTCTGGGTGGCACTGCAAATCGACGAAAACAACTTTGCGATCTTCGACATCTTTGCAGATAACTTTGGGCGCGAAGCCCACTTTGCAGGTCAAGTTTCTGAGCCGCTGAACACCCAGTCAGACGACCTTGTTGCTGGCGGTTGGGACGCAGGTGTCGTGGCAAATGTCAGTAACTTCGATATCCTCGCGATCAAGTGAAACAGGTAACATGAACGATTGCGCCCGACACGATAGGCTTGGGCGCAATCGTTCCAACTTCTTTTTGTTTGTTGTTTTGGGGTGTCGGATAACTCTATGCGAAGATACCGACTACCATAGTCAGTCAAGCTACCATTTTCTAAAATTGGCGCAGCTGGAAATAGCACGTGCCTCGGGTGTTTAGTTCTCCTGAAAATCAGTTTTAGATCAAACTTGGAGTTCCGCTGGTTTCACAGACCACTCCTTTTGGTTAATGAACAGTGCTGCCCCCTTAGAATCAAATTGGTAACTTTGGATCATGCCCTTTGGGAATACGTGCTCCAAAATGACAGATGACTTCTCCCGAGCTTTTCTGCCCCCAAGCAACTGCATCCTCTGGGGCCTGCCCACGCAATCGCGCCGCAAGATAGCCAGCGTTGAACGCATCCCCTGCTCCTGTTGTGTCACGAATCCCGGCGATGGCAGGCGTTTCGATGGTGAAGTTTTGCCCCGCACTCAACACGGAAACCGGGTCCTCACCGTTCTTGATCACAATCTCTGTCACCCCCGCAGCGGCTATTCTGGAAATTGTCATAGCTGGCGATCCATCCCCCCAGAGGTTTTGCTCATCATCAAAGCTTGGCAAGGCGATGTCCGTAACCTTGAGAAAATCGGAAACTGTTTGGTGCATTTCCTGTGTCGACGCCCAGAGCTTTGGGCGGATATTGGGATCAAATGAAACGCGGGCGCCGTTGTGCCGTGCCTTCGTCAACGCGTTAAGTAATCGAGCCCGCGCGACGGGTGAAAGAATTGCCAGCGTAATTCCAGAGATATGGATCAGACCCGCACCCTTAATCACGGCATCGAGCCAATCTTGGTCGTCGGCCAAGAGCTTTGCAGATGATGCATTACGCCAATAGTGAAAGCTTCGCTCAACTCCGTCGAGTTCAATCAAGTAGAGACCCATGTTGCGATCAGCGACACGCCTTATTGCCGATGTATCAAGCCCATCCTCTTTTATCTGCTCCAAGAAACGATCGGACATTGTATCGGTGCCGACGCAGGTGACAAAACTGACCTCCGATTTATCTCCAAGCACTTGGGCGATGTGCCAAGCTGTATTGTAGGTGTCGCCTGCAAAATCGCGACGGTACTGATTGTCGCCAACCACAGCCATTTCGACCATCGCTTCGCCTATGGATACGACTTTGGGAGAGTTGAAGGTGAGCATCATTCGCTTGCCTTTTTCTCTAGATCGTAAATCCCACCAGTCAACCACGCGGGCCAATCACGCTCAAAGAAAGCTTTTTCGGTTTCATCGAAAGATCTGTTTTGACGGGTGGAGAGAGCCATCTTTTCACCATCAAACCTGACAGTGATCTGTTGTTCCTTATCGACCTCCCGTTCCGTCCGGAAACGAACCAGAGGCAGCGGGCCCTGCGACGACATCGGGACAGCATTACCATCTGGGTCGCAGATCGCGCGTGCGCCACGGCTACCACCACCGTTCGCGATGTAGCTGTTAAGCGCGGCCAACACGGCCTCGGAGGCAAGTGCCATTTGCTGCCATTGGATTACCCGTGCAACTTCACTGGGACGGCTGAAAGTGATCCCCTTGTTACGAATTTCGTCATTCAGTGCGACCGCTGCGGCAAGGCCATCTGTTACGTTCTTGGCCGTGCAAAGAATCCCAGCCTGATCACTCATACGCGCCTGCACATCTTTTCGGATATCCGCTGCCGTCAGATCACTCTTTGTCTTAAGAACCGCTTGAATACTTGCAATGGCCCGGTTGGCCTGATCGGTGACGTCCGCATCCGGCACCGTAATCGCCTGCTGACTTGCCGCGATATGCTCAGCAACACGGGTTCCAAAAACTTGCCCTGCATTCAGGGCCGATCCACCCGGTCGTGTTGCGCCATGTGTCCCTGCCGCCTCACCGGTCGCGTAGATGCCACTGATATTAGTGCGGCCCCACGTGTCGACCGCAATGCCGCCGTTCATGTGCTGATTGTTAACCGCAAACTCCAGAGGGTCGGCGGTGATATCCACTTTGTAGCGTTTATATAATTCGATCGCGAGCGGGTTCATGTGCCTTAGACGGTCAATTGGTAGATCGAAAGAAGCGCCCGCCGCTTTGAGGTAGCTGTGCACATCTGCGTCCAAACGGTCGAGGCTGAATGGTTGATCGCCGGGCACTGGCAACGGATTCCGGTTGAAATCCATAAAGACCCGCCGCCCTTTTTGGCCCTCGGTGAAAATCGCCAAATCAACAAGGCTCGATTGAAAATCCAGCATCCGTGTCGCGTGGAACGGCCATTGATAACCTTTGCGAAAGACATTCGACGCAAGCTCTTGAGTGGTGCGGTAATAGTCGGCCAAAAAGTGATGCTCAACACAATCTTCATCGACGGAATATATATGCGGGATGACCTGCACATATGTGCCTGACAGATTCCACGGAAAACCCTCACGTCGGGTACCGATGCCAAATTGACTTTCGGTGATATTGACCAGCTCCAGCCCCGCCTCCAGCGCTAATCCAAGCGTCCCGAAACATCCGTTCGGGAATACGCTGTCACGGTAAAGCTCGCCTGGCCCGCCTGCGGCAATCACAAGTGCTGAACATTGGAACAGGGTTAAACCGTATGGATTTTCCATAGATTTGTCTTTGGACCGGATAGCCAAAAGACCGACGACATGCCGGGTATCGCCCGCGCCATTTGTGAGGATTTTCACTGCGGTCGTCTGATTCAGAAACGGAATATCAAGGCGCAATGCTTCCGACGCCAGAACCTTGACCATAAGGCGCGACGTGCGCGGCCCGCAACTTGTAGCGCGACCCACGCTGTCGTGATCTGTCTGATACCGCAGCGTGCCACCAAGGCTGTCTTGTGGTAACGGCAGCCCCAAAAACTGCAGCGAAGCCATCGCACGGGTGGAGCCAACAGCCTCAATATAGGCTGTGTCTTCGTCCATTGCGCCACCTGCTCGGATCGCGCGCGCCATGTCCTTGAAGTTGTCGCCTTGATCGGCGGTATTGGCTGTGTGTAGCGTTTGTTTATCCGACCCCGAACAGGCCGATGTGCCGCCCCACGCGCTTTGGCTAATGATCGTGACATCGGTGCCGCGCCGTTTCGCCTCAACCGCGGCGCGCAGCCCGGCAGCCCCACTGCCTACAACCAGACAACCACAGCGATGAACAGGCAAAATGTAGCCCGCAATTTCCAGTTGGGATTCAAAGTCGGCATCGGGTCGCAGGTGCGGCATTTCGACATCGGTAAGCGCATCAAGGATGGATTGTGGGACAGGCGTTGTCACGGGGCTCAGATTCCTTTGAATGGCCGCAGAGTTTAGTCAATATCGACCCAGCGTTTCAAGCGAGAGGACGCCATACAAGCATCTACAATCTGGCAGATGTGATGGCCGGTCTCAAACGTGGGCCACATCGGCCGGTTGGTGGTAATTGAACGGATGACTTCGGCGACCTCGATGATTTTGCTTTCATTATACCCAAGCGCAAAATTCGGCAGCGGAAGGAACGCTTTGTAGGTTTCATTCTCCGGTCCCACGTCAATTTCGCGATATCCCCGGCGTCCGACTTTGTCGTCATTGGAGTAGAACCGCAGGCGGTTCACCTCGTCGTAATTATAAACAAGGCTGCCTTTGGTCCCGTAGATCTCGTAGGTCTGCCTGAATTTTCGGCCCGTTGCGACACGGCTGAAATCAACAATACCCCGCGCGCCATTGGCAAACGCGCAAAGCAAATTCGTGCCGTCGGGGTTCGTGATGTCGGCCCATTCCTCATCTCCCGAAAGGCTAGTTTCGGCAGCTAAACTCACGCCGTCAACGATGGGTCGTTTTTCAGTCACAATGAAATTGTCAGCGATCAGCGAACTGACCTTTCCCACCAAAAATTCCATAAAGCTGAAGACGTGGCTGCCAGTGTCCCCAACAATGCCTGTCGGAGCGAGTTCGCCATTGGCACGCCACATGTAAGGTGCCAGCGGGTCGCCAAACATATCGACATGCTGGCAGCCTTTGAACATCTTGATTTCGCCGATCTCGCCATTGTCGATAATTTCCTTGGCTAGATCATGGACAGGATTGCGTGGAAACGCGTGGCCGACGCGGGTGATGACACCCATCTGTTGCGCGATCTCAGCCAGCTCCTTGGCCTGCACCGCAGTGTCTGCCAAAGGCTTTTCACAAAAGACATGTTTGCCCGCAAGCAAGGCCGCTTTTGCGACTTCATAGTGCAGGTTGTCAGGCAGGCAAATATCAATCAGATCCACTTCGGGGTCGTTGACCGCCTGTCTCCAGTCTTGCAAGATTTTCGCGTCGGGAGCGCGGAACGCAAGATCTTGAGCAGCCTGCGGGTTAGATGAAACAAGTGCGACTACCTTCGCAGTGCCACCTTCCTGGCCGAAAAAATGAGGAAAGGTTTGGTATGCCATGGTGTGGACTTTGCCCATCCACCCCGAAGCGCCTAAAACAGCGACCCTTACTTCTGTCATATCAATCACTCCGGATAGCTAAACACATTAGACTGGAGACCTCGCTAGCCGTGAAATCAACCTCAGCGGCAACTCATTTGGAACGTTCCAATTTTGTAAAAATACATAACCGGAGCACACTATTTCGTCAAGAGATTTGAGTTCAAAACTGGCTAGATACCGCTAGAAGCGCGTTGCACCAATCTTACGTCGGAGCGTACACGACTTGGTGGTCGCTCCCCGTTTTTGATCCATTTGAGAATATGCGCAGCCGTGGATTTCGCAAAATCAGGGATGTTGCAGCTCACTGATGACAAGGACGGGAAACTGTCCTGACAGTCTTCGATGTCATCAAAGCCAACGACCCTCAAATCCTGCCCGACCTTAATACCACGTTCGACACAAGCCGACAAAACGCCCAAGCCCACGAGGTCATTAAAACAAATAACACCATCTACGTCTGGATGGTCTTCCGCCAGCTTTGCAACCATGACCTTTCCAAAATGCCGTGTGGCTTCGCCAGTCAGCACGACTGGGTTGATACCGCGTTGTTTCAAAACAGACAAATACCCGCTCATCCGGTCTTGGGTCACCGGCCGTCCATTCAATCCGCCTAGAAATGCAATGTTCCTGCATCCCATATCAAACAGATGTTCCGTCGCAAGTCGGCCTCCAAGTTGATAGTCTGGAGCGATCAGCGGGATTTGATCATTATCTTCAGCCAAGGATCTAAAAACCTGCAGCGCGGGCGTGCCCGCCGCCCTTAATATGGCACGTGTTTCATTTGCACCGCCATAGGCTGGCGAGATCACAAACCCTGAAACGCCATGTTCAACCAGCGAAGAAATCATGCGCGCCTGAATGCTTGGGTCTTCATCTGTGTTGGCGAGGACAGTGGCAAAGCCGTTTTGCGCTAGCTCCATTTGGAACGAAGTCGCAAACTCGGTAAAAAACGGGTTTCGCAAATCGTTAATGACCAAACCGATCAGCCCAGATGATGAAGAGCGCAGTGTCGCAGCGGAGCGATTATAGACATAACCAATATCCGCCATGGCTTGACGTACGGCCACACGCGTCGACTCCTTGACCGATTTGCTTTGCTGTAAAACAAGGCTAACCGTCGATTTCGACACGCCGGCGTGTCTTGCTACATCCAGGATTGTCGGTCTTTGCCCCATACACCAATCTCTATCGTCTTGATCACTCTCGGTCTCGCGACCCTCACAAGAGGGATACGGCGACGCTAGACACTTAAGTCAAATACTAGAATGCCGTCGATGCCCCCTACCGCATTCTCAACAAGCTGACCACCAAGCTCTTTGTGCACCGGGTTATCGGCATAAGTTTTCAAGGCACTCCAACTGTCAAAATCGATAACAAATCCATGCATGTATCCACGCTCAATCTGTTCGGGACTTTCCGAACGACCTCCCGTAAAATTTTGCGCGCCCTCTAATTCTTGCGCCAGCTTGGACAAGCTCGCATAGATACTCGCAATTTTATCTTCTGTAGTTTCGGGTTTGAACTTTGTTAGTACGATGTGACGGATCATTGCATAAGTCCTTGATCTTGTTTGATCATATCAGCGGCTTTTTCACCGATCATGATGGAGGGAGCATTAGTATTTGATGAATTGACCTGCGGCATGACAGAGGCATCGGAGACGCGCAGCCCTTCGATACCGTTGAAGCGCAACCGCGAATCAAGCACAGCTCCTGCGTCGCTGCCCATCCGGCAGGTGCCCGCGCAGTGATGCGATGTCTTGGAATGCACGCAGATGAAATTGAAATAGTCCTCGTCCGTTTGCACATCTGGCCCAGGCAGCCGCTCTGCCATGATAAATGGCTTGAGCGCATCTTGGGACAGGATTTTTTGAACCAGCTTCAAGCCACGGATCGACATTTCACGATCGTAAGGGTCTGACAGATAGTTTGGATCGATCAACGGCATGTCTGCAGGATTGTCGCTTTGAAGGCGCACTGTCCCGCGCGATCGCGGGCGCAGATGGCAGGCGTTTAGCGTCACGCCACCATTGGGCATTGCTTCAACCCCAGCCTCAATTCCCGTTCCCAACCCGAGATGCATCTGAAGATCAGGGGACCGAGCATTTTCGTCTGCATACCAAAATCCACCAGTTTCAAACAGGCTCGACGCCACTGGCCCCTTGCGCTGAAACAGATATTTCAGTCCCGCCAACGCCGACATATGCAACTTGGCGTAGCGGTCATAAGTATGCGGGCCGGTAACCTCGCAGATCGCATAAAGGTCCAAATGGTCTTGCAAGTTCGCGCCTACATTGGGTTGGTCATAGATCACGTCGATCCCGACCCCTTTCAATTCATCCGCCGGACCAATCCCTGAAAGCTGCAACAAACGCGGAGAGCCAATGGCCCCTGACGACAAGATCACTTCAAGGTCAGCTTTGATCATGCTGCCATCGGCCATCTCGACCCCTGTTGCACGGCCATTTTCGACGGTGATCCGACGCACCTGCGCATTCATCTGGACGGTCAGATTTGTTCGTGATTTGTTGGGCGCAAGAAACGCCATGGCAGCCGAAGATCGCCGCGCATTGCGTTGGGTCAGCTGGTAGTAGCCTGCGCCGTCCTGCTTGGCGCCGTTAACATCTTTGGTTGCAGGTATGCCCACTTGCTCTGCCGCCGCAATGAACGCGTCGCAAATCGGCAGCGGTGCTGCAGGCATTGAAACGCCCATCGGCCCGCCCGTTCCGTGAAATTCGCCGTTGTAGGTGTCGTTATCCTCAGATTTTTTGAAGTAGGGCAGCACATTGGCATAGCTCCATCCGATGCAGCCCATCTGACGCCATTCATCATAGTCCTGTGCAGCACCACGCGTGTAAATTTGCGCGTTGATCGCCGACCCACCGCCGATGACTTTGGCTTGAGTGTAGTTGAAAACCTTGTTCTGCATTGCGCGCTGCGGCGTCGTGGACCAGCCCCAAGACCCGATGCCCTTGGTCATTTTTGCAAAACCTGCCGGCAGGTGAAAAAACGGGTGTCGATCACTTCCGCCTGCTTCCAAAAGTAAAACCCGCACGTCTGGGTTTTCGCTCAACCTTGCCGCAATGACAGAGCCCGCGGACCCGCCACCGATCACAATGAAATCGTATCCGCTGGACTTCATGTCGCAAACTCCGTCTGGATAATGTGCCGGCCGGTACGCAGCGCAAGTGCCGCAATGGTCAGCGCGGGATTTACGGCAGCAGAGGTCGGCAGGACTGACGCATCGACGATAAACAGGTTCCGGTGGCCATGGCTTCGGCCAAATGTGTCAACAACACTCGTCTTGGGGTCTGCCCCCATGCGCGCCGTGCCGCATTGATGCGACGGCGTGCGACGATCAAACGCGCGGGAAATCACCACTGGGAAACCGGCGCGGCGCAGTGCTGTTTTTAACTTACCGACCAAGAGCAGATGTGCGGCCCAATTTGACCGTTTCCAGTCCAGCTTAATCTGTCCCCCGTTTACCGTTACCCGGCTTTCGGGATTGGGCAAATCTTCTGACATCGCATAGAAGTCAAAACTCCGCTCGGCGATCAGCTCCGCCAGCCATTCAGGCAGTTTGGATTGCGCAGCCAAGATTGGTCCCGTGATTTTGCCCAGCATCTGGATGTTACCTAATGGGGGACGAGCGCCCTTGCGTAGATAGAAATCATTCACCATCAGCGTCTTTTGATACACCGAGCGATTGCGCCGAAATGGGTGCAGAGCAAGCACCGCCGAACAATTGTGATTCATGAAATTACGTCCGACTTGGTCCGATTGGTTGGCCAACCCTGTAGGGCAATTGTCATTGGCCGAGGACAACAGCAGCGCGGCACTTTGAACAGCACCAGCCGCTAGGACGACGAGTGGGGCGCAAAGCGTGGCCCTCTGATCGTCCTTTTCGTACTGCACGCCGGTCACCCGGCCGTCTGGACCGCTATCCAGCGACAAGACGCGGCAGCCTGTTTGCAACGTGACATTCTGATACCCGAGAGCGGTGGCCAACCCACAGGTCTGCGCATCCATTTTGCCGCCGCATGTGTCTGGGTAGGCGTCCCATGTTGTTTGGCCAGCGCCTAGCCAGCGATCAATATCAACACCCAAAGGTAGTGTTGACGGGCACAATCCCACCTTTTTCAACCGCTCACGCAAATCGGTGATTTCAGGTTCATCCGCAACCGGTCCATAAGGGTAAGAGCCTGAATGACGTGGCTCTGTCGGGTCATCGCCAAGCTCACCGCGCACAGCGTAAAGTGTCTCTGCCGCCTGGTAGTCTTGCTCAAGGTCGTCGTATTTGACCGGCCAACCGGGGGTCTGGCCACCTTGATGTTTGATGACTTCAAAGTCCTCTTGCCGGTAGCGGATCAACACAGCGCCATAGAATTTTGAGTTGCCGCCCACGTTATAGTAGTTTCCTGGATTGAATGGCTCATCCTTCCCATCCAACCACTGCTCATCCGGTCTAAAAACCCCATCGCCAAAAATTGCGCGAGCGTCGCGGTCTTTTGGTGAAGGAAGCAAATATTCCCCGCGCTCAAGGATCACGATCTTGCGGCCGGTCGGCGCAAGAGCGGCAGCAAGCGTCGCACCACCCATGCCGGAACCGATGATGATGACGTCCGGTTGCATTATGGCACAATGCGGGTTTCTGTTTCAGGATCAAACGCCACAGCTTTTTCCATGTTCACAGCAAAATTGAATTCCGCGCCGGCTTTGACTTCGGCATCTGAGCGCATGCGTGCAATCACGTCTTTACCGCCCATGGTCATGGTTACAAACGTGTCAGAGCCCGCTGGTTCAGTTACGATGATCTGGTTAGTCATATAGGCGATATTGGACGATTTACGATCTGCGGCGTCCTCGTCCGTGATCGTTTCAGGGCGGATCCCAAGTAGAATATCCTTACCCGCCCAATCGGCCATGTTATCCTGACTAAAGGGCAACGACGTGATCGTCCCGTCGTGCAGCGCCAAGTGCGCCACAGGCCTTCCGTTTTCCAATGCGACTTTCGCAGGCAAAACGTTCATCGCAGGCGAACCCATGAAGGTTGCCACAAATATATTTGCAGGCGTATCGTAGATTTCCTGCGGCGTGCCCAACTGTTGAACGTAGCCGCCATTCATCACCGCGATGCGTGTCGAAAGCGTCATCGCCTCAATCTGATCGTGGGTCACATATACAATTGTCGTACCAAGTTTTTGGTGTAGCTTCTTAATCTCGGTGCGCATGTCGACACGCAGCTTGGCGTCGAGGTTCGACAGAGGTTCGTCAAATAGGAAAACATCAGGATCGCGCACCAGCGCACGGCCCATCGCAACCCGTTGTCTCTGTCCGCCGGACAAGGCACCCGGCTTGCGGTCGAGCAATTGTTCAATTTGCAAAAGTTTGGCTACGTCATTCATTGCCTTTTCACGCACGGGTTTAGGTGTGCCGTGCATTTCAAGCCCGAACGTGATGTTCTTGCCCACCGTCATATTGGGGTAAAGAGCGTAGGATTGAAAAACCATCGCAATATTGCGCTTGGACGCGTGGACCCCGTTCATCGTAGCATTCTTGATACGGATTTCGCCGCTGGTGATTTCCTCCAGCCCGGCAATCATGTTCAGCAGCGTAGATTTACCGCATCCGGACGGACCAACCAGAACCAGAAATTCACCTTCTTCAATCGAAATGTCGATCTTATGAAGAACCTCGACTGAGCCATAAGATTTGGTCGTGTTGTCGATATCAAGAAAGCCCATTTGCTTTGCTCCTTAGTTGCGGGGCGTGAGCGTTGAACTCTTCCCATGTCGTCGGGTTGCCTGCTCCGCTTTGCGCGAATGCTGGTTTCGAGGTCCAAATAATACCCGCGCTGTGGACGGTCGGAGGAACGACACCATAGATCCCATCGGTCTTGTCAAAACCCACAGCCGTTTGCGGTGGGGCACTCTCCCACCCTTTGGCGCATCTATTCATTTGTGTTGTTCCCCATGCGTTGAGGTCGGATCACACACCGACGTTTGATGATTTCGATAAGGCGAGAAGCCGGCAGGCTTTGGTCTTCAACCAACATGACTTAGCCCTTCACTGACCCAGCCATCAGACCACGCACGAAGTAACGGCCCGCGACGATGTAGACGAGGAGCGTGGGCGTTGCTGCCAATATCGCTCCGGCAAAGTGGACGTTGTATTCTTTCACACCATGAGAGGCCTGGACCAAGTTGTTCAGCGCGACCGTCATTGGCTGACTGGTGGCCCCCGCAAAGGACGCGCCAAACAGAAAATCGTTCCAGATGTTGGTGAACTGCCAGATGATTGAAACGACCGCGATCGGCCCTGACGAAGGCAGCAGAATACGCCAGAAAATCTGGAAGAAACCCGCTCCGTCAATCTGTGCAGCCCGCACCAGTTCGGTCGGGAAAACGGCATAGTAGTTGCGGAAATAGAGCGTCGTGAACCCGATCCCGTAAACCACATGTACCAGAACCAAACCACTGGTAGACCCCGCCATACCCATCAATCCCAGCATCCGCGCCATCGGGATCAGGACAATTTGGAACGGAATAAAGCAAGCAAACAGCATCAATCCAAACAAGATGGTGTCATACTTGAACCGCCATTTTGTCAGCACATAACCATTCAGCGCACCCAAAATTGTCGAGATCGCAACAGCAGGCACGACCATCTTGATTGAGTTCCAAAAATACGGCGACAGGCCAGTTGGCTCTACCCCGATCTGGGCAGACGACCATGCTTTAACCCACGGTTCGAATGTAAGAACTTTAGGTAGGTTCATCATCCCTCCACCGGTGATTTCATCCAGTGGTTTGACCGAGTTCACGAGCATCACATAAAGCGGCAACATGTAGAACAGGGCGAACAACAATAGCACCAGATAGATCAAAACGCGTACGGCGCGCCCGGTCCGGATTGCGGTATCTTGAGTAGCGACAGACATTATTTTTTCTCCCGCAGTTCGGCATAAAGATAGGGGATCATGATTGCAGCGATCGTCATCAGCATTATCGTCGCTGATGCCGCACCAATGCCCATTTGATTGCGTGTAAACGTGTATGAGTACATGAACGTCGCGGGCAGTTCCGTCGCCCGTCCCGGACCGCCGCCCGTCAGGGCGATGACTAGGTCAAAGGTCTTGATCGCCAAGTGGCTCAGGATAACAAAAGCGGACAAAAAAGCGGGGCGTAACTGCGGAATGATAATCCGGCGATAAAGGTTCCAATTTGAGGCACCGTCCATTTGTGCCGCCTTCAGAATTTCGTTGTCGATCCCGCGCAGCCCCGCAAGGAACATCGCCATAACAAACCCACTGGTCTGCCAAACGGCGGCAAGTACCACTGTGTAGATCGCAAAGTCGCTATTTTTGATCCAGTCAAATTCGAAGCTGGTCCAGCCCCAACTTTGCATTACGTTTTCCAAACCAATTCCGGGATCTAGGAACCATTTCCACGCTGTACCTGTGACGATGAAACTGAGCGCCATTGGATATAGGTAAATTGTGCGCAGCATCCCCTCAGCGCGAATTTTCTGGTCCAGAAAGATCGCAAGCCCAAGGCCTAAGACCGTGCAGATTCCGATATAAAGAAAGGCAAAAATGCCCATGTTTTTGATAGAAGTTTCCCAATGGCTCAATCGCCAAAGTTTGGAATAATTTTCAAAACCTACCCAACCGTAGGATGGCAAAAGGCGGCTATCCGTAAACGATAGATACACTGAAAAGATGATGAACCCGTAGACGAAAACCAGCATCAACGCCACCGTAGGCGATAACACTAATTTGGGTAGCCACATCTGAAGCCGTGTTTTGAAATCGGCGTTGGCGTGCAGTGCCATGACGCCACCTCCTCACATTGAAGCCGTTGAGTTTGATACCCAAGGTAACAGGGCGACGACATGCGCCGCCCTGTTAAAGTTAGGTTACTTTGCGATCGACACTGCGTCGACAAGCTCTGCCGCTGCAGTTGCGCTGTCGTACTCACCGTTAAAGTGCGCGGTGACGACGTCAAATACCGCATTCTTGACCGATGCAGGGTTTGCGTGACCGTGTGCTAGCGAACCGACCAGGTTGTCGGATGCCGCAGCAGCAGCCAGATCGGCCATGCCTTGCTTGCCGCAATTATCGAAGGCTTCGTCAGACACATCTGTACGTGCCGGAACCGACCCTTTGACGACATTGAATGCAGACTGGAATGACGGTGACAGGATGGCGGAAGCCAATGCTGCCTGCTCGGCGGAGACATTACCGCTTTGGTCAAACATCATGAACTGGTCAGCGTTGAATGTGACTTGATCCTGCGTGCCGGGGAAACGGAAGCAAAGGAAATCTTCACCAGGAACTTTGCCTGCATTCAAGAATTCGCCCTTAGCCCAGTCGCCCATCATCTGGAAACCAGCCTCGCCGTTGATGACCATTGCTGTTGCAAGGTTCCAGTCACGACCTGAGAAGTTGTCATCGACGTTGGCGCGAATTACAGTCATCCGGTCGAATGCTTCGACCATGGCATCACCACCAAGCACGCTTTCATCAAGATCGATGAAGGCTGCACGATAGCCATCAATTCCAAGCACGGACATTGCGACCGCATCAAATACGGTTGTGTCCTGCCAAGCCTGACCACCGTGGGCGATTGGCGTGATGCCAGCAGCCTTAAGTGTTTCAAGCGCGGCAGTGAACTCTTCCCATGTTGACGGTGCTGCAATGCCATTGGCATCAAGAACCGCTTTGTTCGCCCAAACCCAGTTGGTTGAGTGAACGTTCACAGGAGCAGCCACCCACTTGCCGTCAACCTTTGCAAACTGCTGCAGTGCTGCTGGAACAACTGCATCCCAGCCTTCTTTTTCGGCCACATCATTGAGGTTTGCCAGCGATCCCTGTTTTGCCCAGTCAATAATGTCAAAGCCAAGGCCCTGTACCGCCGTCGGTGCGTTGCCTGCTGTGACACGAGCGCGCAGAACGGTCATCGCTTGCTCACCGCCGCCGCCAGCAACTGGCATGTCTACCCAACCAATGCCTTGGCCATTGAGGTCCTCTTTGAGAACATTCAGAGCAGCGGCTTCGCCACCTGAAGTCCACCAGTGCAGGACTTCAACATCTTCGGCGTAAGCGGTTGTCGCACTCACGGCCATTGCCAGAGCAATTGCTGTCTTTGTATTTAGAAACGAACGCATAGGTTTCCTCCCGGTTTGCGTTAAGTAAATACCAGCCCGTGTTAGGTGCTGGCTTGAACCCAAGGTGCCCGGCTGCGCCCTATACGCATCACCAGTGATTTCACCTCAAGGAATTCGTCATATCCATAGCTGCCGATTTCGCGGCCCTGGCCTGATTGCTTAACCCCACCAAATGCAAGCTCAGGGTAGCCATCCATCCAAGTATTGGTCCAAACTGTCCCAGCTTGCGCTCTGCGGGCAAATTCCAGACAGGTGTGCATGTTTTCACTCCAGACACCGGCAGACAACCCAAATTCGCTGTCATTTGTCAGGGCAATCGCCTCGTCTAAGGTGCGGAAAGTGAGCACCGACAAAACCGGACCAAAAACTTCTTCGCGGGCAATGGCCATATCTGGTCGCACCCCGCTAATGATGGTTGGCTGGTAGAACTGATGACCGAGCCCTTCGACCGGCATAACTCCCCCACCAAGTTCCAGAGTGGCACCTTCGGCGATGGCGGCTTGTACATATGCGTCGATCTTCGCGTTGTGTTCAGGCGTTACAATCGCACCCACCTGCGTTTCGGGGTCTAAAGGGTCACCAAATTTAACCAGTTTGGACAGTGCAACCACTCTCGCGACAAAGCTCTCAGCGATATCTTCATGGACGATGATCCGGCTGGACGAATTACAGCACTGACCGACATTGAAATAGACGCCAAATGTCACTGCATCGGCGGCACTTTCCAGATCAGCGTCTGGGAAGATTACCTGCGGGTTCTTACCGCCCAGTTCGAGCGCAACCTTTTTGAGCGTCCCTGAAGAGGCTTGCGTTATGAGTTTGCCCACACCTGTCGAGCCGGTGAACGTTACCATATCCACATCATCATGCGACGACATCACGCTGCCGACCGGATCGCCGTAGCCCAACACGATATTGCAAACACCTGCGGGAAGCCCGGCCTCTAGCAGCAACTCTCCCATCATCACAGTCGAAGAAGGCGTCATCTCGGAGGGTTTGACCACAACGGTACACCCAGCGGCCAACGCAAAGGGTAGCTTTTGACTAAGGATCCAAAAGGGGAAGTTCCAAGGCGTGATGATCGAGACCACCCCGATCGGTTCCTTCAACACAACACCCAGCATGTCTTCACCAAGTGTGTTGTGGCTATCTCCGTGCGACGTGCGCGCCAAAGATGCAGCATAACGCCAAAGGTCAGCCGCACCGCCGACTTCGCCTCGGGACTGGCTGATGGGCTTGCCGCTTTCCAAGGTTTCCAGAACCACAATGCGTTCTACATTTGCTTCGATAAGATCGGCAATTTTTAGTAGAACACTCGCGCGAGCTTTGCCTGAAAGACGGCTCCAAATGCCCGCGTCAAACGCGCGGCGCGCAGCAGCGATAGCGGCATTTGCTTCCACCTTTCCGCCGCACGCCGATGTGCTAACCACAACCCCATGGGAGGGGGAGATGCGGTCAAATGTCTCTGTGCTTTGTATCCAGACGCCATCAATCAAATGCCTACCTTTAAAAATAGGCGGTAAATCGAAGTCGATAGCGGCGTTAATTGTAAGATCTTTCATAAGCTCATTGCCCGTCAAATTTTGGAGAACGTTTTTCGAGAAAAGCCTGAACGCCTTCATCGCGGTCTGCACTTGCAGCAGCTGCAGCACTGCCTAAGACCTCAATCGCGGCCGCGCGATCTTCGCCAACTGCACCATGGATCATTGCTTTGGCCAGTTCAGTTGCGCGCGGAGAGACCGCGCCAAGGGATCCCGCAATGTCGTAGGCTGAGGACGAGGGATCGTCAGAAAGCTCGGCTACAAAGCCAAGTTGTAACGCCCGCTCCGCAGTTATCTGGTGCCCAAAAAGCGCCATTTCTTTGACAACAGGTTCGGGCAGCAGGCGGGCAAGGCGTTGTGTTCCTGACCAGCCGGGAACGATTCCAATCTTCGCTTCCGGCAGGGCCAGCCGTGCCTTGGCTGAAAGCACACGCAAATCGCAGCATGCCGCAAGCTCTAACCCACCTCCGAATGCGTGACCGTTAAGAGCACCAATGGTCGGCTTGCTAAACCGCGCAAGGCGGTCAAAAACTCGGTGCCCGTCACGCACCCAAAAACGTGCGAATTCTGCAGGGCTCAACCCGCCCCACTCTGCGATGTCGGCACCGCAACAGAATGCCTTTTCTCCGGCACCCGTAAGGATGACACAGCGAACTTCGTTTTGATGCTCTATCTCAGTCAGATAAGCCTCGAGCTGTCGCAGCATCCCTGTCGTTAGAGCATTCAACTTGCCTTCATTTGATAGTGTGAGAACGGCGGCATTGCCTTCATATTTCCGAGTTACTTCACTCATAGCTTCAACCCCATCGGAGCTCTGCTCAATAAGGCCTTGGGCATTTGAACTGCGTTTTCGGCAACCTGAACACGTCCACCTGAAGGTCCAACGATATGTTCCTGCGGATCAATGCCCGGCATGATCTCTGTTGCGATGAGGCCGTTGTCAGTTGAACGGATCACGCAGCGCTCAGTTACATAAATGACGTTTTGCCCCTGCTCACGCGCGCGACGACCAGAGAAGGTCACATGTTCGACCTCATCTACCATCTTTGTGAACTTGCCGGGTGCAGATATTTTGATCCCGTCCTCGTCCAGGTCAATTTTTGCACCTGCTTCAAACCAACCAGAGAAAACAATATTCTTGGCACGGGACGTAATATCGACAAACCCGCCACAACCAGCTGTCAGATAGGGTTTTTTGCTTAGCTTTGACACGTTCACATTGCCTTGGACATCGACCTCCATGAACGACAGGAATGAGATATCAAACCCCCCGCCCTGGAAGTAGATAAATTGCTGTGGGGCTGGCACGAACGCGTCCGCATTAGAAGCACAACCAAAGGCAAACCCTGTCAGGGGCACGCCACCTACGGCACCTTGTTCAATCGCCCAAGTCACGGCATCCGGGTGACCTTCTTCGAGTAAGACACGTGGTACCATGGCACTAATGCCAAAGCCCAAATTGGCGGTCATACCACGCCGCAACTCTTGCGCTGCGCGTCGCGCTATTACTTTCTCAATACCGTGTTCGGCGTGGCTGAAGCTATCCCATGGACGCATTACTTCGCCCGAAATAGCCGGATCATAGTCGGTTTGCGTTGTCTGCTTTTGGTCTGAATCGATTACCACACAGTCCACAAGATGCCCCGGCACCCGCACATCATGGGGGCGCAGACTGCCGTTAGCCGTAACCCGTTTGACCTGCGCAATAACCAGCCCGCCGTTGTTGCGCACGCATATGGCCTGCTCTAGCCCGCCAAGATATGCGCCCTCTTGCTCATAGGTGAGGTTACCGCGTTCGTCGGCAGTTGTGGCGCGGATTATTGCGACATTTGGGATGATATTTGGGAAATGCAGCCAAGTGTCGCCCCCAAATTCGATGCGGTTTACGATTGAAACCCCGGCCCCTTTGTCATTCATAGCGCAGCCCTGTAGCTGCGGATCAACAAATGTATCAAGCCCCACTTTGGTTAGAACACCGGGCCTATGCGCAGCGGCTTCTCTGTGCATGTCGAACATAATGCCGGAGGGCACATTGTAGGCTGCCACACGGTTCTCGGCGATCATTTTCCAAATCTCGGGCATTTCAACATTGGATGGGCCGGACGGGTACGAGCCCGCTAAGACACGGCTTAGCAACCCATCTTTGGCAATATGATCCATACCTTTGACACCGTAGACATCCCCAGCGGCAATTGGGTGCAACGACGTGATATTTTGCGGGTGGCCGTCGCGGTCGAACCGGTCACCAATTGCCTTGAGGACAGCATCCGGACAACCAAGCGTCGAAGACGACGAGACAGACACAATGGCACCGTCTGGAATGCGGTCTGCCGCTTGGCTGGCATCGGCAACTTTGGTCATGCGGATACTTTACGGTTAACGCAGGTCATTTGAACCTGTTGCACCGCGACAATGCTGGTCGTGACTAAAATCCAACGCATGACTTCCCCCATCCACATATGGAACGTTCCATACTTCATATTGGAACGTTCCAAAATTTACAAGTTGTTCGTTAAATTTTGTGCGACCGATAGAGAAAGTTCCTAATTTATAACGGTTAGGCATTGATAGAGCTCAAGTGGTAACCCGTCAGGATCAGCAAAGAACGTAAACTTGGCACCCGTCAGCGAGTCGACGCGGATATCTTCGACAACTACTTGATGAGATCGTAAGTGCTCAACTGTCGCATCCAGATTTGACACCCGAAATGCTAAATGTCGCAATCCGCAGGCTTCAGGGCGCGAGGGGCGCTCTGTCGGATTTGGGAACGAAAACAATTCAAGTTGCCCACCCCCGGGGACTTGCAAATCGAGTTTCCAAGAACCGCGTTCTTTGCGGTAAGTTTCTGCAATCACTTCAAGGCCAAGAACCTTGGTGTAGAAACGCTTCGAAGCGTCGTAATCGCTGGCAATCAAAGCGACGTGGTGAAGACCTTCAAACATTTACTCAAATCCTGGCAGACGTAGTTCATTTGCTGCTAGCTTCCGAAAGCAGTCCGAACACCGACAATTGCATAGTCGAAGATGATGAACAATTTATCATAGGTAGCCGCGTTTGTTGCTCTAAATAAAACGTCCGAACGGGTCAGCTGGATTGGCGTCGTTTCGGCCTTGGCAATGCTGTCCTGAAAAAGCGAAAGAAGTCCTTGGGATTCGTTTCATGCAACATCCGAACACACCGAAAAAAACCATCAACCAGATGAGCCAAACACTATCGTAGCTTGGGTGGTTCATGGCCCTAATAGTTCGGCCGTGTATCGGCAGGCAGATAGGAGTCAGAAAACTTCAAATCAATGAGCACCTCAAAGATGGCGGCGTTCATTGTCATTCAGCGGGCGGTCGTCTTCATCGGTCAAGATTCGATGCGCGTCACCTTCAGGATCGTTGTATTGCCCATTGCGCAGGGTCCAGAAGAACCCAACCAAAGCGACCAGCCCAAGCACAAGAGAAATCGGGATCAGATAAAAGGAGGCGCTCATCCCTGCATCCTAAGCCGCAGGCCATTGGCCAATACGATAACTGATGATGTCGCCATTAGTAGTGCTGCCAGCAACGGGCTAAGCCAGCCCGCCAGCGCCAATGGGACCGTGATAATATTGTAGAGGGCTGCGAAGCGCAGATTTTGCAGGATCAACTTGTGCGCCTGCCGAGCCAGCTCAATTGCAGGGATCAACCGCGCAGGATTGGCCTGCAGTAGCACAAGATCCGCCGCCGATTGGGCCACTTGTGTTGCTTGAGCGAACGAGGCTGATACCGACGCTGCCGAAAGCGCAGGGGCATCATTAATCCCATCGCCCAGCATAAGCACGTGTTCATCGCCGCTCCGTAAATAGTGGAGCTTTGCCTCGGGGGACTGTTCCGACTTCCAATCAGTTATCCCATGCGCCTTTGCAAAACGCGCGACCGAACCTTCGCGATCTCCCGACAGGATCGTGAGCGGAAGACCCTGCTGACGCAGTCCTTGCAGAAAATCATCCAAGCCATCGCGCGGGGTCTCGTCATAACCAATCCGGACCGGGGGCTGGTCTGACTGTTGAAACCACAGTTCCGGGCCTTCCGCGCTGCTGGCCACACCAACAAACGCCGCTGATCCCAATACCCTTCCGTCTTGCGTACGCATGCCTTGCCCCGCAACTTCGCTAAGATCTGACGCCGCTTTCATCGGCACTGCACCCGACAAAGCGCGCGCCAAGGGGTGACTACTACCCGCAGCAAGCGGAGCTGCAGCACGAAGGGTGTTCATGTCTGCGTCAGGCTGTAACTGGGCTGTGGTCAAGGTTCCGGTCTTGTCTGCAACAACCTGTGTGATCTGCGCCAGACGTTCCAGCGCGGCACCTGATTTCAGCACAATCCCTGCCTGCATCAATATATCGACAGCTCGTGCGCTGACGGCAGGTGTGGCCAACCCCGCCGCGCAGGGACAAGTCACGACGAGCACCGCAACGGCGATCATCAGCGCTTCGCCAAAATCGGCACCAGCGATAAAATACCACCAAATAAACCCCACAGCCCCCCCGATCAAAACCAAGGGCACATAACCACGTGCAAACCGGTCAGCCAGCTCTTGCATTTGCCCTTTATGGGCCGCGGCTTCTTCGGCGAGTGCGGCGATGCGGCTAAGCTGTGCATCACTGCCCACATGGGTGACACGCATCTCAGCCGGACCAGTGACCAACAGACACCCCGCCGCCAATGGCGCGTTCGTTACGATGTTGACGGGTAGGCTTTCGCCGGTCAGCGGGCTTTCATCCACTTGCACAAGATTATTCAGCAGAATACCGTCCGCGGGCACCTGTTCGCCTGCTTCGATCAAGACCTCATCCCCCGGCATCAACAGATCAGCAGGCACGTCCTCGTGTCCGGAATGCGTCTTGCGACGGGCTGTGACGTTCATCATTGCGCGCAAGTTTTCCGCTGCCATACCCGAGCGTTTGCTGAGTTTCTGTTCAAGCACACGGCCGATCAGCAGCAGAAATATCAGCGAGACTACTGCATCAAAATAAACGTGTTCGTTCCCGCGCAGAGTTTCAAAAAGACTGGCTGCATAGGTGACAAAGATCGCAATGGTTATTGGCGTATCCATGGTCATCCGGCCATGTCGCAAAGCACGCAGGGCCGGGCCATAGAACACAGCACCACTGTAAAACACCGCAGGGGCTGTCAGCGCTGCCGAAAGCCAGTGCATGAAGCCCATCGTACCAGACCCCATGTCCGTAACGAGGCCAACCCAGACAGAAACGGACAAGGCCATGATGTTCATCATGACAAATCCTGCCACGGCCAATGGGCCCAGCAGTGATGAACGCTCCGGTTGATTTTGTGTGGGGTCAAACGGGTGCGCCGTATACCCAAGTGCACCAATGGCATCAAACAAGACCACACTGTTGGTCTTGGCATCGTCCCAAACCAGGCGCATGCGCCGGGTAGTAGCATTGCCCCGGGCTAGCACCACCCCTTCGACAGAATTTAGGTGCCGTTCAATCTTGGCGATACAGCCCGCACAATTGACCCCTTCCAGCGAACAGGTCAGGCTTATGGTGCCGTCAGGTGCCGTGGATTCAAAGGCACTCACTTGGCGGCCCCTGCGGTTGGGCCCTCGAGAGCTTGATCTTTGAACGCCTCAAACGCAACGGACAGATGCCAGCCCTTAAAGGTCAAGTACCCCAATAACAGGACAAACATCAGGAGGTACATGGCCCGGCGAAATCGAGGATTTTCTTCAGCTTCCGCCATCTTCGCCTGCCCAGAGGACATAAAGCGTCAGCATGCGAATTTGTTCATCCGTCAGCCGTCCGTCCCAAGCAGGCATGACGCCTTGGCGGCCTGCGTAGATGGATTGATAGATCTGCTCTCGATCTGCGCCGTAGATCCACTGATCATCGCCCAAATCAGGCGCACCGACTTCCAAACCACCGCGCCCGTCATCACCGTGACAGGATGCACAATTATCCTCGTACACAATTTGCCCTCTCGCAACGGCGGCGACGTCCTCGCCCCGCCCCGACAAAGACATGACGAAATCAGTGACATCATTGATCTCAGGTTTCTCCAGTATTTCGTCAGCCCCAAAAGCCAGCATCTGCGAGACAAGCGCATCATCATTGTCAGCGTTTATCCCGTAGCGGATGGCGTATTCGATTTCTTCAGGCGCGCCGGACCACAGCCAATGTGCGTCGGTGAGGTTTGGGAAACCCTCCTGTCCGGCCAAATCGTTGCGGTGACACGCCGCGCAATTGTCGGCGTACAGCTTGGAGATTGGCGCGCTGTACAACTCCTCCAATGTCGGGTCGGCAGCCAGTGCTACGATGTCATCAGTCGCGAAAGGTGCAAAATTCTCCGCACGTTCAGCTTCGGCAGCGGCGACAGCTTCGTTGACGGCTGTCCGAGAGGAATAGCCCAGAAAACCGCGAGCATAATCCGTCGCATATGGGAATGATGGGTAGAGCACCCAAAACAAAACCGCCACGGCTATGCTGATCCAAAGTGCCCAGCGGGCAGCCCATGGAACTGGTGTGTCCAGTTCCTTGATACCGTCCCATTCGTGGCCTGTCATATCAGTGCCGCTGATAGGATCCTTGTCCTTTACCGACATGGATGATCCTCCTCGTCATTCAGCGGCGATTGGGCCGCCTCATCATAGATACGGCGACGTGACGGCCAATAGGTCCAAAGCACAGCGCCTAGAAACACGGTCAGCAGGTAAATAGCGCCTGCCGTTTTAGAGAAAACCAGAACAGCATCGTGTGTCATCGGGCGATCTCCTCTTGATTCAGGGCATCGAAGTTAACCAACGTGCCCAACATTTGCAGGTACGCCACAAGCGCGTCCATTTCCGTCACGATGTGCGGTTGACCGTCGAAATCGCGCACTTGTACGTTCTCGCCGAAAAGCTCCTGCAATTCGGTCTCGTAGTACTGTTCTGCGTCCGCCTGCCATGCGGCCGCCTTACCAGCATTCTCGATCTGATCATCTGTGTAAGGTACACCAGTATAACTCAGCGCTTTCAGCGCTGCTGGCAACGGGCCGGTATTCAACCTCACCTCTGACAGGAAAGCATAGCCCGGCATTACCGATCCTTCGACAAGTTCGCGGGGCTTTTCTAGATGAGCAACATGCCATGCATCAGAGTATTTTCCGCCAATCCGAGCCAAATCCGGCCCAGTGCGTTTAGAACCCCACTGAAAGGGGTGATCATACATGCTTTCGGCTGCCAGACTAAAGTGACCATAGCGTTCCACATCCGAACGCAACGTGCGGATCATTTGGCTGTGACAAGCATAGCACCCTTCGCGAATGTAGATGTCACGCCCGGCCAGCTCTAGCGGTGTATACGGGCGCATCCCTTCAACTTTTTCTACCGTGTTTTCGATGGTAAACAGCGGCGCGATTTCAACAAGTCCACCAATTGAGGCGACCACGAGGATGGCCATGGCAAACTTTAACGAATGGCGCTCTAGTTTTTGATGTCGTGTGCTCATGCGTCTACTCCGCCGGCCGTTGGGCAAGTGGCCCAGGATGCTCTGTTTCAGCCAGTTTTGGCCCGCTAACTGTCATGTAAATATTATAGGCGCCGATACAGGCCCCGATCAGATAGAGCAGCCCACCAATAGCTCGGGCAACATAGTAAGGATGCATCGCGATCACGCTGTCGAGGAACGAATATTGGAACGCGCCATCAGCCGAATAGGTCTGCCACATCAGCGATTGCGTGATGCCACTGTTCCACATGGCTCCGACGTAAATCAGAGTGCCGGATAGGGCGAGCCAGAAATGCCAGGCCTCCAGCTTTTGGGAATAGGTTCCCTCACGTTTCCAGATCCACGGCACCATTTTATACATGGCACCAAAGGTGATGAAGGCGACCCAACCCAGCGCACCGGCATGAACGTGGCCGATGGTCCAATCGGTATAGTGGCTCAGCGAATTCACTGGCCGGATCGCCATAAAGGATCCCTCGAATGTAGACAGGCCGTAGAACAAAATAGCCACCATCATGAAACGCACCGCAGGATCTGTGCGCACTTTGTCCCAAGCACCGTTGAGTGTCAGGATGCCGTTGAACACCGATGCCCAGCTGGGCACCAGCAGGATGATCGACATGCTCATGCCTAGATACTGCACCCAGTCTGGCAAGGCCGTGTAATGTAAGTGGTGCGATCCGGCCCAAAGATAAAGAAACGTGATCCCCCAAAACCCCACAATCGACATGCGATAGGAATAGATCGGCCGGTTCACGGCTTTGGGTAGGAAATAATACAGCATCCCCAGAAAACCCGCAGTCAGCAGGAACCCAACGGCATTGTGGCCGTACCACCACTGGGTCATGGCGTCCTGCACACCTGCAAAGAGCGAATAACTTTTAGGATATTCGATCGACACCGGTATTGCCAGATTGTTGACGGTATGCAGCATCGCAATGACTACGATGAAGGCCAGATAGTACCAGTTGGCCACGTAAATATGCGGCTCAGCTCGGCGCGAAAGTGTCTTGAGATACAAAAATAGATAGCCGACCCACACCACCAACAGCAACAGGTCTGCGTACCATTCCGGTTCTGCGTATTCTCTGGACTGGGTAATCCCCATCGGATAGCCGGTCGCGGCAATAACCAAAAAGAGATTGTATCCCCAGAAAACCATCCAAGGCAGCGTTTCACTGGCCAGTCGTGCCCGCGAAGTACGTTGCACTACATAGAACGAGGTGGCGATCAGCGCGTTACCACCAAAACCAAACACGACACCCGAGGTATGAACAGGCCGCATTCGGCCAAAATTCGACCATGACATATCGCCGTTCAAATCGGGAAAGGCGAGTTGCCACGCGATGATATCGCCAACGGCAAACGCGACCACCCCCCAAATCAATGTGGCGATCACACCATACTTGATAACGGTGTCGCTGTATTCCAGCGGAACTTCGACTTTGGGATCAGTGATGCGGTTTATGATCCACATCAGCCCCCAACCTGCACCAATCGCAATAAGCCACCCATGCAAAACATAGGCAATTGGCACACCCCAGCCCAATATCGCGATACCTCCCAGCATGACGAGGAACAGGACCACCATCAGCACAAGATCTTCGAGCGTCATTTCAGACCGCATGACAGGCCTCCTGCTTGTGGGTTTGTAGTGATGAAGAAACGCGGATTAATCCGTTGGGAACAGGCGCGGTCATTGCGGCTCTCCTTGAAACAGCTCAGCGTAGGCGTGCCATGTGGCGTACCCAAGCAGCGGGAAGATGATAACCAAGCCAAGCAGACCCGTTAGAATACCAATTCCGGAAAGAATGGTAATGGTAACGCCCCACAGAACCGCCAACCGGAAATTCTGTGTAGTGGCGTTAAAACTAAGCCCCATCGCCGAAAATCCGTCTATGTTGCGCTCTACCAGCATCGGGAGCGAAAAAGCCGAAACAGCAAAGCCGAGTGCTGCGAACAGCCCACCAACCAATGAGCCGACAATCAGTAATATCCACCCTGACGGGGTGCTCAACATCAGTTCCAAGGTCTCGGAAAATCCCGCAAAAGGCCGCAAGCCGTATTCAATGGCAAACAACACCGTGGCGGCCCTGATCCACGTCAGGGCAAAGACCATCAGGATAACCCCGACCAGTGCAATTTGCCCCTTTGCCGCGACGTCCTTTTTGCCTCTCGCTACGGCGTAGAGACCAACCGTCGCAACCGGGCCTACAAGAACACCACCAGCCAGGAGCGGCAGCAACATCCACGCCAGTCCAGTTGCCCCAAGCACCCAGATCAACGCCCAACCCAGAACAACCAATCCAATCCCGTAAGCCAGTGACAGTCCGGGGTTTGCACGAAAATCCGACCATCCCGCCGAAAGCCACCCCTTGATTATGGAAAGGGGTTCGCCCTTCAAAACACGGGCTCTTGTGTATTCAGATGCCTTCATGGAGGTCCCTCAATTTAAGATTCGTGGAATATGGCGTCTACCCGTATCTTCACGGAATAGACCGCCGATCTCAACCCAACTTTGCGCAAGCACAACAAACAAAGCTATTTTCTTTCGATTTCCACTCAGCTTGCTCTTGGTTGAAGGCCCGTTGGCGGAGCGTGGGATCATCTTGCTTCATTAGACAGTCCGCACGTCAGCCGATAATTTTTCCTGCCAGTCTCCACACAATTTTCATTGCTGAAAGGTTGTTCATTTCGATGGAAAACGTCACCTTGGCGAAGGTGTCGTCTCCATCCTAGGCAGAAGGCACTGGCTAAGGGGTGCGGTCCAGAAGGAGGAATGCCCTCAGTGTGCAGGTACAGAAGCGGCACAATGGCACTACGTTGAGTGTACTGACGCCCCAAAGGCGGAGAACTATGGGGCTGAGGCCCATGAGAGAAAACAATATGGCAAAAGTACCAAGTACGATTTTCTCCCAGATTGTTTCCTTTTCGCTATTCTCACGAAGAAACCGCTTCCCGTTCGAATTTCAACAACCCCGCTAAAAATAGCTCCGCACAAGACTCCCTGCAATAAGGGCCCACCCGTCTGCGATCACAAAAAAAGCGAGCTTAAACGGTAAAGAAACGACTGCGGGGGGCACCATCATCATACCCATCGACATCAAAATCGCTGCAACTACGAGGTCAATAATCAAAAATGGAAGGTAGATCAAAAACCCAATTTGAAACGCTCTAGAGATTTCTGACAATAAAAAACTAGGAACCAATACCGAGAGCGGAGCATCAGCTGTAGGTTGAGCTGCTACTGTATCCGGTCGAAGTTCAGCCATTGCAAAGAACGTATCTGGGTCAAGTCTGTTCGCCATAAAGACGCGAAACGGCTCCAGCGTTCTAACAAAAGCTGTCTCAGCATCTATTGTGTTTGCAGTAAGGGGCTCAATTCCATATTCCCAAGCCGCAGTGAAAACTGGCTCCATGATAAAATAGGTTAAGAATAGAGCCAAGCTTACAATTAGCATATTTGGTGGCGACTGTTGCAGCCCGATGGCTTGGCGCAAGATCGACAAAACGGTAACAAGGAATGGAAAACACGTAACCATAATTGCTAGCCCAGGAGCAAGGCTGAGGACAGTTACGAGCGCAAAAAGCTGAATTGTGCGCGCGGAGATTGAAGTATCATCCCCTAATGAAATTGAGAGATCTTGTGCGAATCCAGTACTCGGGAGCAATGCTAAGTTGAGCATAAGTAAAGTAAGCAGCCAAACTCTCGTCGACATCAGTTGCCCTTTTTTGCGTCGATCACCTCAAGTAAACGCACGACTAATTGGCCCGAATTATCACCCTCCTGCTCTTCAAGGCTTCCACGCGCAATCAAGCGGTCGCCAACGTAAAGATCCACTGGGTCATCTATTCGCCGGTCGAGCGTCAGGACGGCATTTTCGCCAAGCATCACCAGATCCCTAACTAAAGGGCGAGCCTTACCAACACATACAGTGACTTCAATCGACACGGCCGTGAAGGGATTTGAGGTATCGGTAGCGGGCATAGCGGTATCAGTCATCAGGTGTCTCCGACTTGGTTTGGTGGAAAAAAGCCGAAACAGCTTTGGCGATGCCATCGGTCACTTCATCCAAATTGATCTCACGCTCCCAAAGGCCAAGTCTGATATAAACTTGGCCTGCGCTCAGATTTGATTCCGATTTCAATGCAAAAGGAAGATGCGCCTCGTTTTGTTCAAGCAGTGCTTGCACAGCGTCGTAGTTTTCTGGCGCGACTGTAATTGTAGCGGTGCCCTCCATCTGCATAGACGTTATCTCAGAAAGCTGTTCCAAAACATGACCACCCAATGCGTTGGCGGCTAGTTGCGGTAGTAATTTATGCAGTATTTCACCAAACAGTGGCTGAAGACCATTTGTCAGCTTCATCAGTGCTTCATGGTAGGTGAATGACATGTCTTGAAGGTTCTGGGCAAAATCAACGGAGATATTGGTTTGATCAGTTTGATGAGCGTTGATTGCATCAACCCACCCTGCCTGATAGCCATCTTCGAAGATTTGCAATCTTTTCTCTTCTAAAATGTCAATCTTTGCGATTTCTGCTTCCTCTGGACCGCGCGCAATGGAGGTAAAATCTTTATAGCGATGAGATATTGAGCTCATGCATTTTCCTCCTTGTCTTCAAGCCAGCCGCGGAGAATTTCGACCGTCTCTTCCTGCCTTTCACCAATCATTGAACGCAACCGAGCAACTGGATCTTCAGTGTTGCCTTTCAGCGCCGAAATGCCCAGTGTTTCATCAGGGAGACCAAGCTCGGATGTCACATTGATTGGTGATAAATGAGGTAGATCGAGATCGTCAGGCGCAAGTTCACCAGTCAACGCAGCTTGAGTTTTGTCTGTTTCAGCTCCGGACAATGCTGCGATGGCCCTTGGTTCGACCATCGACGAACGAGATAAAACTGGGCGAACGACAAAAAGCCCAAGGACCAGAGCAACTAGCGCTAGGATCCCCATTTGAATGACGGACATTACGTCAAGATTGAACCGGTCAACTATTGAGATCCCAGCAATCGTGCCCGCCGGTGGCACGGACTGCAGCGCCATTGATTTGATAGTGATAATGTCGCCGCGCGCCTCGTCAAAGCCTACTGCAGAGGACACCAGTTCTTTGAGTGCTTCGATCTCGGTTTCTTCGCGTGGGGCCGCAACTGTTTCGCCCTCACCATTAGCCGTCATAGGTCACTAACTCCCCTTCGGCATTAGGTGTGAACGCGCCGGCTCGGGTCAGTCGCTCGCCTTGCCGGGTTTCCACAAGGAAATATCCATCCCCTTCAATGGCAACATCAAAGGTTCCGCCAGTTTGGGTCAATGCACCTTGCTCGTAGGAGGTCTTGCGCACGTTCCCCTGCCCCATCGACAATGAAGCCCCATCATCAACCCGCTGGACATATTCAGAAAAGATGACGCCTTCCGCCCGAAAACCGGTTGTTGCAGCATTCGCAATGTTGTTAGCAACCGTCTGCATTTCACGGGCGAGACCCGTTTGACGCGTCAGAGCAATATAACCAGCATTGTCCATATTCAGCCTCCGATAATCAGTGGAATAATTCGGTTGTGGAAAAATGAGACGAGCGTTTGCGTCATGAATCCCATCGACATCCAGAACACGATCAGGATTGCACCTAGCTTGGGTACGAACGTCAGTGTCATTTCCTGAACGGATGTTAGAGCTTGAACTAAGCCGATCGAAACACCAGCCAGCAAGGCCACGGTCAGGATCGGAATGGAGACAACCACCGCAATCCAAAGACCTTCCCGCAGCGTATCGAAAAAAATTACCTCATCCAACATTAGACGGGCATCCGCAGGATTTCCTGGTACGCTTCGACAACTTTGTTGCGTACGCTCACAGCCGTTTCAACAGCAAGTTCCGTCTGTGCCAGTGCTTGCACTAAAGCGTGCGGATCAGCGTCGCCAACCATAGCCGCTTGGGCTACTTGCTCTGACTGCGCCAGGGTCTCGGCAAAATCCACAGCGACGTTTTTCATCGCCGCACCTATGCCATCCGCACCCTTGGCAGGTTCGGTTGCAGGTCTCGCCGAGGTATAACTCTGGATTGCCGACAGTGACTTCATTTCCATTCTGGATCTCCTTGATTTCAGTTCTCTGAAAGGGTTAGCGGCGCAGCAAGTCCATCAAACCAGACGACATCTTGCGCGACTGCTCAAACATTTTGAGGTTAGCCTCATAGCTGCGCTGCGCTTCTCGCGCATCTGCAAGTTCAATGAGTAAATTGACGTTCGAACCGGACAAGTGCCCGGTTTCATCGGCAAGTGGGTGCGACGGATCATAGATTTTTTCTAATTCTGTTTGGTCCAACCGGACCCGCCCAACTTCAACTTTCGCAACGCCGTCAGCGGCAGCAAAAGCGGTCTCAAACGGTATCATCTTGCGCCGGTAACCTGGTGTATCTGCATTTGAGATATTCTCAGAAAGGTGCCGCAGGCGTGTCGCCTGAGCCTGGAGGCCGCTTGAAGATACAGCTCGAGAATTTGCGAAATCACTCATTTTAACTCTCCAATCATTTGCTGCTTGTACGCAGCACATTTAGTGCCGAACGGTAGATCGCCAGAGCTCGGTCATGCTGGCTCTTGGCACTCGCGGATTTCATGATTTCACCTTCCAGTGACACATTATTCCCGTTGGGCGACGCTTCGCCCCCTAAGGCAATTGGAGTCATCGCTGCTTGGCCATCTTCCGCACCATGAAGATGATTTGACCGGGTGGCGCGTTGCGCTGGCGAATCAGACCCATAGCTCGTCCGGAAGTCCGGAAGGTCGCGTCCGACGTAGCCGGGCGTATCGGCGTTTGCGACGTTCTGCGCTGCAATGCCTTGCTTCTTTCCTGCATGGACCGCCATCGCAGATGCCATTTTCAGAACTGAGAGATTTTCGAACATCGGGCTTCTCCCTCGATCAATTTCAACCAAGGCTTAACTGTGATTCCTTTAGAAACGGTTGCAGACAACCAAAGGAATAACATGACGCACGCATCTCACCTTGGCGGACTGATTGCTCAGATCAGCTCGCTACAGCCCATAACCAATGTCGGCAGAGTAACCAGCGTAGAAGGCGGTATGATCAAAATTGTTGGGCTATCCGACTGCGCATGTATCGGCGATCAGCTAAGTCTATGTCGTAAATCGGGTGGATCTCTAACCGGCGAAGTCGTTCAGATCTTTGGAGAACAGCTGGTAATGCTGGCAGACGAATCGCAAGACGGAATCGCCCTGGGCGACCGCGTTACACTGAAACCACCCATACAGATCGCGCCGACTGATAGTTGGATTGGCCGGATCGTGGATCCATCGGGTCAACCTCTTGACGGAAAGCCACTGCTGCGTGGCGCTATCAGTAAATCACTAAAGGCATCGCCACCACCGCCAGCGGACCGGCGTGCAATGGGGGGACGATTAAACACAGGTCTTGCGATTATGAACACCATGCTTCCGATCGTCAAAGGGCAGCGGGTCGGTCTGTTCGCGGGTTCGGGCGTGGGTAAATCAAGTTTGTTGGGCCACCTCGCACAAAATATGGAAAGCGATGTTGTGGTCATTGCCATGATCGGAGAACGGGGTAGAGAACTACGCCATTTCGTCGAAGAGGTCTTGGGCGATGAAGGCTTAAGTCGAGCAGTGATTGTTGCAGCCACCTCAGACCGTTCACCACTCCTACGACGCCGTTGTGCTTGGACAGCCATGGCCGTAGCGGAGCACTTTCGAGATCAAGGTCGCTCGGTTCTTTTCCTTGCCGATTCCATTACGCGTTTTGCTGAAGCCCATCGGGAAGTGGCTGTTTCCGCCGGGGAAGCGCCAGTGTTGCGGGGTTTTCCCCCGTCAACAGCGCACCAGATTATGTCTCTTTGTGAAAGGGCTGGCCCAGGAGTGGACGATCAAGGTGACATCACGGCAATCTTCAGTGTGCTGGTTGCAGGTTCGGACATGGACGAGCCAATCGCAGATATTCTGCGCGGTGTTCTGGATGGGCACGTCGTTCTCGATCGAAAAATCGCAGAACGTGGTCGCTATCCGGCGATTGATATCCTGCGATCAGTTTCACGAAGCCTCCCTGCTGCTGCGTCTGAAATTGAAAACGCCCACATTACGCAGGCACGCAGGATCATGGGTGTCTACGATCAGAATGCTATGATGATTCATGCGGGCCTATATTCCCAAGGAAGTGACCCTGAAGTAGATAAGGCCATTCAAGTCTGGCCTGCACTAGATGACTATCTTGCGAAAACAGAGCCTCAAGATGTGGCACACAGCTTCACACAACTGGAGCTCATTCTGCGACGCGCGAAAGTTACTGCAGCACAGACGAGGTCAACGGGATAGATGAGATCAAGAGCGAACCGACTCGGCTATCGGCCTAGAAGCGTCAATGCAATTGACCCGGAGGAAAGCCCTTGACCAAGGCTACTAATCTGTTCGCCGACCAAATATTTGGTTATTAGACCTTGCAGCTTATCTGGATCTTCAAATTGACCTAAATCTGCAGATCCGAATATAGAGCTTGCACGGTCCTTAAATACAGCAAGCTGTTGATCAATATCCACTTGGCCAAATGCATCTGGAAGATTTAACGCGCGCTCAAAGAGCTTGCGAAGCGGCGGATCACCCATGACGGTAAACCATTTGGTATCGTTGGACCCTTCCATTTTGGCGACCAACGACATCTCTCGTTGGCCATAGAGTGCAAACCGCATGCTTTCATCTTGGGCACCTGTTGCGAGTTCGAAGCTGCTCGCTTCATAGCGTGCCAAAACACTCTCAACAAAATCCTGTTGGCTCGTCTTTGGAAACTCTGTTGGTCCAAATCCAAATGCCTCGGAAAGCTCCCGATATCGCGTGTCTGCAAATCGATTGGCTAGGGCATCATCGTTTTCGGTCCCATCTTCCAGAATCTTCTTAATAAAGTACCTATTATCAATGTCGTCCTGCAATCCGAACGCACCCAAAGCAACCGTGAGCAGTCGCCGGTCAGAAACCAACTCTTCTGCAGACTGAACACCTCCAACCTTCTCGCGAAAATAATCGCTGTCGCGCTTGATCTCCACTGATTGGGAAAAAGCGACAAATTGAGCGTCGTAGGTTCGTTGCAGAAACCGCCAACCGCCAAGGCCACCGACTGGAATAACTGGTTGAAACATTAGCTCGGCCTAATCGCCAAAAACCGATCTTCGCGTTGCAAGAGGCTCCGGAGGGCCTTCAGGCTTCGATAGTATTGCTTTTCAATTATCCCGGTGCTGGCTTCCGAAAGCGCGGATTTGCTGTCCGGATCTGTGAATACCTGACTAAGCTCTTCCATCTGACGCAAGAGAGAGAAGTGAACGTCATTTGGGTCACTATCACCAGAAAGTACAAGCTGAACCGCGTAGCACGCACGGCGAACTGGTGTCTTGGCATCTTCGGGGTGAATTGCATCTCGAAGACGCAGAATGTTAGCATTTGGCGTCATGATGGCCAGACGACTACGTCGATCTCCGTTTTCAATCACAGCGCCATTGATCAACACGCGTTCCTTTGGGCTTAGCTTCAAGACCAGTCCACTCATTTTAATGTCCTATTTCAGGCCACGCATGATGGCGGTATTTACCTCCAAAAGCGGCACAGCTGATACTTTCTCGTTGATCACCTTACTCGTGTGATGATCGGTGAACTCTGCAAGATAAAAAATTCGCGCCCGCAAATCTTTTGGTAGCAAGTTGGCCGGGTCCGCGACGTCAATGGAAAACCTCTGCCATAGAGTTCGATTTTCGTGCAACGCTTCAACCAATGGGGGAAACTTGTTTCCTTCAATCGCGGCTTTCAGACGATAGGTAATCCTAGCGATCACTTCGTATTCGATGCTGCGTTCAGATTTGATTGGAGCAGATGTTGGCGCATAGGCGCGTTGAGCCATTTTGGATGCGTTCACTTGGATGCCTTACCTGTTTCCGAGGGGATCGTGGGAGAATCAGGGGCGCAGATTTCGCGCCCCTGAAATCGGCTTAACGGAACAGCGACAGGATGGTCTGCGGAGCCTGGTTCGCAATAGACAGCGCTTGCACACCCAACTGCTGTTGGGTCTGCAGCGCTTGGAGACGTGCAGATGTTGCCTCCATGTCTGCATCGACAAGCGCGCCAATACCCGATTTCAAAGAGTCACTGAGTTTACCGACAAAATCGTTTTGGTCGGAAACGCGGCTTGCAGCCGCCCCGATTGTTGCTGCGCCTGTAAGGGCGGTGGCCATCATTGCTTGGATTTCACCAAACGCCGTTGCAGCCGTGGCGGCATCAGTAATGGCTGTCATCCCGGCCGTATCGATGCCGGCCTCAAAGTCTTGGTTAGCGACAGTAATCGTATCTGTCGTTGCAGCCGCGGCACCAACACGGTTGACCGAAGACACTACTGTCAGGCCAGCACCAGCAGTCGAAAGCAGGTTAACGCCGTTAAATTGTGACGCAGCGATGGTATCGCTGATCTGAGCCACTTTTTGCGTCATGTCAGCTTGGATCTTGGTAAAATCGGCAGTTTCACTACCGCCGGCAACCGCCAGTGCCTCCATCTCCTTCAATGTTTCAACGATCGATTCCGCGCCAGCCGAAGCAACACCAAGCGTCGACTCACCAACTGCCAAAGATTTTGATACCGCCTTAAAACCCACAACATCCGATTCCATCACCTTGGAAATTGCCCAAATCGCCGAATTGTCCTTGGCCGATCCGATTTCCTTACCGGTCGAAATCTGGCTTTGTGTATCGGTGAGGTTTGAGTTGACGGATTTCAGAGTTTGCAACGCAACCATTGCACCGTTGTTTGTAAGAATGCTCGACATTAGCATTTTCCTTTAGTCTGTGACGCTTTGCGTCTGTGTGTGCCCCTCAAGATGGAGCAAGGATGCCGTTCTGACCTTTGCAACCGTCACTGTTTCGAACGATGCGCCACCCGATCTCGGATGCACCCTCACTGTTGCCCTTTTACGTTTAACGTTTCCCTAAAACCCAATCTCCAAGTATCGCGCTTTTTATTCAAACGCCCTTCATGCTCGCCGTTCGATATCGCCACCTCGATCAATAGAAACGCTGCATTTTCGACCATCCGCATCGTAAGTATCAAGCGAACTCCTCACTTTACGCAAAGCGGCGATCCGTTCAGCGACTGAACGAATTCCATCCATCGCCCCATTTAGCAGGCTTTGGTTCCGCTCAACTTTTACTCTGAGGTCGGCGATGGATTGGCTGCCATCTGGCATTGCGTCATTGAGCTTCCCGATCAGGCCTTCTTTCTGATCAACCATTTCGCCAAGTGCCTCGAGGTTTCCCGTGAGCAGGGCTGCGCGCTCCGCTTCTAACAGTGCATCAAGTGACTTCATTGCGCCGCTCATATCTTCATTCTCCATTGTTTTGCTCCATCAGTGCTTCATAAAGTGATTCTGCGAGGCCAATCCCGCCAGAACGGACCATCTGCATCGCCTGTTCCTGTACAAGAAATGACCCAAATTGATCTTCTCCAGCGCCGCCGCCAAACGACTCGCTCGTCTGACCAAGCCCCGCTGACTTCAGCATTTCTGCCAAAAAGGTCGCCTCCAATTTCTGCGCAGCTTCATATAGCGCCGTGTTGCGCGGTGGCTCTGGGAGCGCCGTGGCTATTGGGGGAATGGGTGTCATTTCTGTCTGCCTTAAATTTACATATTTTTGATCATGGGCCTAAACGCGTAAACAACTGGTAAGGACTTGCGGTGTTAAGATGACCTGAGCACGAAAGAGCAGTCGGAGAATCCAATGCGCCCAATTCTTACGTCACCTCAGGCACCAACCTCTGCCCAAGAAGGCGGGAAAAACTCTAAAGTTTTGGCTGATGAAGCACATGCATATGAGAAGGAGGATGATTTTGACTTCATCTTCGCAACACTTAGCGAAGAGGCGGCCGCCATCGACATAGGTGATCAAGAAACTGCTCTGCTACCCGATTCAACACTGAAAATTTCTGTTCCCGAAGGCACGCCAAATTCAAAGCACATGGATGAAATTCATTCTGAGAGTCTTGGCGATGACATTGGTGCGAATGAAGAGACCTCAGAAAAAATACAATTATATACTGAAAGCGGCGCTCCTCTTGGCGTGAGACCAGTGGCCAACCAAGATGCAGGTTTTCAACCGCTGAAGGAGCAGAGCGCTATGTCTGAGGAGGGCCATATCAAAGACGTGGCTGACAGCCCTCTGATGGTACTAGCAACTGGCAAAGCCATGGCAATGAATGGCCCTATTCGTTCGGCTATAACCTCAGACCTTTCTAGCCAGATTAACCCACTAAATGCAGGTGCCCCTACAACTTCCTCTCAGAGCGCCGTTGCGATTTTTCCAGTGACTTCATCTGAAGGTCAGCAAGTCAACAACATTCAAAAAACTCAGGTTCCAAAACCACAAGAAGCTGTCGTTCCTACATCCCCGCGCCAAGAGACGAAAACCACCGAGTCTGTTCTACGCCTTGAGCGATCTTTCCCAGGCTCTGCACAAGAGGTTGCTACGCAGGAAATCAGGCCACCAAACAAGCCGACCGTGCAGTCCTCACTCCTTCCATTTGGGAACAATGGTGTGGTTGAACACGCTAGACAGCACAAAAGCACACTTCTTAGCATGATCGAGCCATCTTCGGAGGCTTCGTGGGAGCAACCACGCCATTTATCCCAAACAGCTCATTCTACATTTAACCGGCCAGAAATCCCAACTCAGGTTGGCCGGCAAATAGCTTCCGCGCTTTCGAACGCGCAGAATAAGCCCGTCGAGTTAGCCCTAAATCCGGTTGAGCTGGGCCGTGTGCGCATGACCATCGCATCAGAAGATGGCGGTATTGTTGTGCACATTCTTGCGGAACGCGCCGATACTCTTGAGTTAATGCGCCGAAATATTGGCCAACTTGGACAGGAATTTCAGGCCTTAGGCTATGAGAGCATCGCATTCTCATTTGGGGAAGGTGAAACGCAAGATGGCAACCGGTCTGCCGACGACAATAAAGGCTTCCCACACGGACCTGAGCTTTTAGATCTCGATGATAACCATTCAGTTGTTCATCTTTCACACTCCGCCGATGGCGGTATCGATATTCGCATCTAGGAGATTCAATATGATCGCCCCAACTTCATTCACCAGCGCAACAGCCACACCAATTCCTAGAGCAACACCACCTGAACCTACACCAGTGCTTACCTCAGATTTTGAGACATTCCTACAGATGTTGACCGCCCAAGCGAAGTACCAAGACCCGCTTGAACCCATCGGTTCGTCGGAATATGCCGCTCAATTGGCTCAGTTTTCGATGGTTGAGCAGCAGGTTTTGTCGAATGATCTGCTGACCGCGCTAACTTCGCAATTGGGCTCCGGGAACATGGCGCAAATGGCCAATTGGATTGGGATGGAAGCGCGAACGACAGCACCAGTAAAGTTTGACGGTGCCCCGATAACAGTTAATCCGAACCCCGTGGCTGTCGCAGATGATGTGCAGCTCGTAGTTTATGACGTCAATGGTACTGAGGTGCAGCGACAGAATATTCCAGTGTCTTCGGCCCCGGTCGAATGGGCGGGCGTTTCCGAGGACGGCACACCCTTTACCAATGGGCTTTACCGGTTTGAGGTCGAAAGCCGCGCGAACGGGGAGTTGTTGCTCGCTGAACCTGCAGAAACCTATGCGCGCATCACCGAAGCTCGCGTTGACGGGACAGATACTCTATTAATCCTTGAGGGTGGCACACCTGTCATTGCAAGCAGCGTCACTGGTCTTCGAGAGCCCGCCTAGCGGTCAGCGAGCATCAGCGCGGCATAGGCAACGGGCATGATCAGGCGCCGCGCCGCGCCCAACTCGAAACGTTTTAGCGGTCTGCTGATTGCGTCCGGATAAGGGATCTCAGGTTTCTTACCTTGAGCTAAGCTGGCCAATAATTTGCCAACATAGGTACCCATCGCAACCCCATTACCATGATAGCACATTCCGACAAACAGGCCGTCCTCAGCGGGAATGGGACCCGCAAAAGGCAATCTATCCCGGGCTAAACACACCATGCCAGACCAGCTGTAAGGTGTCTCTATCTCGGCCCAAGCCGGAAACATCGCTTCAAAATCCGAGCGGATCGCGCGATACGCTCGGCGTTCTGCTGCCGCCCCAGTCAAAACCCCACCGCGCATCCCAAAGAGAAACCGACGATCTGGCATAAGCCGAAAATAATGCAACAGATCACGAGTATCATAGGACATCTGATCGCTGTTCCAGCCTTGGGCGGCCAGCTCATCATCAGTCAGTGGGCGCGTTACAATGATGTTCGATTGGCTCGGCAAATACCGCCCGCGGAGCCACAATGGCAAATCTTCGGAAGAGTAACCGTTCGTAGCCACAATCACCTTGTCGGCGGTAATCTTGCCCCTTGCCGTTTCCAACTGGTGCCGCCGCCCGATTCGTACAAAATCGCTGACTTCACTATCTTGATAGATTACTGCACCGGCATCTTCGGCGGCCTTGGCAAGACCATCTATATATTTTCGTGGATTTAACGCAAAGCCAGCATTTACTGTCACCGCGCCATAGAATGGCCCCTTCATGCCATGCTCGGCCAAGGCTTGCTTCTCGATTACTTGGGAATCCAGCCCATAGCTGTCTTTGATATCAGCTGCGTGCGCATGCAGATCAGACACGTCTTTTGGACGGTGAGCAAGCTGCGTCTCTCCTTGGGAATGCCGGTCAACATCCAAATTTAGGCGGGAAATCAGCTCATCGACGGTTTCAATCGCAGCCAATTCTGACGCGCGGTAGGCCATGCGCCCTGCCCGTCCAAACTGCGCATCAAGCGCGGCGCTCCCAAGCATACTGCCACCCAAGCAACAAAAACCTCCATTTCGACCAGAAGCCCCCCAACCGACACATCGTCGTTCTAGCACCGCAACGCGAACGCCGCCCTCAGCGAGATGCAGAGCCGCGGAGAGGCCCGTAAATCCCGCCCCGATGATGGCGACATCTACATCTCGGTCGCCTTCAAGTACTTTACGCGCGACGGGTTCCGCCGTTTCGTCCCACCAACATTTTACGCGGGGAGCGTCAGAATAGGCAAATGGTGCAAAGATGCGCTTCACGTTGGGCGTTCTGCGGCGCGTTCCTCGCGTTGCTGGCGCAGTGAATTACGCTTTGAAACCAACGAGGCGCTTATCACACCAACGGCTACTATGCCGATCATCAGCGTCGAAAGCGCATTAATTTCTGGCGACACCCCAAGGCGCACCGCGCTCCAGATTTTGATCGGCAGGGTGGTTGAAGATGGGCCCGTCACGAAGGACGCGATCACTAAATCATCAAGGCTGAGCGTAAAGGCCAGCAGCCAACCCGCAACAACCGCAGGTGCGATGATTGGCAGTGTGACCAAACGGAACGCGTCAAAAGGCGAACAGCCAAGGTCGAGCGCTGCTTCTTCTAACGAGCGATCAAAACTCACCAACCTAGAGGACACAACAACAGAAACATAGCACATCGAAAACGTCGCATGAGCTAGTACGATGGTGACGACCCCACGGTCGAGGCCGATACTGATGAACAGCAAAAGCAATGACAGACCAGTGATCACTTCAGGCATGACAAGTGGCGCATAGATCATGCCAGAGAATAACGTGCGCCCCAAGAACCGGCCGCCCCGCACCAAAACGTAAGCTGCCATCGTCCCAAGAATGGTGGCGAAAGAAGAGGAGATCACCGCAACCTTTAGCGTAACCCAAGCCGCGTCCAGAAACGCCTCGTTTTGGAGCAACTCACCGTACCATTTTGTTGAGAAACCTGCCCAAACCGTGACCAATTTTGACGCGTTGAAGCTGTAAACAATCAACAGAATCATTGGGAGATATAGAAACGCAAAACCAATCGTGAGTGACGTGACATTGAACCAACTGAACCGTTTCATGTTTCAGCCTCCGCTTGGCGTTGCTGATTGCGTTGAAACAGCACGATGGGGATGATCAAAATCAGCAGCAAGATCACGGCCACAGCACTTGCCACCGGCCAATCGCGGTTATTGAAGAACTCTTCGAACAGAACCTTACCGATCATCAAAGTCCCCGACCCGCCAAGCAGCGATGGGATCACGAACTCCCCAAGCGCCGGGATAAAGACCAAAAAGCAGCCCGCAATGATGCCCGATTTCGACAGGGGCACCGTAACCAACCAGAAAGCGGAGATGCGAGAACATCCAAGATCCTCGGCGGCTTCGATCAGGCTATCGTCCATCCGGTCTAGGGCGGCATAGATCGGCAGGATCATAAATGGTAGATAGGTATAGACGATGCCAATGTAGACAGCCGTTGGAGTGTTCATGATGGTGAGCGGTGTATCAATCAGGCCCAGCCAGAGCAAAAACTGGTTCAAAAGCCCTTCGTTGCTGAGGATACCCATCCATGCGTAGACCCGGATCAGGAACGAAGTCCAGAACGGCAGGATCACCAACATCATCAGCGTCGCGCGCCATTCTTCGGGTGCGCGAGCCATGCCGTAGGCCATCGGATACCCGATCAACAACGTTAAGAGTGTTGAAATCAGCGCTATCTTAAGGCTGCTCAGGTAGGCTTTGTAGTAGAGTTCATCTGAGGTTAGGAACGCAAAGTTCTCAAAATCAAGCGCCGTGAGCATCTCGCTCAACCCGTCTTTCATCGTCGGCGCATAAGGTGGGATCGCCAGCGCTATGTCCGAGAGTGAAATCTTAAAAACGATCAAAAACGGAACGAGGAACAGCGCCAAAAGCCACAGATACGGTACAGCAATGAGGGTAAAGCGGCGCATGTTCAACGCTCCAACAGGACGCCGGCAGTCGCGCTCCAACTGATCCAGACGTTGTCTTCCCAGGTGAAACTGCGCCGGGATATGCGGCGGGTGTTGGCGGTTTGAGCCTTGATAATCTGCCCCCCCGGTAGCTCGACATAGTAAGTACTGAGGTTACCCAGATAGGCGATATCAAGCACTTTTCCTTCGATCGTATTTTGAGCGTCCGCGGGTCGTTCCTTGGTAATGGAGATTTTTTCAGGCCGGATCGCCAGATGGCATTCTTGGTCCTCCGAAAACGGTTGGGCCGAAACGGCAAGAACTGGAGCCTGATTTGCTGCCCAGTCGATGTAGTATTCATCTTTACCCGAGGATTTAGCCGTACCCTTAAGGATGTTCACGTCGCCAATGAAATCCGCGACGTAGACCGAATTTGGAGTCTCGTAGATACCGTCTGGGGTAGCAACTTGAATGATGCGCCCCTCGTCCATCACAGCTACACGCGAAGCTACGGTCATCGCCTCTTCTTGATCATGGGTAACGATGACAAAGGTGGTCCCAGTGGTTTCCTGAATGTCCATTAATTCAAATTGGGTGTCCTGACGCAGCTTTTTGTCGAGCGCGCCAAGTGGTTCATCAAGCAGCAAAAGTTTAGGCGCTTTGGCAAGTGAGCGGGCCAGTGCGACACGCTGCCGTTGTCCGCCGGAAATCTGGTGTGGCTTGCGCCGAGCGAACTTCTCAAGACGGGTAAGCTTCAACATTTCAGCCACCCTCACGTCGATGTCTGCCTTGCTCATGGCACCACGTTTAAGGCCGAAGGCGATATTATCCCAAATACTAAGATGCGGAAATAGCGCGTAAGATTGGAACATCATGTTCACTGCGCGCTTGTTCGGCGGCACCGGACCGATGTCTTGGCCAGCAAGTTCAATCCGACCTGAACTGGCAGTTTCAAACCCACCGAGCATCCGCATCATCGTCGTCTTACCGCAGCCAGATGGCCCCAGCAGCGCAAAGAATTCCTTTTCATAGATATCAAGAGTGAGGTCGTCGATGGCGACAAAATCGCCGAACCGCTTGGTGACATTCTGAAAGCGGATCAGTGGCTCTTGGTTTGGGTCTTCCCAAGGGGCGAATACAGGCTCACTCACGATTGCAAATTCCTTTGGTATGTCCTTGGGAAGGTAGGGGCGGCCCTCAACGGGACCGCCCCGGATCAATACGGACTTAGGTGCCAGATTTGATCTTGGTCCATAGGCGCGTCACAACACGCTGCACCTTTGGATCGTAGGGCCGAGTTGTAAACAAGTTCTCGAGCGTGGCCTCATCGGGATAAATCGCGGTATCGCCGATCACATCTTCGACCAAGAACTCTTGGCTCGCGAGGTTGCCATTTGCGTAATAAACATAGTTCGACGCCGCAGCCATGTTTTGCGCATCCATAATAAAGTTCAAGAACTTATGGGCCGCTTCTGGGTTTGGCGCATCAACTGGAATTGCCATCTGATCGAACCACATTTGCGCGCCCTCTTTGGCCGCGTGGTAGGCGATTTCCACACCATTTTCAGCTTCTGCTGCGCGATCTCGTGCCTGTAGGATGTCACCAGACCAACCCACAGCAACGCAGATGTCACCGTTGGCCAGCGCGTTGATATACTCAGAACTATTGAATTTCTGGATATACGGGCGAACCTTCATCAGCACTTCTTCGGCTTTGGCGATGACTTCGGGGTCGTGGCTGTCAGGGTTCTCGCCGATATATTTCAGCGCCATTGGGATCATCTCTGACGGTGCATCAAGGAAATGCACGCCACAATCGCCAAGCTTGGACATGTTGTCTGGGTTCAATACCAGCTCAAGCGAATCCAAGGGGGCATCGTCACCTAGGATCTCCTTCACCTTGCCCACGTTCACGCCGATGCCGGTCGTGCCCCACATGTAGTTTACGGAATACGCATTGCCGGGGTCATACTGCTCTGTGCGGCTCTCAACCATTTGCCACATGTTCTGACTGTTCGGCAGTTTGGACACGTCGAGTTTCTGGAACGCGCCAGCAGAAATCTGGCGTTGCAGGAACGTGCCCGATGGCACCACAACGTCATAGCCTGAACCACCGGCAAGCATTTTGGTCTCCAGCACTTCGTTGCTGTCAAAGACGTCGTAGATCAATTGGATGCCGGTCTCTTCTTCGAACTTAGCGAGTAGTTCTTCTTCGATATAATCAGACCAGTTGTAAACGCGGACTTCGTCGGCGAATGCCGTGCCTGCCAGCAGAGCGGCCGCAGCAACGCCGCCAAAAATGGAATGGACCATGGTGTTCTCCCGTTGGTGAGGCAAGGTTGATCCCAGCCTTTGGGTAATTTGATCAAGTTTTGCCTCGTGCGGCAAGTTACTTTATGGTTTCATTGTAAGTGGGCGGTGCAATTTGCCCAATCTCTACGCAATCGGGAACAGAATGTGAGGATAGATTTGCAAGAACTGATGCCTCTCAAAACCAAGGACGCGCCGATCAAACCAACTGCCCATCAGCAGGTGTATGAGGTGCTGCGCGCGCAGATTCTATTTGGTGATCTGGCACCTGGCCAGGCCGTCACGATACAAGGCCTGATTGCCACGCTTGACGCTGGCATGACGCCAGTGCGCGAAGGACTGCGTCGGTTGGTCTCAGAAGGGGCTCTTTTGCAGCAAGATAACCGACGGATCAGCGTACCTGTTTTATCACCCGAATGTGTGGATGAGCTTGGTTTCATACGAAAAACCCTGGAACCAGAGCTGGCGCGGCGCGCATCACAGCGGATGACGATCGAAAGGTCCGCCAATCTGCGCCGCATCGACGACGCGCTGAATGACGCGATCCGGCAGGGCGATGTGGGGAATTATCTTACCCAAAATTACCTGTTTCACGCCGAGATTTACCGGTTGGCCGAAGCCCCTATTATGGCCGCGACTGTTGACCGTCTTTGGCTTCGATTTGGTCCCTCACTCCGTGTAGTTTGTGGGCGGTTCGGCACCCAAAATTTACCCGACAAACATGTCGACATGCTGACCGCATTTGAGGCAGACGATCCGTCAGCCGCGGCGCAGGCCATGGCAGAGGATGTCGATCAAGGCATGAAACAGATCGCAGCCGCTCTGAGCAGCAGCGACTAGCGAAGCGATTCGATTGACAGGAAAAAATTTGATCATATTCTGCACCTAACCTGTAAAACTGCACGAGGTGCGACATGACAACGATAACAAATCATCTGCCAACGACCGAACTGCAGGCGCTAGATGCCGCGCATCATATGCACCCTTTTACCACAAATGACGAGTTAGCAGCCAAGGGCGCGCGGGTCATAACGCGGGCCAAGGGTGTGTATCTGACAGATAGCGACGGCAATGAAATTCTTGACGGTATGGCCGGCCTTTGGTGTGTAAATGTTGGGTACGGGCGCGAAGACATAGTCAACGCTGCTGCACGACAGATGCTTGAGCTTCCTTACTACAACACCTTTTTTATGACGACCCATGTGCCCGCCATCGCACTGGCAAACGAGTTGGCAAAGCTGGCACCAGACGATTTGAACCACGTGTTCTTTGCCGGTTCAGGCTCCGAAGCAAACGACACCAACATTCGAATGGTCCGCACCTACTGGGCCCAAAAGGGCCAACCTGAGAAGTCCCATATCATCAGCCGCAAAAACGCATACCACGGATCCTCTGTTGGGTCCGGTAGCTTGGGCGGGATGACCTACATGCACGAACAGGGAGGCATGCCGATCCCCGGCATTCACCACATCGGACAACCCGATTGGTGGGCCGAAGGGAGCGATCACACACCCGAAGCCTTTGGTCTTGCCCGGGCGCAAGAACTTGAGGCGAAGATTCTTGAACTAGGTGCGGACAAAGTCGCTGCCTTTATCGGTGAACCCGTGCAGGGTGCGGGCGGCGTAATCGTACCGCCCTCAACGTATTGGCCCGAAATTCAGCGCATATGTGACAAATACGATGTGCTGATCATCGCGGATGAAGTGATCTGCGGCTTTGGTCGGACCGGCAACTGGTTCGGATCCCAGACCATGGGAATCAAGCCGCACATCATGACCATCGCAAAGGGCCTATCCTCAGGTTATGCGCCAATTGGCGGGTCGATTGTGTGTGACAAGGTCGCGGAAGTTATCGGAGCTTGCGAATTTAATCATGGGTACACCTATTCCGGCCACCCAGTTTGTGCTGCTGTCGCCTTGGAAAACCTGCGTATTCTGCAAGAAGAGAATGTCATTGATCACGTGAACAATGTCGCGGGCCCCGCGTTGAAATCTGGGTTGGAAAAGCTGGCGGCGGAACACCCATTGGTTGGCGGGTTGAACATCTCGGGTATGATGGCCTCCCTGCCCCTAAGCCCGCATAAAGAAAGCCGCGCCAAGTTTGCAAGCGACGCAGGCACCGTTGGCTTCATGTGTCGCGAGCGTTGTTTTGCCAATAATCTGATAATGCGCCATGTGGGGGATCGCATGATCATTTCGCCCCCCCTCGTCATCACGGCCGAAGAGATCGACGTCTTTATGACTCGCGCAAAAAAGGCATTGGACGAGACATATACCGCCCTCAAAGAGCAAGATATGCTCAAGGCAGCATCTTGATATCTCACCTTAAAGTAGAATCGTTGACGTTGGGTAATGTACAAACAGCGACTGTTTCAAGAGCCAGAATGCAGGCCATATCGCTGAACTGGGGCTGAAGACAGGATTTTGACCTAAAAAACCGTCGAAAATGGTGAAAATACTTTTATCAGTTGCAATGTAAATCAGGTGTGCGTTTACTTTGCCGCAATCAGCGGGACAACCGCCAAGAAAAAATACGGGGAGCCATTCTTTGGCCAATAGGAAAGCGACAGATGCGTTCGTCGAATTTGAACGTGTGCAAAAAAGCTATGACGGCGAGAACCTCGTTGTTAAAGATTTAAACCTCTCCATGCCCAAGGGCGAATTTCTAACCATGCTAGGGCCATCAGGGTCAGGTAAGACGACTTGCCTGATGATGCTGGCCGGGTTTGAGACCGCAACTCATGGCGACATCCGTCTTGATGGCGTGTCGATCAACAACATCCCGCCGCATAAACGCGGCATCGGCATGGTGTTTCAGAACTACGCATTGTTCCCGCATATGACGGTCGCCGAAAACCTCTCCTTTCCGCTCGAAGTTAGGAAGATGGGCAAATCAGACCGTGAAGCCAAAGTGATCCGCGCGCTGGACATGGTTCAGATGGTTGACTTTGCAGGCCGTCGTCCGACCCAATTATCGGGTGGCCAGCAACAGCGCATCGCCCTGGCCCGTGCGTTGGTTTTTGAACCCGAATTGGTTCTGATGGATGAACCTTTGGGAGCGCTCGACAAACAGCTGCGCGAGACCCTGCAGTTCGAAATTACCAATCTGGCACATGATCTGGGCATTACGACTGTCTATGTGACCCACGACCAAACCGAAGCGTTGACCATGTCGGACCGCGTTGCGGTGTTTGACGATGGCCGCATCCAGCAACTTGCTCCACCAGATCAACTTTATGAAGCACCCGAAAACAGCTTTGTTGCTCAATTTATCGGCGAAAATAATACGCTTGAGGGTGTCATCAAAGAGATCAAGGGCGGTGTTGCAATCGTTCAGCTTGATAGCGGTGATCTGATCGACGCCAAGCCTATTAACGTGTCCAAGGCCGGAGAGCGCACGCGCGTTTCCATCCGCCCTGAACGCGTCGAGTACAACAAGGATCGCCTGCAGAAGGGTGCCCATACGCTTAAAGCCGAAGTACTTGAATTCATCTATATGGGTGACATTTTCCGGACACGCCTGCGGGTCGCTGGAAAAGAAGACTTTGTCATCAAAACTCGCAACGCACCAGATCAGGACCGGCTAAAGCCCGGCACCCAGATCGAAATTGGCTGGTTGCCAGAGGATTGCCGCGCTCTCGATGCTTGAGCCGCGCATAATATCGCAGGTCAACGACCTGTGATAAAGACGGAGGATGTGGCCAAGCCCGTTGTCACAGGCCTCCTTCTATCTACAACGGGAAAACTCGGGAGACTAACAATGAAACTCACAAAAACGCTTATGGCGTCGACAGCGATCACTGTTGCCGCCGGCATGTCATTTGCCGATGGCCACATGGCCGATGAAATGACAATCGTCAGCTGGGGCGGTGCTTACTCATCCTCACAGCAGAATGCGTATCACAACCCCTACGCCGAACAAACTGGCGTCAAGATCATCAATGACGAATCCTCAGCTGAGGCCGTGTCAAAACTGCGCGCAATGAGCGAAGCAGGTAACGTGACATGGGACGTCGTTGACGTTGTTGCATCCGACGCTCTGCGTCTTTGCGACGAAGGTTTGGCGATGGAAATCGATGCTGACGAAATGTTGGCAGATGGCGATGACGGCTCAAAGGCTTCCGACGATTTCGGTGACCTTTTGGTTGGTGACTGCTTTATCCCACAGATCGTTTATTCGACAACTGTTGGCTACCGCACAGATCTGGTTGGTGACACTCCTCCAACCGAAATCTGCGCACTCTTCGACACAGACACATATCCTGGCAAGCGCGCGCTCGAAAAGCGTCCGATTGGCAATATGGAATGGGCTCTGCTGTGTGACGGCGTCGCCAAGGACGAAATCTATGACGTCCTGGAGACCGAAGATGGTCAACAAAAAGCACTCGATAAGCTGGCAACCATCAAAGACGACGTGATCTGGTGGTCCGCTGGTGCTGACACACCCCAGCTGCTTGCTGATGGTGAAGTTGTCATGGGTTCGACCTACAACGGTCGTCTGTTCAGCTTGATCGTAGAGCAGAACCAGCCTGTTGGCATGCTTTGGGATGCGCAAGTTTTCGACCTTGACGGCTGGATTATTCCAACTGGTCTTTCGGACGAGCGCCAAGCCCGTGCATTGGACTACGTGAAGTTCGCGACAGATACACAGCGTCTCGCAGATCAAGCGAAGTACATCTCTTACGGTCCTGCACGTAAATCTTCCGCTCCTTTGGTTGGTAAGCATGCAGAATTGGGCATCGAAATGGCACCACACATGCCAACCGATCCTGAGAACGCCAAGAACACGTTCCTCTATAACTACGAGTTCTGGGCTGACTATCGCGACGATATCGACGCGAAATTCCAAGCTTGGCTGGTAAAGTAAGCCAGACAGTGAGGGGGCTACATATTGTGGCCCCCTCACATTTCTACATTCGTTTTTCCATTTTTCTAACGTTGACCTAACCCAAACGGGGACATCATGAGTGACACCAACACAGCAGGCCCGGTCCTTGCCGCAGACGGCACGCCGCTCAAGAAATCACTGAACCGCGCTTTGCGTGTTCAAAAGATGCGGGCACTTGCGCTGATCGCGCCCCTTTTGATCTTTGTTCTTGTCACTTTCATCGCGCCTATCGCCGATATGCTCTTTCGCTCTGTCGAGAATGACATCGTGGCCGATACTTTGCCAAAAGCCACAACTGCGCTGGCAGATTGGGATGCAAGCAGCGGTGAGGTACCAGCAGAGCCTGTTTTCGCAGCTCTTTACGATGATATTTTCTTTGCCAAAGAGGCAAAGCAGCACACCCGCCTCGGTTCACGTTTGAACTATGAACTGACTGGGGTGTCCTCCTTGTTCCGCAAGTCCGGTCGCAAAGTTGAGGACATGGGAGAAGTTTACCAAGACCAGTTCGAAGATATTGATGCTTTCTGGAAGCAAGGTGAGAACTGGAACAGCTTCATGGCGTCGGACAGCTGGCTTGCTGCGATGAAGGACTGGGACAAAGCATCCGGCAAGAAACAGCCAGAATTTGCACTGCGTGAGGGCGTTGCGGAACTTCTTCCGGCGACAGCTGTTTCATATCAGCGCTTTGCTGACTTTATCCAGAATGTGGATGAAGGTGATTTTTCCAAAGAAGACCCTTGGGCGATTATCTACTCCTCTCTGCATGCAGATTTGACGGGTGATGCCGCCAGCGCGGTCTCAGCTTATACTGGCCCCGCCGCACAAGAGATTGTGGCCGCAGCCGCCGCCGCAACGGCCTTTGAAACGGTCAATTTCTCCGAGGCATTCGTGAAGATCGACAAAGACTGGCACGATCCAAATGTGTGGAGCACAATTCAGACCTACAGCCCAAAATACACCAACGGCTATTTCCTGAACGCCATCGACATGCAAAAGGGTGGCGATGGCCCCGAAATGCGCCCCGAAAATCAGCAAATCTATCTGACGCTGTTCTGGCGCACGATGGTCATGTCCGTCATGATCACATGCTCTTGCATTCTGCTTGGCTACCCGGTGGCTTGGTTGCTCGCAAACCTCCCAACGCGTACCGCAAACGCCTTGATGATCTTGGTATTGCTGCCCTTCTGGACCTCGCTGCTGGTGCGGACCTCGGCTTGGAAAGTCATGCTGCAGCAACAGGGTGTGATCAACGAAACACTGGTCTGGCTCGGGATCGTTGGTACTGATGATCGCCTTGCGCTCATCAACAACCAAACGGGCACGATCATCGCAATGACGCACATCTTGCTGCCGTTCATGATCCTGCCACTTTACTCGGTCATGCAGACCATCCCGCAAACGTACCTGCGGGCCGCCAAGAGCCTTGGCGCGACAAATTGGACAGCCTTCTGGCGCGTCTACTTCCCGCAATCCATTCCAGGAATTGGCGCGGGATCGATCCTCGTTTTCATCTTGGCGATTGGCTATTATATCACGCCTGAAATCGTTGGTGGTACATCAGGGACGTTCATCTCAAACCGGATTGCCTACCACATTTCATCCTCGTTGAATTGGGGCCTTGGGGCCGCGCTCGGGGCCATCCTGCTCGCTGCAGTTTTGATGCTCTACTATGCCTATGACAAGATCGTCGGCATCGATAACGTAAAGCTGGGGGGCTAAGGACATGGTCGCACTTACACCAATCTCGCGCAAACCCGTGTCCTTTTATGTTCCAGTCGTTGCGGCATTTGGAGCGTTCGCTGGTCTCTTTGTTGGCACGGCACAAGGCAGTGGGATGATCGGTCTGCTGGTGGGGGCCGCGTTGATGGCTGCTGTTGCCTTTGTGCTCACGCAGCTAATCCCTTCTGAGCGTACAGGACGCTGGGGCCTTGTTGCTATCATGACCGTACTCGGCGGGCTGATGGGCGGCGTTCCCGGGGTTATTCTTGGCGCGGCATTCGGTTGGTTCTTCGGCTGGCTCAGCTTTTGGCTCTTTGAGGGGCGCTATCGCGAGCGCGTAGCCCCCTACCTCACTCCTGGACAAGTACTTTGGCATTTCTCATTCCGCGTGATCTGCGGTGCCATCCTTACGTTCCTGATTACGCCGATACTTGTGGTCATGCCGCTCAGCTTTAATGCGCAAGACTTCTTTACATTTACACCTGAAATGCTGCGTTTTGACCCTGCCGGTTACTCACTCAAGCACTACCGCGATTTCTTTACGAACCAAGACTGGCAGAACGCTGTGCGCAACTCGGTCAAGATCGCACCTGTCGCGACGCTACTTTCCGTGGGATTTGGCACGCTGGCCGCTATTGGCCTCAGCCAACCGCACGTACCGTTCCGCCGTGCCATCATGGCAATCCTGATTTCACCGATGATTGTGCCGCTGATTATTTCCGCTGCAGGTATGTATTTCTTCTACAGCCGCATCGGCCTTCAGGGCACATATATCGGTGTGGTTCTTGCCCACGCAGCCCTTGGCATTCCCTTTGTGATCATCACCGTGACTGCGACGCTGGTGGGTTTTGATAACTCTCTGACCCGTGCGGCGGCCAACATGGGGGCCAACCCGGTTACGACGTTCTTCCGCATCCAGATGCCTCTCATTCTACCAGGCGTGATCTCAGGTGGCCTCTTCGCCTTCATCACGTCTTTTGATGAAGTTGTCGTTGTGCTCTTTGTCGGGTCTGCTGGTCAAAAGACCCTTCCATGGCAGATGTTCACAGGCTTGCGTGAGCAGATCAGCCCGACGATCTTGGCCGTTGCAACGATACTTGTGGGGATTTCGATCTGCCTACTGACTGTCGTTGAACTTCTGCGTCGTCGCTCTGAGCGTCTGCGTGGCATGTCGCCCGGCTAAAGCATCAACTTCATACGATCTAACATCATCGCTTACAGCAAAACGGCTTCACAGCCCTTGCTGTAAGCTTCCAAGCATCGCCGGCGACGCATAGCCATCTGGCACAAGCCCATTAGATACCTGCCAAGCACGCAAAGCATTGATCGTCAAAGGCCCGATCTTTGCGTCGATCTTCTGAGTGTCGAAACCAGCAGCGGTCAAAAGCTCTTGCAGCGCGATACGCTCGTCGTAGCTCAACGCACGATCTTCCCGTGGCCAGTCGCCCTGCAAAGGCCACGCCCCACCAATCCGGTCAGCGAGATGTCCCACACCAATTACGTAGGCGTCCGCCGTGTTGTAACTTTCAAGAACTTCGAAGTTATCAAAGATCATGAACGCCACCCCTTCTGCACCTCCGGGCAACAAGATGGACGCAAGGCCTTCTCCTGCCAAAGCACTCTCCTGTACGCCTGCGACGCCCAGCAGCGCCCGGTCCTTCGGCTCCTTGCGGACCTCACGGTTGGCAAGAAAATAGTCGAAACCTTCAGGTAAAACCACCTCTACTCCCCATGGTTGGCCAGTCACCCAGCCATTCGCCTTAAGATATGCCGCGGTTGAGGCGAGCGCATCGCGCGGGTCGTCCCCCCAGATGTCGCGCTTGCCGTCTAGGGTCCAATCAACAGCGTGGTCCAGAAAGGACGTTGGCATGAACTGCGTATGCCCCATTGCGCCAGCCCAACTTCCCTGCATCTGCGCAGGTTTAGTGTCCCCGCTTTGCAATATCCGTAGAGCCGCCATCAGCTGGTCTTCAAAAAATGCAGCCCGGCGCGGATCGAATGACAAAGACGCGAGCGACCGGATAACGCTGTCACTGCCACGAAACGTGCCGTAAGCGCTTTCCAACCCCCAGATTGCCACAATGATTTCGGATGGCACACCAAAACGCTCCGAAATTGCATCCAGTGTTTGCTGATGGCCTTGCAGCGCCTTGCGTCCGTTGGCAACCCTTAGGTCAGACACAGCCGTCTCAAGATAATCCCAAACCGTCTTCGTAAATTCCGACTGGTTGCGATCACGCCGGACGACTTCCGCGTCGTAGGACACATCGGCAAAAGCTTGGTCAAGAACATCAGTTTCAATTCCAGCAACCTGCGCGCGTCCTCGAAATGCGAGAACCCATTCCTGAAACGCCACGACTGAGACATCCGGCAAGGTTTGTGCCGGAACCGGTGTGGCCAGAACAGCGGCAAATGCAAGGATCAGAAGCGGTTTCATGATTACCCTCAAGATGGTTTTCCGTCCCAAGAATACTCTGAACCAACAGCAATCAAAAGCCGCCCTCAGCGGTAGTCCGCTGTGCGATCTCAGCACGCAACCGCGCCATGTGATCACGCAGCATCGGTACGCGGCGAGGGCGGAAGGATGCTCCCGTCAGCTCGAGGCTCTGCATTCGGTCCAACCGGAACACCCGAAAATCTGCACGCATATGACACCAAGCCATCAGCATATGCGCATCTTTCATATAGACGATGCTCAATGGGTCGGCGTCACGGGACGTGACCTGCCCCTTGGCGTCTTCATAGTCGATACGGATCGTAGCTTCGTCCCAGGTAGCGCGGCGCAAGGCCGCGACGTCAACGCTCGGTTTGGGTGGGCTGGTAAAGCGACGCGCATCTAGTACCGCATGTTGCAAACGATGGGTCTGCCGGGCAGGCAGCCGCGCTTTGAGCTTGGCCAGCGCAGATACCGCTGCCGCTGCCAAAGTCGGATCACCAATCACGGCAACGTCGCGCAGGCCCAGCACCAATGCCTCCAGCTCATCGTCGCTGAAGGCAAGCGGTGGCAGCGCTGCATCTTCAATCAAGGTATAGCCAAACCCGGCCTCACCATCGATCACAGCGCCCAATCCGCGCAACGCGTCAATGTCGCGGTAGATCGTGCGCAACGAGACACCAGTTTCCTCAACAAGTTGCGCCGCAGTAATGGGAGCAGGCAGACGGCGCAGCGTTTGCATCAACTGAAACAGTCGGTGAGTTCGGGTCATGGGCAGGCCTCCAATACGCCTATTGTGATACACGCTACTGTCAGTTTCTGTCAGCAATCAAGCGTAGAGTGCACCCAATTCACACAAGGAAAACACATGATCACTCTGCTCACCTATGCACCTGCTTTCGGTCAGTCCAGCCCTAGTCCATTTTGCCTAAAGGCCGAATGGCTACTTAATCTTTCTAGCCAGCAGTGGCAGCGTGAGGACCTCAAGGATCCACGCAAGATGCCTCATGCTAAGCTGCCTGCGATAAAGGTGGATGATCGGATCATCCCCGACAGCGACAACATTCGGGTTTACCTTGAAGAGCACGGTGCGCAATTCGATAAAGGCATGAGCGACATGGACAAAGCCACCGCGCGGGCGTTCATTCGCATGGCCGAAGAACATATGTATTTCCACCTGGTCATGGACCGCTGGGGCAATGATGCAGTCTGGCCGATGGTGCGCGACACTTACTTCGACATGATCCCCAAGATCGTTCGCGGCGTGATAACAAACCGCATCCGCAAGGCGGCGCTACAGGGGCTGCATGGTCAGGGCACCGGTCGCCTCAGTGAAGAGGAGCGCATGGCCCGGATTGAGCCTGACTTCGCCGCGATCTCGGCACGGCTGTGGCAAGGAGCTTACCTGTTCGAGGACGCACCAACTGCGGCTGACGCGTCTGTTGGCGCAGTTTTGGCGTCAATACGCGCAGCCCCTGCAGATACGGCATTGTCGCGACGCGTTTCCCAAGATCAGCAACTCAGTGCATACGCTGATCGTTGTATCGCCGCGTTGGGTTAGCGGCGGGTGCGGGTGACCTTGCGCTTGATCTTGTCCTTTTTACGCTTGGCGTTGCTGCCTTTTCGGCGCGGGCTGCGACCAGCTGGGCTGCGGCTGCCTTGCTTGATCTTCTCGCCTTCGATGGCCAATAACTCAAGAGCGATGCCACCCGTTACCGGCGTGACCTCAGCAAGGCGAACGGTGACCCGCTGGCCAATGCCAATGGTCAAGCCCGTGTCAGACCCCATGAGCGTATTTACCTCTGCGTCATGGTGAAAATACTCACGGCCCAGGCTGCGCATGGGAAGCAAACCGTCGGCACCCGTTTCATCCAATTTCACAAAGGCACCAAAGCGTGCAATGCCACTGATACGGCCCGTCATCTCATTGCCGACACGCTCTGAAAGATAAGACGCTAAATACCGATCGGTCGTGTCACGTTCGGCCACCATCGAGCGACGCTCAGTATCAGAAATTTGCGCACCCGTAGCTTCGAGATCGTCAATGTCGTGCTGGGACAATCCGTCTTTGCCCCAACCATGCGCTGTGATCAGCGCACGGTGCACAATCAGGTCCGCATAACGTCGGATCGGCGATGTGAAATGTGCATAGGACCGCAGCGCTAGGCCGAAATGGCCAATATGCGCAGGTGAGTAATAAGCCTGTGTCATCGAACGCAGCGTCGAGATGTTGATCAGTTCCGCATCCGGCGTACCGGCGGCATCATTCAGCAGTCGGTTTAGATGCGCCGTTTGCAACACCTGTCCCTTGGCCAGCGTAAAGCCTGCCGCTTGCGCCGTTTCCCGAAGGCTTTCGAGTTTTTCGGGGGGTGGCTCTTCGTGTGCACGGAAAAGCTGCGGCGTCTTGTTGGCAAGCAGCGTCTCGGCTGCAGCGACATTGGCCAGTACCATGAATTCTTCGATCAGCTTATGCGCGTCCAATCGGTCCTTGAAGTTAACCGATTTGACCGTGCCCTCCTCGTCCAGCTCAATCCGCCGCTCTGGCAAATCCAAATCCAACGGCTGACGACGTTTGCGCGCCTCTTTCAGTGCTGCATAGGCCGCGTAAAGCGGTTTGAGAACCGATTCCAGCAAGGGCTCGGTGCGGTCATTCGGCGTGCCGTCGATGGCGTCCTGAACCTCTTCGTAGTGCAGGCTGGCAGGCGAGCGCATGAGTGCGCGGTGAAAGTCATGCGATAGCTTTTCGCCCGTGGCGTCCAGCACCATACGCACCGCAATACAGGCACGGTCGACGCCTTCGTGCAGGCTGCATAGATCACCGGACAAGACGTCGGGCAGCATTGGCACCACACGGTCCGGGAAATACGTGGAATTTCCGCGCTTCCGTGCCTCGACGTCCAACGCTGAGCCCGGAGTGACATAGCCTGCTACATCCGCAATCGCGACCCAGAGGATGTGACCACCGACGTTCTTTGGATCGGGGTCACTTTGGGCAAAACATGCATCATCGTGATCGCGCGCGTCTGATGGATCGATCGTAATCAACGGCAGTTCACGGAGGTCTTCGCGACCCTTAAGGGTCATTGGCTTGGCCTTGTCCGCCTGTGCCACAACGTCATCGGGAAATGCGTCTGGGATGCCGTGCTGGTGAATTGCAATCAGGGAAACCGCTCGGGGAGCAGATGGATCGCCTAACCGCTCAACAATGCGGGCACGAGGAAGGCCCATACGGCCCTTGGGACCTGCCTGTTCCGCCTCGACCAGCTCACCGTCTTTGGCGCCAAACATTGCATCACTGGAAACGATCCACTCGCGGTCAGCCCCTTTGTCTATCGGCTGAATGCGCCCGCCGTCTGAGCCCTTGCGAAAAATGCCCATCACTCGTTTCGGGTTGGTCCCGATGCGCCGGATCAACCGCCCTTCGTAATGGTACGTCTCACCTTTGACCTGAGTTAGGCGCGCAAGAATACGGTCTCCTTCACCAAGAGCAGGATCAGAGGCGCGGGTCATCAACAGGACATTTGGAATAATGCCTTCGCCTTGCCACTCCATTGGCTTGGCAAAAAGATCTCCGTCAGAATCGGCACCTGTCACCATCAGAACGGATACGGGCGGCAGGCGTTCGGGGTCCGAATAACTGCGTTTGCGTTTTTCCAGATGCCCTTCGGCCTCTAGCTCCTTGAGGATACGCTTGAGATCAATTCTTGCCGCGCCTTTGATGCCAAAGGCCTTGGCGATCTCGCGCTTCGCACCGAGAGTTGGGTTTTGTTCGATCCATTCAAGGATCTCGGGTTTTGATGGTATCTTGCTCATAGCATGCAGGTAGCACGCACATCCGGTGGCGTCACATTATTTCCGGAGCGGCAGATCAGCAGCAGTATCCACATCACGCAGAATAGCTGTTTTGGCGATCCGATAGTCAGGGAGGCTGGCAATACTATCCGCAAGTGCATGCTGCGTTGACCAACGCACATCCTTGAATATCGTGGGCGGAATGGCCTGATTGTTTTTCAACCCGATCAACCAAAAACCGCCATCGGGCGCCGGGCCAAATACAGCGTCATTGCGACCTAAAGCGCGAAACGCATCGTTGACGTGGGCCGCTGTTATGCCGGGAATATCGGCTCCAATCACACAGACGGGGCCCGGCGGCGCGCTGCGAAGCATCCGCGCCATGCGGTCACCAAGGTTTCCGCCACCTTGTGGCCAGCGTGGCAAATGCGCAGGCCAGACACGACTGTTCATTCCAGCCACATCCGGCGCGACCGCAAGCACGGTCTGCCAGTGTGGACGTGTAACTTGGCGCAGCAAGGATCGCACTTGATGCCGGAACCACCACGCTGCGGCTACCATCCCAATGTCACGGCCCAACCGGGTTTTTACACGACCCGGACGAGGCTCTTTCACCATTACGATCAGCGTGCGGTTCATAGCCCTCGCACCATATCCCTGTGCGGAATGCCAGCGTCGTCATAGACGGGACCAGTCGCGACAAAGCCCAGCTTTTCATAGAAGCCCAGCGCATGTGTTTGCGCACCAAGCTTTGCCTGTGTAGCGCCTTGGGCCGTGGCGACTTCCAAACCCTGTCGGATCAGAGCGGCACCAAGTCCAGTTCCACGATGCGAAGGCAGGACGCACACACGCCCAATCTTGGCCACGCCGCCCGCCAGTGTGATCCGTGCTGTCCCTACGGGCTGATGCGCATCATGTGCGATCAAATGGGTGCTGGCTTCATCCAGATCGTCGATTTCATCCGACAGGGGCACATGTTGTTCTTGGACAAACACAATGTGTCGCAAAGTCCGGCAAAGCGCGATGTCATTACTGCGCCCAATCCGAATGGTCATGCAAAGTAATCCGTCAGGATGCGCCCATAGATTTCTTTGAGCTGCCGGATATGATCGACCCGAACATGTTCATCCACCTGATGCATAGACTGGCCAACAAGGCCGAATTCGACGACAGGACAATGTGCTTTGACAAAGCGAGCATCTGAGGTTCCGCCTGTCGTCGATAAGGTGGGCGTGACGCCGGTAACGCTTTGAACCGCTTTACCAACAAGATCTGACAGAGGCCCCGGTTGTGTAATAAAGCTCTCGCCAGAGATTTTGACGCCTAGTTCGATTTCAACGCCGTGGGTTTCGCGAATTGTGGCGGCTTGGTTTTCTAGCCACTCAGTCAGGCTGGCACCAGAATGGATGTCGTTAAAGCGAATGTTCACCGTCGCGCGACAATCGGCCGGGATCACATTGGATGCCGGGTTGCCCGTATCCAGCGTCACGACCGCGAGTGTCGAGGGATCAAAATGATCTGTACCGGTGTCCAACTCATGGGTCGCAAGACGGTCCATCAGACACACCATTGCGGTCAGCGGATTGTTGGCGCGGTGCGGATAAGCGGAATGTCCTTGTTTGCCGATCACATGGAACTTCACTGTCACTGATCCGCGGCGGCCAATTTTGATCATATCGCCCATCTGTTCGGGGCACGTCGGTTCGCCGACAAGGCAAACGTCCATCCGTTCGCCGTTTTGCGCCATGTACTCCAACAGCGCGGTCGTTCCATCAATTGCGTCACCTTCCTCATCGCCGGTAATCGCGATCACCACGGCGCCATCAGGAGGCGTATCACGCACGAAATCCACCGCGGCGGCAACAAAAGCGGCAACGCCCGATTTCATATCCGTTGTGCCGCGGCCGTACATGATCCCGTCTTTGATTTCTGCGCCAAAAGGCGGCATCGTCCAAGCGGCCTCATCCCCCAAAGGCACCACATCGGTATGTCCGTTAAAGCCAAAGCTGCGGGAATTTCCAGCGTTGCCCCAGCGGGCAAACAGGTTGCGGATCCCGCCTCGATCCGCCCAAGCGCAATCAAAGCCAGCATCGCTGAGCACCTTGTACAGAATATCAAGCGCACCAGCATCTTGTGGCGTTACAGAGGGGCACCGCACCAAATCGGCGGTCAAAATTACGGGATCAAGTCCAGGCATGTAGGCTCCCTTCAGGAAAAACGTTTGATCCTTCATTCCATCTGGGACGCAAAAGCACCAGACCCCGCTACTCTGCGCGAAGTAAATGCTTCTCAAATTCACGCTGGCCGTGTTAGTATCACGGCAACAATAGACCCGAGGCAGGGCATAAGCAGTATTGGCACCTGAAAACAGGGCCAACATGTTCGAAAAACGAACTTGAAGAGCAAGGGGAAAACCCGTGCCACGCTGTGAGCTGTGCCGCCTCGAAATTGGGTAGCAAGGCAGTGTAATGGTAGCAGCATCAGAACTTCCAATTGAGACGGTGCGCGAGGGCACAACCGCAACAGATATGGCCGATGCGATCTTTGGTGACGGTGTAACCGTCACTGGGGCCACGTATATTGGTGACATCGACAGTGCAGGTACGTACTCAAGCGGGGATAGCGTCTCGCCGGGGGTCATGCCGGGCGATACGGGTGTCATTCTTTCGACAGGTAATGCCGAAGATTTTACGAATTCAACCGGTTCCTCAAACCAGTCAAACAATACCTCCACCAACACATCTGGCGTCAACAATAACCCAACCTTCAACGCCGAGGCAGGTGCCAGGACCTATGACGCGTCCGTCCTTGATGTAGATTTCATCCCGGACACGTCTGTGATGACGATGCAATTCGTGTTCAGTTCCGAGGAATATCCTGAATTCCAGAACTCGATCTATCAGGATTTCGTAGGTGTCTGGATCAACGGCAGCCTGGTTAATTTGGATGTGGGCGACGGCGATACCGATCCCGGCAACATCAACACAACCAATAACATCAACATGTACGTTGATAACAGCAGCGATGCTTACAACACCGAGATGGACGGCTTTACGATCACGATGACCCTTACGATGAACGTCAATCCTGGTGTTGTGAATTCCATGCGCATCGCGATCGCGGATGTGGCCGATTCCAGTTACGATTCCAACCTGCTCATTGCTGGCGATTCAGTTCAAACTGGTCTTGTCGCAATCTCTGACGATGTAAACGTTTACCCCGATGGCACCACCACGCTTGATGTGTTGGCCAATGACATTAACAACGGCCCCGGTACGCTGACGATTACCCAGGTCAACGGCCAGGACGTGAGTGTCGGCAGTACAGTGACCCTGCCAACCGGCCAGCAAGTCACGCTGAACGCTGATGGCACCTTTAGCGTTCTGGGCGACGGCGACGAAGAAGATTTCAACTTCACGTACACAGTTGAAAACGGTGATAATGTCGATGTCGGTTTTGTCAATGCAACGTCCGTTCCGTGCTTTGTGGCCGGGACGTTGATTGCCACACCTGATGGCGACCGTTGCGCAGAGACACTGCGCCCTGGTGACATGGTAATAACCAAGGACGAAGGACCGCAGCCATTGCGGTGGATCGGTTCTCGGGTTGTGTTAGCAGAGGGTGATTTCGCCCCTATCCACATTCGTGCGGGTACGTTGGGCCAGCACCGCGATCTGCTCGTGTCACCTCTGCACCGCGTCTTGATCCGCGATAACCTTGCGGAGCTGCTGTTTGGTGAGGCCGAAGTCCTGATAGCAGCTCGTGATCTGATCAACGATCATTCGATAACCCGTCGCGTAGGCGGTGAGGTCACTTATGTTCACCTGCTTTTTGACCGCCACCAAGTTGTCTTTTCTGAAGGCTTAGAGACCGAGAGCTTTTTGCCCGGACCCCAAACCGCCAGCAGTTTTGAGGCAGAAGTCGTCGAAGAAATCTGCACTATTTTCCCAGAACTTGATCCTGTTACGGGCACAGGATACCCCGCTGCAGCGCGCCGAACCCTCAAACGCTACGAGGCACAATTGCTTCTTGCGTCACAGGCGGCCTAGGGGATGGCATGGCTTGCCCTTGCTGATCGTAGTGGTCGACGGTTGTCTTTGCGGGGTCTGGGATCGGACAAGCGCGAAGAGCCGCGGTTGCCCGATGATCCACGACACCTGCTGACCCGCGGCAGTATCATGCTTGAAACGCGCATGTCACCGGATGGTCGCCCGCAGGTCCTTTTCGGCTATACGACAATCCACCCATGGCACCGCAGCCTCGTGTTTCAGGCAATTCCCGGCGGCGGCATCGCGATGGTGCAGGTGCAGGGCAAAGAAATCACCCACGCCGCAATCCAGCATAAAAACTCCGGACGCACCGACGTGCTGCGGATCACCTATTCTTGGGACAGCCCCAGTCGTTGGGGCCGCTTGACGCTGGAGCAACCCGAGGCCGCGACCTTGATCAGCGTTGCCGTTGAAAACCCCTCTCCATTGTCACTGCAGGATGTTCGCGCTTTGATGTTGGGCCAAGGGTCTCATGATTTTGCCAGCGATGTGGTTTTTGCGGCCCTCTCGAATGAGATTGAACCGATCGGAATTACCCCTACCCTGTCTGGCGATGTGCCCATCGCAACGCCTTGGGGATACCGCCGAGCAGATACGCTCTTACGTGGCGATACCGTCTATACCCACAGTGGCGAGGTTGTGCCGGTGTTGCATACGGTCACGCGTACGGTTCCTGCGCGCGGCAGCTTTGCTCCAATCCGCTTGCGCGCACCCTATTATGGGCTGAAGCAGGACATCGTCGTCGCGCCCGATCAGCGCGTAGTCATTGACGGCCCCGAAGTCGAATACATGTTCAACCAAGAATCCGTGCTGACGCCAGCTCGTCATCTGGTGAATGGCTTTGCTGCATTGGATGCGCATTGCGGTCCGACGATTGCCTATACTCAAGTCATCTTGCCCGGCCATGAAACCATGATGGTGGCAAACGCCCCACTAGAAAGCCTCTTTGTTGGTCGCATCCGCCGCAACATGCCACAGCTTGAAGCCAGTGTACTGAACGGTATCGACCGAAACACATTGCCTGAGCACGGGCGCGAATCCCACAAGGTGTTGAAGTGGTACGAAGCGATCAGCCTCGCCAAACGCCGTGCAGCTTAAGGCGGATTAGTCAAAGAACGGCGTCATCTGCGCCACGATCACCGAGTTCTCCTCCAACGCGCGCTGCATGAGGGCGCGTTCTTCATCGTCAATTTCCTGCTCGTCGGCTTCTCGTTCTGCAAGCGTGCCGTAACCGGTCACGTCCAGCGGATTTGTGTCGGCCTGTTTGAGGATGGCAACTGTTTCGCGAACGGCTTCGGCCTCGTCGATGCCGGAAGCAAAGCACATCAATGCCGCACCTGTCGCCCTATCGGGCAGACCGTCGCCATCTTTGCGTCCAATCTCGACCAGCAAAGTATAGACTTGCTGGCGCGATGGTTTCTTAGGTTTTTTAGGTTCAGACATGACTGGGCCGCCCTTGCAAATCCAGAGCAGCCCTAGCGCGAAGCTGCGCCTTTGGAAAGCCTATGAGTTGCGGTCGCGGATCATCTTAGCTGCAGCGATCAACAAGCATGCGCCTGCAAAACCCACAAAAGTCTGCCCGATCAGGCCACCAAGTGTTGAGCCCAAAATTGTGCTCAGGATCCAATTTAAGACCATTGCGCCCACCACACCAAGCACAATGTTCATAATCAGACTGTGTTCACGGTCCATGAACCTCCCTGCGAGCCATCCCGCAAGCGCGCCAATAATGAGCGACATAAACCAACCGATACCTGTCATGATCGTTTCTCCTGCTATGTTTTGAGGAGTATAGACCTCAAACGCGTCGAAAGTTCAATTATTCGCAGCGACGCAAGCGCATGACCGTGCCGCCATTTTCTATCATCGCGATGCCACTTTGTGTTTTCATCACCATAACCCGACGCTGCCATGCCTCGCCTTCGCCACTACACACCAGATCAAAAAGGGTGGCGTCCATGTCACGCACCGCCGTTTCATTCTGCAGCGCGCAACGGCTCTCGACTCCAAAGAACGCACCGTTGGCAATCGCGATTGCACCACCATCTTGGCCAATGGTTGTGCAATCCCAATCCGCGCTTACGTCAACATCTGGCCGATAGCGACCGTCGTAAGGTCCGGCCAACGCAAAACTCGGCAACAAGATCAACACCCACAACGCCCGCATCGAAATCAGTCCCGAAGCAATTCGTTGATAGAGGTTTTCGACCGAGTGCGTTCATCCACACGCTTCACGATCACCGCGCAATAGAGGTGCACGCCATTCTTGGACGGCATTGAACCCGCAACAACAACAGATCCACTTGGGACTTCGCCGTACATAACCTTGCCGGTTTCGCGGTCCAAAATCTTGGTCGACTGGCCGATAAACACGCCCATACCCAGAACAGAACCTTCGCGCACGATGCAGCCTTCGACCACCTCGGACCGTGCGCCGATGAAGCAGTTGTCTTCGATGATTGTTGGGCCGGCTTGCATCGGCTCCAATACGCCCCCAATGCCGACACCACCCGAAAGATGCACATTTTTGCCGATCTGGGCGCAGCTGCCAACCGTAGCCCACGTATCAACCATCGTGCCGCTATCCACGTAGGCACCAATGTTGACGAAGCTTGGCATCAACACGACGCCCGGCGCGATGAAGGCGGATTTGCGCACGACGCAATTTGGCACAGCCCGAAAACCGGCCTCTTTCCATTCCGCATCGCCCCAGCCTTTGAACTTGCTGTCGACCTTGTCCCACCAGCCAGCGCCCTGTGGGCCGCCTTCATGCTGCTGCATGTCCTTGATCCGGAACCCCAGAAGCACGGCCTTTTTAGCCCACTGGTTCACATGCCAGCTGCCGTCATCCTGCTTTTCGGCCACGCGCAACTTGCCGCTGTCGAGAGCGTTCAACGTAGCTTCGATCGCATCGCGGGCCTCGCCCGTGGTGGCAGAGGATATGGTGTCGCGGGCATCCCACGCGGATTCAATTGCGGTTTCAAGTTGGGCATTGGACATGATGAAATCTCCGGTCTGATAAATGGCTCCCCAGCGCTATACGCGGGCGTCCCTTCCCGTGCAATCACCTCGGTTTGATTTGCGCCGGGGCCTTGTCATCTCGGCTGCAGAATAGCGCGTGGTCAATCGCGCTAATACGTTGCATGGTGCGTATAAATTAGGGGCTCTGCCCCGGATATTCCGACCGGAGAAATACATGGACAAGACCAGCCGCCACCCTTTGCGCAAAGCTGACAAAGACCGCACGAGCGCCAAGGAGGTGCCGATCACGCCGCAAACCCAAGCGCCTGCATACAAACTGGCCTTTTCTGATGACGAATTTCTGCTGCGCGACGAATTGCGCCCCGTTCGGTTGCAGCTTGAGCTTTTGAAACCTCAGATGATGCTGGACGAGTATGGGATTGAATCCACTATCGTCCTGTTTGGCGGCGCGCGTATCCCTGAGCCTGCGAAAAAGAGCGAAGCACGCACGAAAACGCTCGCTGATTTGTCGCGGTTCTATGACGAAGCGCGCGAATTCTCGCGCCTGATGACGCTAAAATCCATGGAAACTGGTGGCCATGAGAACGTCGTGGTCACTGGCGGTGGCCCCGGTGTAATGGAGGCGGGAAACCGCGGTGCAATTGATGCAGGCGGCGCTTCCATCGGTCTAAATATCGTGCTGCCTTTTGAGCAGGCCCCGAACGAATATGTCACGCCGGAGTTGTGTTTCAACTTTCACTACTTTGCGATCCGCAAGATGCATTTCCTGATGCGCGCCCGTGCAATCTGCGTTTTTCCAGGCGGCTTTGGCACCATGGACGAAACTTTCGAGGCCCTGACTTTGATCCAGACAGGGCGCATGCAGCGCGTGCCGTTTTTGTTGTTTGGGCGAGAATTCTGGGAGAAAATCATCAACTGGGATGCGCTGGCTGAGGCTGGCACCATCTCGGCTGAGGACCTTAGTCTGTTCCGCTTTGTAGAAACCGCGCAAGACGCAATGGAATTGATCGAACAGTGGGGCGATACTGAAACCCGAGACAGCATACCCGGCCGTTGAAACAAACTGTTTCTCTTTCAATGGGTAAGTGGCCCCATATCCACCACAGTTAACACATACCTCCTGCCCGACACGGAATGGAGCAAAGCTGATGGCCGAAGAAACCGGTACTCACACGCATAGCCACGAACATGCTGAGGCAGGATCACAGATCCAATCCCCCGCAAGTAGCGCGCAAGTGGTTTCAGACTACCGTGGAATCACTGCCCATTTCGACAATCAATACTTACGCTGGAACACAGTGACAGAAGCCGCAACGCCGGTGGTGGTTACTTACAGTTTTACCAACACGCCCACGACATCGGAATACCGACCGTATCCAGTGAGCAGTTATTGGTCTTATAACGCGACACAGCAGGCCAATTTCCGCAGTGCCTTAGCCGAATTTGAAGCCGCATCTGGTGTGATGTTTGTCGAAGTGCAGGGCGAAGCAATGATCAACGCGTTCGGCGCGGATGGCGCAAGCAGCGGTGGTTGGGCAAGTCTCGCATTCAGCACACAAACCAGCACCGGCGACGGATATCTTGTAAATGCCAGCCGCAACATGGCACCAGGCGATTACGGTTATCAAGTTCTGCTTCACGAGCTTGGCCATGCGATGGGGTTAAGCCACCCACATAGTGGCAACACCTATGTCTTGGACGAAAATGCAGATACGCAGGCCAACACGGTCATGACCTATAACCTTGAAAATGGCGCGGCAACAGATCTTGGACCACTGGATATCGCAGCCCTGCGCAGTATTTACGGAACCACCGCAGGTACGGCCGGGTGGACTGTTAGCACCGTTAACAACATTCCTGTCATCATAGCCTCGGACCGCTCAGAGGTCGTAATGGCCGCCGGCCAAGGATCACGGGTCGAAGCCGGTCGCGGTGATGACACCGTTTATGGCCGCGAAGGCAACGACCTGCTGTTTGGCGGCAGCGGGGACGACACGATTTCAGGCGGCGACGGAAATGATCGCGTCTACGGTGGATCTGGCGACGACCTGATTTACACCGACCTTGAAGTTTACAACACACTGGGCGGCCACGACAGCGCGGCAGGTGGATACGGCAATGATCATATCTATCTGGGTTACGGCAATGATAGATCTACGGGCCAAGCAGGCCATGACACGCTTGAAGGTGGCTATGGAAACGATTCCCTGAATGGCAGCATCGGCAACGACAGCTTGCTAGGCCAACAGGGCGATGATCGGATATTTGGTGGCTCTGGACAGGATTCGATTTATGGAAGCGTGGGCAATGACACTTTGAACGGCCACACCGATCACGACATCCTCTTTGGAGAGAGCGGCAACGACGTGATGCTCGGCGGTCTTGGTGACGACACCTTGGATGGTGGCTCTGGTGATGACGTGATATTTGGCAACGATGGCGACGATATGATCACCGGCGGAAGAGGTGCTGATGGGCTGCGCGGATTGGCCGGAAACGACACCTTGAACGGCGGTGACGGTGCGGACCGCATGTTTGGAGGGGCAGGGGCGGACACGTTCGTCTTTGGCAATTCCGATGCTTTTGAGACCAACCGCATTTACGACTTTGAGGGTGGCCAGGACATCATCCGCATCGAAGGCTTGAACCTGCGTTGGGAAATCATGACGCTCGTCGAAACAGGCAATGACGGTGCAGATGCAAGCCTGCAGTATTCCAACTGGTTCCGCCTAGATCTGTTGAACACAGATGTAAGCGAACTCAGCGAAACGGATTTCGTCTTTTCCTAAAGCCTTTTGGCTTCAGGCAAAGAGGTCTTGGGGCAAAATGCAAACATCAATTTTTTTGGATAGCGATTGCAGCATGTGGTGGCCGGTATCGGCCGCGCGGATGGCGTAACCGTATCCTGCAAGGCGGTGCTTCCACTCACGGGCAGACAACGCAATGGAGCGCTCGCGTGAAACCAGCTCGATCAGCTTTTCGGCTTCGGAACTTTCAAACTTGGCAAAAACAGACATCTTAAATCTCCTGAGTTAATATTCTCAGGAACCACCTTGTTGGAGCAGCGTGGCATGAATTGTGCCGAAATAGGGCCATATCTGGGTCATACTGTGAACAGTGCACGCATGAAGGGTGGTATTGTTTCCTTATTCGCCAGCTAACCCTGTTTCAGCAGCAATTTGTTTCCGGGATTTGCGCCCCCGTTCGGTTGCGGATTTTAACTGACCACAAGCTGCCATGATATCTTCGCCGCGTGGTTTGCGCACCGGCGAGGGATATCCAGCCTTATAGATGATTTCTGAAAACGCGCGGATACGGTTGTTGCTTGAGCGTGTGTAGGGTGCGCCGGGCCATTCGTTAAACGGGATCAAGTTGATCTTGGCCGGGATGCCCTCAATCAGCTTTACCAAACGGTGCGCGTCTTCATCACTATCGTTTACGCCGTGCAGCATCACGTATTCAAAAGTTATCCGTTCTGAATTGCTAACCTTGGGGTACGTGCGCAGAGCATCGAGGAGTGCTTCGATATTCCAGCGCTTGTTGATCGGCACCAATGTGTCGCGCACTTCGTCGGTCGTCGCGTGAAAGGACACGGCGAGCAGGCAGCCAATTTCTTGGGCTGTGCGCGCAATTTCCGGCACAACGCCTGATGTTGAAAGGGTGATGCGGCGACGCGATATCTGGATGCCCTCGGGATCCATGGCGATTTTCATCGCGTCGCGCACATTTTCAAAGTTATAGAGAGGTTCGCCCATGCCCATCAAAACGATGTTCGACAAGAGCCGGGCTTCGTAGGTGCGCGCACCTGTTTCTGGCCATTCACCCAGATCGTCGCGCGCCACCATAACTTGGCCAATGATCTCGCCGGCGGTCAGGTTACGCACTAGTTTTTGCGTCCCTGTGTGACAGAACGAGCAAGTCAGCGTACATCCAACCTGAGACGAAACACAAAGCGTTCCGCGCCCCTCTTCAGGAATGTAGACAATCTCAACCTCGTGGCCGCCCGCGATGCGCACCAGATACTTGCGCGTCCCGTCGGTGCTTACTTGCTTGGTAACAACATGCGGCACTTCGAGCACGAAATGCTCTGCCAACTCGGCACGGAACGCCTTGCTGAGGTTGGTCATCGCTTCAAAATCGCGCACGCCCCATTGGTAGATCCACTGCCAGATCTGACCGACCCGCATCTTGGCCTGCTTTTCCGTCGTGCCCATCGCAATAAGTGCTTCACGCATGCCGTCACGGGTCATGCCGATAAGGTTTGCGGGCCCCTCCGGCAGTTTACGCGGCATTGTGTGCACGTCTTGCGTGATGGGGGCTTTTGGTTGCTCTGACGGGGTCATGGGATATCTCTCAATCGGTAAGATAGCGTATATAGGGGCTTTGGGCCCAAAAAGAAAACAGCCCCACCATTTGGCAGGGCTGAACCAATAACAGGTGTGCGGGTTTTAACCGCTGCAGCGCTTAGCCGCGTCTTCTACGGCAGCCGTGAAACCCAGCAACGAAAAGCTATCTTTGGTTTCTGTTCCGCGACCTGAACGGCCAACGAGAACAGCATCGGCACCGCGTTTCATTGCGCTGACAACCTTTTTGTCATCATCTACGTTCGCGGTCCACGCCCACTCGCCGTCGGTAAACATCTTAAATTTGGTACCGGAGATATCCAACTGAACGGTCGAGCCGCTTGCAAAAGGATAACCGCCAGTAAAGGCGATCTGACCCTTTTCCCCCGGACTCGGGCGGTAGGTCACCATCAACAGTGTTTGACCCCGGTTAACAGCGACCACACGTCCATCGCGTGAGTTCACTGATTCCTTTGGGGTTGAAACGGCCCAACATTCTGTCGGATTGTCTTCGACAAAAACGCTCCAATCCGTATTGGCCGCAACGCGGTTGGTGCTCTGGCTTTGCGCAAATGCGCTGCCAGCCACCAAGGCGGTTAGCCCTGCTACCAAAACAACAGACTTCATATTAATCATCTCTACAGCCTCCAGCCGTGCCTTACCTCAATATTGTGCAAACTGCCCGGCACCCCTTTTTCGGGATGCTCTCTTGCCAAGGCTTGCGTTCTTCCCGACAACAATCACCATAACGCCAAACAAGCGAGTGACGAAACCCTGATTGGCAGGTTTTCGCCCATTAAAAGGATGATTTTATGCAGTTTGCAGCCCCCTTTGCTGAAATCTGGCGCGGGCCTTTTCTGGAAAGCGTTCATTCGGGTCATGCGGTGATTTGCAACAGCGCCGGGCAAGTGGTTGAGGCATGGGGAAATCCGTCTGCTGAAATACTACCGCGCAGCTCCTCAAAGATGATTCAGGCGATCCCACTTTTGAACAGTGGGGCGGCCGATATGATGGGTCTGGGAACCGAGCAACTGGCGCTAGCCTGTGCATCACATACAGGTGCTTCAATCCATACCGACGGCGTGGCCAAGTGGCTTAAAACGCTCAACCTGAGCGATGATGACTTTCGCTGCGGCCCGCAAGAACCAAGCGACCAGGATGCGCGTGACGCCTTAATCCGTGCGCATGAACGCCCCTGTCAAATCCACAACAACTGTTCTGGTAAACACACCGGATTTCTAACGCTGGCCCGGCATTTGGGTGGTGGGCCAGACTATGTTGACCCAACACATCCCGTGCAAGAAGCCTGTCTGGCCACGTTCGAAGAAGTCACCCAAGAAACCAGCCCCGGATTTGGCATCGATGGCTGTTCGGCCCCAAATTACGCCTGCACGCTAAAGGGGATGGCACGCGCCATGGCCCATTTTGCCGCTGCCCCTGATGGGTCTGCCGAAAAGCGCCTGCACGAAGCAATGCGCCTGCATCCAGAGCTGGTCGCTGGTGAGGGGCGCGCCTGCACAGAGTTGATGCGCGCGATGGACGGCAAAGTGGCGATCAAGACTGGGGCCGAGGGCTTTTTTATTGCGATCTTGCCAGAACAAAAGCTCGGGATTGCGCTGAAAGCGGCTTGCGGGACAACCCGCGCTGCGGAATGTGCAATCGCCGCGCTGTTGGTTAAACTGGGGGTGCTGGATGCAGCACACCCAGCAGCGATGAAGCGGATGAATGCAGCAATCACGAACAGGCGCGGCATTCAGACCGGTGTTATGAAGGCGAGCGCCGCTCTGCTTTGAGGTTAGTTGACGAACTCGTCGAGGCTATAGCCCTGCACAAATAGCAGTGCGGTCAGGTCACCAAAATTGATCCGGACCTCGCATTCTGCTGCCACCGCGGGCTTTGCGTGTAGGGCCACGCCCAAGCCCGCGCGATGCAGCATGCCCAGATCATTCGCGCCATCACCCACAGCGATCACATCAGCATCCGTAATTCCGAGCCGCGCAGTGATTTGCTCCAGCGCGTCGACCTTGGCTTGCTTGCCTAATATCGGGGTGCCGACTTCGCCTGTCAGAACTTCACCATCGGTCTTGAGCACATTCGCGCGGTTCTCATCAAAACCTAAAGCGTCGGCAACCTGCGCTGTGAACGCAGTGAAGCCTCCGGAAACCAACGCTGCGTGTCCACCATTTGCCTTCATCGTCGCAAGCAAGGTTTTGCCACCGGGCATATAGGTGATCCGCTCTGCTAACACCTTGTCGATCACATTCATGGGCAGACCTTTGAGCAGGCCGACGCGCTCGCGAAGCGCACCATCAAAATCAAGTTCACCGTTCATCGCGCGGGCTGTGATTTCCTTGACGCGAGGCCCAACGCCCGCCTCTTCGGCCAATTCATCAATGCACTCTTGCTGGATCATCGTACTGTCCATGTCCGCAAGCAGCATCTTCTTGCGGCGACCTTCGGTTGGGACGACAACCAGATCGATACCCATCTTGCGGCAATCTTCCCAAACGTCCCATCGGTTGGATGGAATTTCGGCCAATGCGAATTCCGCGGCCACGTCTGGTGCCAGCCACATGGCATCACCTCCACCCCATGCATTACGCAGGCTTTCCACCAATGCAGGGTCCAACGTAGGCGTTGAAGGTGAAGTCAGGAGGAGCGCAGTGAACATAAATGGTTTCCGATCCGCGCCAGGGTTGTCGTAAAAGACGGTTTAGCGGCGCTATAACTTCATTTTCAGGACTTTGCCAGCCTGTTACCTCAAGGGGTCATGCGGTGGGGCGCCCTTATCACAGGCGCTGCGGGAAGCATTGCTGATCGCTAAGTAGCACAAAGCAGACGCTTGTTGAGGCGGTAAATATCAAACTGTGAAGACGGAACATCTCTTCTGACAATTAGGTTCCAACTTGGGGGTTCAGGTGGTAACTTCAGATAGTAACGTGGTGAGGGAAATGTGAGAATTCTTTTAGCTGACGACCATGAATTGGTACGAGAAACAATTGCAGCTTTTCTTGAAGCTGAAGGCGCTTTTCAGGTGGTGCAATACCCCGATTTGCCAAGTGTAGAAAAAGCGCTGATGGCGCATGATCCATTTGATCTTGTACTGCTTGATTACGAAATGCCCGGCATGAATGGGCTGGACGGCTTGGACAAAATTCTTTTGGCAACGCGGCCACGGCCCGTGGCATTGATCTCAGGCACGGCAAACAAAGAAATCGCAGAGCAAGCGCTTGAGCGAGGGGCTGCTGGATTTTTACCAAAGAGCATGGCTGCCAAGTCGCTGGTCAACGCAATCAAATTTATGGCGATGGGTGAGAAATACGCGCCAATCGATTTCATGACCAAAGAAGTTGAAGAGTCGGATCACCCGATGAAAAAGCTTCTGACGGCGCGAGAGCTTCAGGTTTTATCATGCCTTACCCGTGGCCTTGCCAACAAAGAGATCGCACGCGAGATCGAGCTGCAAGAAGTTACTATCAAGCTGCACGTTAAAACGTTGTGCCGCAAGATAGAGGCTAAAAACCGCACACATGCAGCAATGATTGCGAAAGAGGCGGGCCTTTTCTGACCCGCCTCTGACTTTGTTATAGTTGTAGCCCGTCCAACACCTGATCGAAGAATTGATCTTGGATATCGGCATGGTCAATCAAGTTGATCGCGAGATTGCCCAGATCAATTGTAACGCTATTGTCGGCATTCTGGGTGATGTGATCGTTGATCCAATCTGCCGTCGACATTCCATTCCCCAGAGCATCAAAGCTACGAAGATCAAGACGGTCATTTTCGACACCATCATGTGTGTAGTCAAACAACGTGTCGGTGCTGTTGTTTGCGTCTGACGTAAGGAAGACAAACCAGTCAGTGTCGGCACCACCCCAGATGTCGTCAGACCCTGTGCCAGACAAAACCTTATCACGGCCTTGGCCTGCATTGATCACATCGTCTCCGTGTCCGGCGTTGATGTAGTCACTGCCCTGGTCCCCATTGATAATATCATTGCCGTTGCCGCCGTAGAGTTTGTCTTTGTCATCCCCACCATTCAGCGTGTCATCGCCTGTGCCGCCCTTAAGAACGTCACGTTCGCCTTCACCTGACAACACATCGTCGCCAGAGCCGCCTATGATGTTGTCCACACCAGAACCGCCTGTCATGTTGTCATGACCGGACCCACCATTCATGGTGTTGTCGCCTGCGACATCGGACAACGTGTCGTTACCAGTGCTTCCGTTTAAAACATCGTCACCAGTCCCACCAATTAAGATGTCATCACCGATACCGCCGTTCAGTAGGTCGTCACCAGCACCGCCATCCAGCGTGTCAGCACCTGTGCCGCCCGCCAAATCATCAATGCCGTCGTCGCCTGACAATGCGTCGTCACCTGAACCGCCGATCAACTGATCATCGCCTTCGCCACCATGGACAACATCGCTTTCGGACCCCGAGGCAAGGACATCGTTCCCGGTCCCACCATTCAGCACGTCACTGCCGGAGCCACCATTCAGATTGTCGTTGCCAGTACCGCCATCAAGGGAGTCGTGACCAGAACCGCCATGCATGATATCGTTGCCAGCACCGCCAAAGAGCTCGTCGTTTTCCTCAGGCAGGAGGTTTCCGCCGGCATCGTAGCGGTTGCCGAACTCATCGTATGTGTAGATCTCGACTGGTGAGTTCTGAGTTGAATTTCCGCCAAAGAGCTCATCGTCTCCTTCGCCACCAATCAACGTGTCGTTGCCACTTTGACCTGCAATTGTGTCCTGGCCAATGCCGCCATCAGATTGATCTGCACCACTGCCATTTTCGATGACATCGTCATACGTTTCTTCTGAATTTGGTGCGATTGTTAGATCCAAATTCCGGATCAATACGGACGCACTGACATCAATTTCAGAAAATGGATCCATAGCACGTGGATCAGATGTACCGTCATTTGACGAAGAACGCGGACTGGTAGCAACCAACTCGAGGTGAGCCGTTTCGCTGCCAGCATCCATTACGACACGGTAGATGCCGCCAGCACTCGCTGTGGAATCGTTCATGTCGTGATCGCCACTATTGCCTGCCACATAAAAGTTGCCGTCGGCGTCTTGGATTGCGGCCCCAAACGTAATCGCTGGCACACCATCATGCATAACACCGTCGATTAATGTGCCAGTCACATCGTGCGTTTCGAACGTTGGCTCACCGCCATTGGCGACTTCTGACACGTTGATAACGTACATCGTCGATGTCGCACCTTCGCTTGTTGGGCGTGTCACACCCATGAAGCTTTGAGACGTTGCATCATAAGCAACATCCCAAAGTTGGTCGGTGATCATGTCCTTGGGAAACTTGAAAGTCTTGGTTGCGACATCACCGTTGGCATCTACCGAATTCACATCGATCATCGTAATGCTGTCCATGCTAGACTGGAAAGCCCACAGATTGCCGTTGGAGTCGAAATCACCCGTCCATGAACGGTAAGGCGTGGACCCAATCTTGTAGCTGTCGCCAGCCGCATCCAGCATTATGAGATCGGTTTTCTCAACGGCGTTTCCAAGACTGTCGACTCCGTTTCCGACGGCGAGGCCGTAGATCAGATTATCTTGGACGTTGAAACCAATCGCGTTCACTGTGACCGTCGCTGGGCTACCTGCTACGGTATAAGTGGCATCGACAGGATCAAAGACTTGCAAGGTGCCGTTGATGACCTGGTAGATGCCGGTTTGACCCTCTGCAAAGGTTTTGACCTCGACAGATTGGTTGCCAATTTCTTTGTTTTCCAAAGTGTAAAAGATTGGGCCATCGGTATTGACGACCGGGCCGGATGCGTTGGTGCTTTCTATCGAACGGAATGTGAGTTCACCCGGACCACCAGCACCTTGAAAGGAGATACCGTGCGCTGCAAAAGTTGCGCTGTTGGTGTCAAAGCTGTCGATGACCTCACCGTTCCACAAGACTTCGACGGCACCGCTGACGGATTGCGCGCCATAGTTTGCTGCAAGATCAAAATTGATCTCATATGCCTCACCCGGCTCTGTATCGATCACCTGTGTCATACTGGTGTGGCCACCGGCCTCTTCTTGAACAATCCATGCGCCAGATTCACCGTATTGCGTAAAACTCGAAGCGCCATCCGTGCCTGAGAGCAGGTTGCTCGTGGTAAAATCTCCAAAGACGACATCATTGCCGTCGCCAGATGTTATTGTGTCGTTGCCTGACAGACCCTGAACCAGGTCTGCGCCGTTCGTACCATCCAACACTTCGGACACATTGGTGCCGGTCTGTTGGTTTGTAGTTTGAGATGAATTCATGTTTTCCTCTTTAAGAACACTTCGGTGGAAGGAGGATTGGGGTTACCAACCGATCCCGTTGTAGTTTTGCTGTGGGTCAACTTTGGTGTTGATGCGGACCAAATCGATGACCGATTTTCCGTCTGCATCTTCGATCGCCTTGCGGTACAAATCGTTGGAGTGGGTCACGATCAATGTGTCGGCCGCGGCCACTACATCGGCGCAATCTGCGCGCATCATTGCAGGTAGATCGGTAGCCAAAGATTGTAGACCGGCACTACCGTGGCGGACATAAGCCAGCTGGCCTGCCAAAGGCGTTTCTGGGGTAATTGCGGGGTCGTGAACTACAACTTCGACGCCCTCAGCATGCAGCCTTGCAATCACTTCCAAGATTGGACTTTCACGCAGATCATCGGTTCCAGGTTTGAACGCTAATCCGAGCACACCAACACTCTTTGCGCCCGTTTCACGGACCATCTCAACCGCACGATCAATGTGGGTCGCGTTGGACACGCCAAGACTTTCGATCAGGGGGAGAGATACCCCTTGTTGTTTGGCGATATGTGCAACCGCGCGCACCTCTTTTGGCAAGCAAGAGCCACCAAAAGCAAAGCCGGGCTTAAGGTAATAAGGGGAGAGGTTTAGTTTCGTGTCTTGAACAAAAACGTCCATGACATCGTGGCTGTCGACACCCAAAGGTTTGCACAAACGACCAACCTCATTTGCAAAACAAACCTTCGTGGCGTGCCAAACGTTGTCGACATATTTCACCATTTCGGCAGTCTCGATCGAGGTGACAATTGGCTTTTCATCAATGGCTTCAAAGATGCGGGTCATGATGGCAGCGCTGCGGTTATCGTTGGTGCCGATAACGGTTTTTGACGGAGCATAGAAATCTGCGACCGCTACGCCTTCACGCAGGAATTCGGGGTTGAAGCAGACACCAAAATCAACGCCGGCTTTTTTGCCGCTGATTTCTTCGATGATTGGGGCCATAAATCCCATTGTGACACCCGGTGGGATCGAACAACGCATGACCACAACGTGAAAGTCATTTTTGCGCTTTAATCCGGCGCCAATCATGCGGGCAGCGACGTCGATATAACTGTGATCGCATCCGCCATCCGCAGCAGTTGGTGTACCCACCGAGACAAAGGTCAAATCTGTGTCAACGACAGCCTGCTCGAGGTCGTGAGTGGTGGCGATCAGGCCGTCATCGACACCTTGGCGCAGGAGCCGTTCCAAGTCGTATTCGTGAATAGGAGATTTCCCATTTGCGATGCAGGTGACTTTGGCCGGATCAATGTCTACGCCAATGACATGATGCCCCAAGTTGGAAAAACACGCGGTTGATACAGCGCCGACATATCCAAGACCGACAACACTGATGGAGGGTTTTGTGTCTACGACGTGCAGTGGAGCCAGGGCAGTTTGACCAAATAGATGGTCGTCGAATTGTGAGTGGATATCGAGCATGTGTTCATTCCTAACTTGTGACTAAACACTGTATATCCGTCTGATTTTATTGATTCTATTTCACCAAAGGCTAAAAACTGCATCCTCCGTATGCATGCACTATCCTTTGGCATAGGGGGGCTGTCCTTGCCGTTTAGGATGGCTTTTTGCAAAAAAAGGCGGCGCCCGAAGGCGCCGCTAAAGGTGGTGTGAGAGTGCTTATTGGTCTTGGTTTATGCAGCTTTGTCATCGGTCCGATCACGGGCATAAATATCCTCGTAACGAACGATGTCATCTTCGCCTAGGTAGGCACCAGTTTGCACTTCAATGAGGTGCAGCGGTACTTTTCCCGGGTTTTCCAACCGGTGGGTCGCACCAAGTGGAATGTATACGGATTGGTTTTCTGAGACGAGTTTTACATCCTCATCCACGGTTACATTCGCAGATCCAGCAACCACGATCCAATGTTCGGAACGGTGTACGTGGCTTTGCAAGGAGAGGGCCGCGCCAGGATGAACAACGATCTGCTTCACCTGGAATCTCTCGCCCAAAGATAGGGTTTCAAAGTAGCCCCACGGACGGTGATCTTTGGGGAACTGCTCGGCCTGTTTTGCCTTTTCTGCTTTCAACATTTTCACTGCAGTTTTAACGCTTTCGGACTTACTCATATCCGCAACAAGTACCGCATCGCCCATCGCGATGGCCGTGATGTTGCTCAGGCCAATTCCAACCAGTTGAACGCCGTCCGTCTCTGAGCGCAGCAAAGTGTTCTCACATTCGATCGCTGTTGTATTGCCATGCTCTACGACGCCATTCTCGTCGGCATCCCCAGTTTGCCAGACCGAAGCCCAACTGCCCAAATCAGACCAACCGCAGCTCAGCGGGATCACAGACAGCGATTCACAGGCTTCCATGATTGCGTAGTCAATCGAGATGTCTTCGGCAGTTTTGTATGGCGTTTCATCCAAGCGGTAGAAGTCTAGATCGTGGCGGGCACCTTCGACAGAGCGGCGCACAGGCATCATCAGACGTGGGCACAACACCTCAAATGCCTCAAGGATCTCAGCGACGCGGAACATGAAGATGCCGGCGTTCCAAAGATGACGGCGAGAAGCTAGAAACTCGTCGGCTAAGTCTTGCTCAGGCTTTTCTACAAAGGCTTTGAGCGGCTGTGCAAACGGCGCTGCGCTGCTGATGGGATCAAATAGTTCTAGGTAGCCATAGCCTGTCTCAGCGCGATTTGGGGTTACCCCGAACGTGATCAACTTACCGGCTTCGGCGGCTTGCTCACCGGCACGTACCGCTTGTTCGAACGCAGCCTCATCAGCAATCGCGTGGTCTGAGGGCATGACCAACATAATCGCGTTCGGCTGGTCCTGCAGGCTAAGTGCTGCGGCCAAGATTGCCGGGGCCGTATTGCGCGCTTCGGGTTCGATCATGATTGTTGGTTTGACAGCACCAGCCGTTTGAAGTTGCTCAGCCACGATAAAGCGGTAGTCGGTATTTGTGACGACGATTGGGTCTGCAATGCCGGCAGCCTGAACCCGCTTGATCGTTTGTTCAAACAGGCTGGTGTCGCCATTCAATTGCGCGAATTGTTTCGGGTAGCTTTTGCGTGACAAAGGCCAAAGGCGTGTTCCGCTGCCGCCCGCTAGAATTACTGGATAGATCATTGGTTAACTCCTAACACTCTCACATGTGACCGCACGTTCATCGATTGGCCTAACAATAAGGTTAGAGGTGTTGGAGAATTAATACGTGGCGCCACAAGGACAGTTTTGAGTCCAATGGAATGGACGATGTATTCAGAAGTATAGTTTACGAAATTCGAAACAAACCATTTTAATTTCAGCATGTTACCCGCCTAAAATAGATATGGAAGAGACAGTAGATCTATATAGATCGCCAGCCCAATCAGGAAGCCAATCACTGTCGTGACTAGCTGGAACATAGCCATCGAATTCTTGATTTTGTCGATTGTAGCCGTACCTCCACCCGAACTTTGGTTTCCGCGGTTTGACCATTTCTGTTTGCTTAAATGGAAGATCATATAGACCTTAACGCTCGCATTGATGATCTGGTTGAAATACAAAATGAAGGGCCAGGTGATGTCAGGTGCGCGCGCATAGCGAAACAAGAATAGGCAAAGAAACGTGCGGCTCAACACGATCCAAATCAAGCAATGAACGATGTACATTGGCTCTACAAATAGTGTGAGAATTGCCAATACTGGGCTGACCAACATCGTCCACATCGCGATGCGCTGATCTACTAAGCACCACCAAATGAATGGCTTGGCGACAAGCGGGCCAAGGGCAATTGCGCGCGATCCATTGCGCAACATGTTACCGGACCAACGGCGAAAGTTCTGGATCATTCGACCCGTACCCGACCCTTCGATCTGTTCGATCGTGTAGACACAGGCATCGGGTACATAGGTCATCTTGGCGCGCTTTGATAACAGGTAATACCAGGTGCTTTTGTCATCCCCGGACAAAAACCGGAAACGCCCCCACAGCCAATGATCCAAATGATCCGCTTCGATCGTGCGGATGAACTTTTCATCGATAATGTAGCGGGCGCGAAACACGCTCATCCGGCCAGTCAGGGTCAACACCCTGTCCGACATTGCATGGCTTTGCATAGCGAGACGCCGTTGAGCGAACCGCATGGACAGCCAGCTTTGGATCCACTGAGGGCCGTAGCAAATGACTTCTTCATTGGTGGTCAGCGCTTGCAAAATAGGATCAGCGCCAAACATCGAACAAGTTTTCTCCAGCACGTCGATGCCATAGACCGCATCACCGTCCATAAAGATTACAAGATCGTCCGGGCCGACATTTGCGCGGTTAATCGCACGCAAAATCATACCGATCGCCATGCGCTTTCCCGGTTGATTTTGGCGCAGGAAAACGATTTCTGCATCTACGTCCGCTCCATGGGTGCGCACGAAATCAGTGATTATTTCCTCGTCATATGACGATCCTGTTCCAATCCAAAGCGTTGTTGGAATCCCTTCGCGCCTGATCTGTCCGATGATGGATCCGATGACGCGTCGCGTGATTGCAGGCTCTTCAAAGTAGGTGGTCATCTGGATGTGCAAATGTCTTGGACGCCAACCAGATTGCCAAACCGCATTTGCCCGCGCCCTCATCTTGGGAAATTTGGTGCAAGAGAATATTTCGGCCCTTGCGGCGTGCGTGAACCACCAGCCAAAGCGCCAAATTCCGAGAGACCCGAGCACGAAAGTGATGTTGATCAAATCTGGGTCAAAAAAGTTATTTGGCCAAAACACCAATGCTGCAATCAGCATAGTGATCAAGACTGTGAATTGCGTAATTTTCCGAGGGGGCCATTTATCTAGCCCTTTGGGGGAAGGGCCAGCCAAACTGTGCAACCAGCCGTCCAGATGCTTTTCAAACGCATAAATCGATTTAGGTGCGTTCATCATTATCTCCAAACCAAGACGCAAAGAAGTCACGCTTCAGACGGATGCGGGCGGGGGCGTTGCGGCGGAACCATTTACGTGTCTTTTTGATGCCTGCGTCGTCGGCCTTGATCGTGATGACCATCCCGAACTTGTCAGGTTGTGCGATATCGGTGCCGGCCTGGATGTCAGTCACTTGTCCCTGGATGCGCTTGGATTGCCCTCGAAAAACGTAAGCAACATCTGCCGTCATGCCAATGTGCACGCTCGTGGCCATACTATCATCCACCCAACCGACAGCGATCCGCGGGGTATTATCCTCAATCTCTACGACCAAGTCATCGCGGGTCACGTAGCTGCCTTTGAGCGCATAGAGACCAAACACGGTGCCATCATATTTGGCACGTACAACCAGCTCATCTGCGGCGGCTTTACGGTGGCGTAACTCACGTTTCCAACGGCGCAGATCTAGGTCGCGTTCGTTGACTGCTTCTTGGTGCGTGCTGAGCATATCGAAATGCGTCAGGGCGTTGATGTCCCGGCGGCGGTCAAAGTCATACAGCGCGCGGCGGGCAGCCTCGATACTTTCAGGGTAGATCAGCAGGTGTGGGTCATTTTTCTGCCACGGCACCCAAAGCACTTGAAACCTTACCCAAAGGGCCGCGCGCAGGCCGCTACGTTGCAATATGTGTTGTGCAAGACGGTCTTGGGCTGTGCGCAAACGACGTTCGGCCAAGAGAACCTCAGCACGCACGTCTTCTACATCGCTTTCACGATCAGGATCTTCGATACGGGCCAGAATATCGCCGGGTTTAACCTGATCGCCAACGCTCACATTAATACGCGTGATATATCCTGATTCAGGAGCATCATATGTTGTGATTGGTGCCACAAAACGAGCGTGATCCAATTGAACGTGTGACAGGCGTTGCCAGATTTGGCCTCCTAGAAACAGCACCAAAAATGCTGCCGCAGCCATATAAAAGAAGGTATTCCAGATGATCCGTAGCGACCGGGGTTTGGCTTTGGCGCGCCCGGCAGTTTCTTCTTCTTCTGTTTCGCCCATTGGGACCAAATCAACCGGGGTATCGAGGCTAGAAATCATATCACCCGTCGACACCATCTGACCCGTCATTACACCCTTGTAGAACGTACCAAGTGTTTCGCGCTGGCGAACTGTCAGTTCATGAAAGGTGTAGTGCCCAGGTGTTTCCGTCTCATTCAGTCGCGCAGGAAAGGATACCTCAACGCCTTGGAAAGGTACTGACAGAATAACGTCACCGGACATGTCGTCTTGATCAGGATCAAGCCATACTCCAGCCAAAGACCAACGGTTTGCAATAACTTTGCATCCGTTCGCTTTGTTTAAATGCAACGGCGCTGTCACCGAAAAGGACAGATCCGGCATTGGACATTCATGACGAATGTTCATTGCATACTCCAGGTTAATACCGGCACGCCGGCGACTCTCACCCTGAAATAATATCTGTTAAGATTTTGTTTTGTTGGCACGCAGGGGTTCAGTCTGCTGTGCTGGCGTATAGGGCCCGCTATCCCAAAGTATAGGATTTAGCTTTGAGTGCAGATTGTGTGGCCGGCCATGCTGAAACGACGTCATCTACACATTTCATTACGCGCTTTTCATCACCAGCCTTCGCGGCATGCTCCAGTTCGCGCAAGAGGTTTTGGAAATGATGAGCGCCGATCATGCCAGAAGATCCAACAGATTTGTGCGTATCAGAGGCTAAGCTTAGCATATCCCCCTGCTGCAACAGCAAAGGGATTTGGGCAAGAAATGCGGTGATTTCAACTTCAAAACCTGAGACCAATCTCTGCAATAGATCTGATTTGAGAATTTGCTCGAGTTCAGAAAATGTCGCTGCATCGATCAAGATAATGTCTGATGAAACAATGCTAGCTTCTTGATAGGAAGAATTTGCTTGAACGACTGACAGCAACGCTTCAATCAAAGTGGATTGAGATATCGGTTTGTTCAAAACCGTATCCATTCCCGCAGCTATGAAGCGAGCTTGCTCATCGGGAAGTGCATGCGCGGTTAATCCTAAAATCTTGGCGTTTTGGTTGGGACCAACAGTGCTTCGAATGATCTCGGTGGCATCAACTCCGTTCATGACAGGCATGCTGACATCCATCAGAATCGCTGCGTACTCTCGTATCTGCGCAAGGTCTACCGCCTCTTGGCCATTGAGAGCCTCATACACAACCATCCCATTCAACTTCAGCATTTCACAAAAAATCAGCCGGTTGATTTCGTTGTCCTCAACCAACAAGATCTCTTGACCTTCGAGCGGCGTCACGTCGACTTCATGTTCGAACCGGGTGCTTTCTTGCTGTGGTGCTTCATCCATTTCAAATGGCAGTGACACGGTAAAGCTGGAGCCTTTGCCAGCGCTACTTTGCAACGAAATCGTACCACCCATCATGTCGATTAATTGTTTGCAAATTGCTAAGCCGAGACCCGCACCAGAGGCAAATCGATCGTAAGATCGCTCTTGGGTGTAGAAACGGTCGAAAACAAATGCCTGATCCTCTGCGTGAATTCCGACACCAGTGTCGATCACAGAAAACTCCAAAGTCATCTGGCCATCTTGATCCGCAAACGTGTTCGCGCGCAATGTTACGGTGCCGTTGGAGGTAAATTTCAGAGCATTGCTGATCAGGTTGTAAGTGACCTGTCGCATCCTACGCTCGTCCAATAGGACGGCACCCTTGGGCATCTTTTCCAGTTGTAGCTCAAGCACGTTGCATTGCGCATCCGCAGTCGCTTCATTCGCAGTAACCACATCTGAGAAAAACTGTGCCAGATCAAAACTGTCTTCGACTAGTTCCATCTTTTCCGCATCCATGCGCGACACATCCAACACATCGTTGACGTGGTGCAACAAGATGTCACCCGAGCGTTTGGCGATTTCCAGGAAACTGCGTTGTTTCTCTGTTACTTTGGAATTGCTCAAGAGTTCGAGTGTGCCAAAAATTCCATTCAAGGGTGTGCGCATTTCATGGCTCATGACAGCCAGAAAATTGGACTTCGCAGTTTCGGCGGCCAGTGCTTCGTCACGCGCCGATTTCAAATCCTGTTCGGCGGCCACGCGTTCAGTGATGTCGCGCAGATACGAGATGAAAATCGTACCCCGGTGATCTGCGGCCATGCCTATTGAAATCTCAACAGGGAATTCTTCACCAGATTTTCGCAGGCCCGTGATCTCGATCCGTCCCTTGCCAACCAGTCGCGCGTCTTGCGTCTTGTTGAACCGTGCCATCCCAGCTGTATGGGCTGCACGCAGGTGCTTGGGAACAATCAGATCGGTCATTTCCTGCCCGACAGCTTCACTTGCCGCAAAACCGAAAACGGCTTCTGCAGCTTCGTTGAATTCCAAAATGACGCCCTCTGTGTCGGCCACAACAATAGCATCTAAGGACACATCGAATGTTGATTTAAGACGGGCATTGGCTCTCACAACGGCATCAGATGCATCTTGGTGCAAGCGATGCTGACGGACGATCACAGTTAAAACGAATGCAAGAAACAAAATAGTCGCAAGACTTACAATCGCTGCAACGAACAATAACCGAGCCAGCGATTTTCGTTCGACATCGGAAGTCTCTGAACGCAGCCCAATGCCCGTTAAAGCAATGGCATGGGCCTCCTCGCGAATTCGTTTCAGTTCATCAATTAGAGGGTCCAAGTTGGCCAAGAGCGCGGCATCAGAGCTGTCGATGATTTTCGTTAACTTCGTTAAGCATCTTTCGAGCGTTTCGAGTTGACTACTAAAAACTGCATCCGTGCGCATCTGTGCAAACACAGGCGCATCACGCAACGTACTGGTTCGGCTGTATAGATTGTCGAAACGGCGGCGGATGTCAGATACATCGGTCGTTTCGGCCTGTGCAGTGAGTAAAGCCTCGTCCATCAGAATTAAGACGTCAACTTCGACCTGCGAGAGCGTCCAAGTTAAGTTGTCGCCCGGTGCCTCGCTTAGGTCGTCCATGCGCTGGGTAATGACGATGGCCAGTCCTGCCAGCAAAAATATACCGACGAGGATGACTGCCAGCGGTACTAAACGGCGCGCCTTATCATTCTTTTCAAACAAGATCTGAGCCCTTTTAGCGCCTATGGGCATTGTGATGCCCTAGTTAACCGACTCTATTCGATCCATCTGCCAGATTGAGCGCGAATAGATCACCTCTGTACGATATTTTGCATCGTCGTCGTAGGGGTAAACAATCCAAAGTGGGCCCTTGCCACGGGCCGACATTTCTGAACCGTTCATCAAGTAAGCGACGATAGGTGCGTCTGCTTCCAACCCGTCTGTCGGAATTTCTACCTTGTAGTCGTTTGATGCGATGGCCCCAATAGTGGCTCCTGTAGCCCCTGCGTAGTCCAATACATCGCTTAGGCTAACTCCGGTAAATTCAACGTCTCCTTCGACCCATATCGTAGAAGTAGTAAATACTTTGGTGCCCAGCGATTTAAGGATCTCTAGGTCCAGCGTTACGCTGCCATCCGGTGCTTCAGCTGTCTGATTGTTCAGGTCGCCTGAGATGGTCAACAGAACCTTACCCGTTGGGGCGGGCAGCGTGTCGGCCAAAGCAGGGAGTGAGGCGAACGAAAGAATGGCTACGGTGGCGCGAAAGGTGTTCATCAAGGACATCAAGTGCTCCGATCTAAAGGCAACTAAAATGGTGCTAACAGCCGTGCCTGAAAACACACACCACGCAGGGGTATAGCGGACTATACTTTGGTATAGCCCGCTACGATTTGAAACATAACAGTCAGTTGAAAAAGTGAATTTTTGCAACCACTTGCTTGCTCTCTTTTGGTAGGCGCAACTTGATGCGGGCAATCTGATCTGCAGGCATTCCACTCAAGGAAATTGTCCATTTGTTGCTGCGCAGCTCCGCTGATACTCGGTCTGTTTTAACCAGTTTTGTCCGTATTTTTCCACCATCGACATTGACTAACTCGACAATCAATTGACCTGAATTGATGTCACCGGTCTCAATCTCAAGACTACGTACGTCCGAGACCAGGAAGCTGTGATCAAGACCAACCCAATCTTTTCCGATATTGGCTTCTAATGTGCCAACCTGGGCTTGCTCGCCTGTCATTTGCAGCGCGCCCAAGATTTGGCGCAACCCATCAACGTAGGTCAGGGGCGCCGAGTACGGAGTTTCCCAGACGACTGTCTTGTAGCTTCCGTTTTTCAATGCACCAGTGCGGATGAACGCTTCCATTGATCCAACCAGACCGCCACCTGTGGCAGAAAAGTTGTCGACCGATGCATCCATCATGAACGCCAGAGCATCCGCAACTTGATAAGCGTCTCGCTGGTAACGGTCAGAAAAGCTGGTGCCCACCAATGCGATCTTATCTTTCACGGGAGCGTCACCTAGCAATGATTGCGCCGAACCCTCTTGGGCGTATTGTGGCGCAGATGCCGTTTCGATTGTAGGACGGGTCCCGCAAACCTCTTTTACCACACCAGCCAAAGACCCTTTTTCCTCATAGGTGGCGGTCGCGTTGATCCGCGCCACGCTGTCTTGGACAGATCCGTTGCGCATTGCTGCGTTTAGATGTGCTGCCGACAACGCCGCGCCCGTTGGTGTCCAATGTGTATCCCGAGCAAAGTAGAACTCTTCGGCTGTTGGACTATCCGCAATAACAGACAAATCAGGCGCAGTGATACCTGCAGAGTTTAGGGCCGCAATATAGGCGCTGAACCCAGTTTTGATTTCAGACAGGTCTACGTCATTGGGTAGCCCCATCGCATCGATTGCTTCGTCAGATGCGAACAAGGGCCTTGGCGGCGCGGCCATAACAACCAATTCAACACCGTGCTTGTCAAATTCCGCTTTAATATTTTGCCACATTGCAGTCGTTTCATCCGTAACGGCGTATTTATCCTTCAGCTGATCATGGCCGATAATCCAGCCCGTAGAAACGTCCGAATAGAACGGTCCACGTTTTTGATACTTCTTGGGCAGTTGATCTTGGATACCCAGGTCGGCGCAAAAAGGTGCCGCACTTGCCGGCGCTGCATATGCCATGGTCGCTGCAAGTATTAGATGTGTCAGTGTACGGTTCATTGGATCATTTCCTTGGATGTATAGCGCGAGGGAATTTCCCAAACGACGATTTTTGGAGGGGTGTCTTGGAATGTGTCGGAGGCTAAGAAAGCCACCATTGGAGCGAATGGGCCTTGGCCTTCAGATGCGAAATTCAGGACATCTGCCGCAAGGGCATCTTGTAAAAATCCAGTGAAGTTCCATTCGGGTTTGGCGCTAAAACTGGTCCCAACCAATGCAACGTCAACGTTCGCATCACCGAATAGACCGCCTGCCGCTTCCACGGTGGTTGTGTAAGTGGCGATCTGGTTTTGCTCGGGGCCGAAGACTTTGCGCAATGCTCCAGTAGGTACAAATTGCAGCAGGTCCCCGTCAAAATCTACTTTTGGTCCCTGCACTGTTGTGACCGTCGCAGGTGCTAGTTCGACATCCAAATTCTTAAGATGTGCTGCAACAATTTCGGCGACAGCACGGCTACCGGTTGGAGACCAATGTGTATCATCTTTGATGAACCCATTGGCCCGTAGATCGTTCGGACGCAGAGCATCGTAGGCATCCAGAGCCATCACATTTCTTGCGGCCAATAATGAAAAAAAATCTTTCCGACGTGTCTGCGTTTCAGCTGGGCGAGAAACCCGCAAATGCTTTGCGTACACATCTGCTTTGTCAGGGACAATCACAGGGATTAGCGTAATCCCCTTCCGCTTCAGGAATGCTTGAACACGCGCGATCTCAGTCGCAGACTGGGACATGTTTTCGTAAAAATCAGGGCTCACTTCGAACTCTTCCGACGTGAACAGCCAACCGTCCTTGCCAACAACAGCGCCCTGTTCTGCTTGCCCAAAAGCCGCATACTTAATAGTGCCCATGACCGATATTGACGCATCGTTCAGAGGGTTAGCCTCGGTAAAGCCTTTCTCGTAGATCGACTGCATTGCTCCGTCTATGACGCTGGTGTTTATGGCTGGCTTCTCCATCAGCATGTGTGCGCTAAGGCCAATTGCAGCCAAAAAATACAAGAATCCAACCGAAGCCATCATTTGAGTTTTTTCGTTAATCATTAACATGTCATGAACCTTAAAATTGGAAATACAGGAAAGGAGAGTGAGTTTGTGCGAGCAGGGCCATGCAGGCCATGACCATCAACGCAAAAGTAGAGGTAAGCTGCAAAGCTGCAGGTGTGTCTGTAGTCATCCCAGCCAAGCGTTGGCCGAAGACTGAGATCACACTGCCCAAGAGCAGGGCAACAATTTCTGTCGGTTGAATTTGCCAAGCCATCGAGGCCGACAAGGACCAGCCATTAAGTCCGATCATCCCTGCATACATATTGAATGCTTCTGTGACGGAGGCTGCGCGAAACATGACCCAACCAATCATCACAAGGGTCATTGTGAGCGGCCAGGCAATCAGTGCAGGCCAAACCTGGGTTTTGGATTTCGCTCCTAAAGCGCGCTCAAATGCCAACCAGATACCGTGCCATGCGCCCCACAAAATGAAGGTCCAGTTTGCGCCGTGCCACAATCCACCCAACAGCATTGTCATTGCTAAGTTGATGTAGGTGCGTGCAGCACCGCGGCGGTTGCCACCTAGTGGTAAATACAGATAGTCGCGCAACCACATAGAAAGGCTGATGTGCCAGCGGCGCCAGAACTCTGTGATCGATTGGCTGATGTAGGGGGCGTTGAAATTTTCGACGAACTGAAAACCAATCATCAGGCCCAGACCAATGGCCATCGATGAATAACCCGCGAAATCAAACAGCAGCTGGATGGAATAGGCCGATGCGCCCAACCAGCTCTCGGTCCCTGTTGGATTAGAGAGCGCAAATATCCGGTCGGCAAGAGGGGCAACATTGTCTGCGATCAGGAGTTTCATTGCCAACCCTTGGGCAAACCGGCTGATGCCTTGGACGAATTTTGCAGGCGTATGGGTACGGTTAGCGAACTGATCCGCCAAGTCTTTGTAGCGCAAAACCGGACCTGCAATAAGTTGCGGGAACAAAGAACCAAAAGCCAGAAAGTCGATCAGATTGCGGGCGGGTGGCGCGTCTTTGCGCGACACATCAATGATATAGCTGATTGATTGAAACGTGTGAAAGCTGATGCCGATCGGAAGGATGATTGCTGGGACGGTAATGTCAGCCCCACCCAAAGCAACGGACAAATCACTAAGACCTGACATCGCAAACATAGTGTATTTGAAATACCCGAGAACCGCCAAATCGAAGGCGACGCCAAGGCGAACGGCCCATGTTTTGATCGTGGTCGTGGTGGCGGTGTAAGCCACATATGCGGCTAAATAGCTAATCACCGACATGCCAAACACTACGGCCAAATAATCGAGCCGCCACCAGCCGTAGAAAGCGTAACTGCCTATCAAGATCACGACAGAACGAGCTGATTTTGGAGCGGCGTAATAAACAGTAAGAAACAAGGGCAAGAAGCCGAAGATAAAGATTGAACTAGAAAAAATCATGACATCGTCCCTTTTGAAAAATCGTTATTTGGCCAGGGGCGCAAATTGGTTTTCGATCAACCGCACACCATCTGCATCCGCCACAAAGCTGAGGTTCTGACCCCGGCGCAGAGACACATCAAAGGTCGCCAACGGTGCTTCTTGATCGGCTTCGAAAACACCTAAGCTGATGGCCACAGGATTGACTTCGCGCAGCGCAGAGGTGGTCGGCGCAACAGCTTCGAGCACTGCGACAGTCCCATCGGCCAAACGCAGTTCTAGCTGCGTGTCTGTGCCATTCACCAATAATAGAGCCACTTTGGATTGACGTGTCCGTGGACCTTCATCAATCGTTTGGAGCTCTCCATCAGCTGCGCGGAGCACAGATATGAAGCTGCCGGATGTGATGTTGCTCAGTTGGGATGCTGACACTGGGATGTATTTCCCGACTTCATCGGCAACCAAATCGAATGTGAAACCGGCAAACTCGGCGCTGTTTTGACCATCAAATCCGACAAAGCGCACAAAGCTTGCATCGTCAGGCAGCGCTTCGGCATACAAACTGTTGTCGTCGGCAAGGACTGGGGAGCAGGTTGAAAAGAAAGACATGCAAACTGCGGCGAACAGGGAGGGATTATTCATTTTGACAACCTTAAAAATATACGGATACACGCATGTAAATCCGTGTTGCAGAGGATTGATCGACATAGGCCGGACCGGGGGTAAAGCGGCCCGCACCGAACTCGATTTTAGATTTTTTGTTGGGGCGCCATGCTCCGGCAAGGCTGACTTCTGTGCCCAAGAAAGAGGAGCTACCGGTGGTCGCTCCGGACAACCTTGCGCTTGGACCAGTGGTTGATTTGGTGGGTTGTCCGTAGACGTGAAAACCCAAGTCCACTGACAGCATGCGAGAAGGGCGAATGCCGACAGCAACCGACCCAACGGCCAGGTTCGTCAGATCAGGGCGAAACACATAGCCGTAACGGTGGACCTGTGTTTGGCCGCTATTGTAGGTTTTGTTCTGGTGCAAACCGGATTGGCGGTAGCCATCGGAGCCAATTGCAAAGCCAGCCATCAGTTGTGGGTTTAACTTGCTTGAGCCCAACTTGTGGATCGTACGGAGATCAAACCCTATGCCCGCAGATTTGTCGTTGGCAGCATCACCAGCAACGGCACCGACATTAAGCTCAAAGGAAAACCGCTGCGAAACGGCAGCATTTGCATACCCCGCAAGGTGAACTCGATTTTCGTCACCGTCGTTTTCGATCAAAGCCAACGCGCCGTAGCGCAAATTGTTCTTTACGCGGCCGTGATGCGCAAACAAATAAGAAGCGCCTGGATCTTTGACCCCAGTGACGGCAGCTAGCTCTGTCACTCGTTTGTCTGTTCTATGTCCGAAGTGAACACCATCGACAGCCGCATCTGCGACCCATTTGTTCAAGTCAGAAAATCGCATGCGGCCAACCGTCAGGCGCGCTTGGTCGTTCACTTCAAAAGAGACAAGCGCTTCTTTTGTCCTCCAGCGTGTCGCCAAACTACTCGTGCCATCACGGGTGGTTTTAGACCGATAATCCAACTCACCATGGCCAAATGCGATTATGCCGTGACCCAAATCAACGCGCCCAACAAACCCCACATGTAGCGCATAGCTTTCTGTGCGGTCATCAACGTCATCGTCGCGGCGCCGGTTGCGCTCGCTTTGAAAACGAACGTTGGAATAGAGCGAATAAGACAAACGCTGCCCGACTTCGTGTTTGGTTCTTTTGCGTTTTTCAGCATTGAACACCGACGCAGCGGTCAGCACTTTGGCTTTCTTGGTGCCAGCTTCACTGGCTTGAGGTGTCAAAAAAACAGCACTTATAAGCGCCGCAGTGGCGAAACGCACAACCTTGTTACTCATCATCATTATCTCAGCTCTCACACTAAAAAGGATGAGTGATAACTACCGACTGAGGATGGTTTGGAGCAGACTGCCAAAGGTCTACAGATAGGGCAATTGGCCTAGCACGGCTATTCTTTGGGATAGGTGCAAGGTTATACTTGGTGTTCCCAACCGGCTTAAAAACTGACGGCCACGTTTGAGTATGTTTCGTTGGCAGGTGGCTTTTCAAATTGAACGTTGAGTAAAGTGCCGGCTCTTTCAGTGCTTTGCCTTTGTCAGACAGGCCTGTGAATCAAACCAACTCTCTTGTGTCAGATGTGTTCCTATCGGAAACACGCGTGCCTGCGTCGCTCTGCAAAACACCACTTTTGCCTAAAAAGCATGTGCCTTGCCTATTGCTGTTTTTGAAGTGCCTGCGTATTCCGAAAAGTGGGACACCCTTCCCCAACGAAGGGCGCTTATCTGGAAGGATAGCATCAATGGCTATGACAACACCCGGCACGCGGCCGGCAAATCCGCGTTTTTCTTCTGGCCCCTGTGCCAAACCCCCCACATATGATTTAGCAAAGCTATCGGGCGCGCCTTTGGGCCGAAGCCACCGCGCGGCTCCGGGCAAGGCAAAACTGCTCGAGGCGATTGAAGCAACGCGCGAGGTGCTGGGCATCCCTGCGGACTACCGCATTGGGATTGTGCCCGCCTCTGACACCGGCGCCTTTGAGATGGCGATGTGGTCGCTGCTGGGCGAACGCCCTGCCCAAATGGTCGCTTGGGAGAGCTTTGGCGCGGGCTGGGTCACAGATGTGGTCAAACAGCTCAAGATCGACGCAACCACCCACACCGCTGAGTACGGCGAGATCGTGGACATGGCGGCGCTCAACTATGACAATGACGTTTGTTTTACGTGGAACGGCACGACGTCTGGCGTGCGGATGCCACATGGCGACATGATCTCAATAGATCGCGCTGGGCTAACCCTGTGTGATGCGACATCTGCTGCATTTGCGATGGATTTGCCCTGGGACAAACTAGATGCGACGACCTTCTCTTGGCAAAAAGTGTTGGGTGGTGAAGCTGCCCATGGCGTGCTGGTCCTTAGCCCCCGCGCTGTAGAACGGCTGGAAAGCTATACGCCTGCTTGGCCGATGCCAAAGATCTTTCGACTGACCAAAGGTGGAAAGTTGATCGAGGGCATTTTTAGGGGCGAAACAATCAACACGCCTTCAATGCTTTGCGTCGAAGATTACCTCTTTGCGCTGGATTGGGCCAAATCGGTTGGCGGCCTAGAAGGCATGATTGCTCGGGCCGATGCCAATGCAAGCGCCATCACCGAGTTTGTAAATGAGCACAACTGGATTGAGTTTCTTGCCGTTGATCCGGCAACCCGGTCCAACACATCTGTCTGTCTGAAGTTCAATGATGACCGGATTGTAGATGGTGGTGCCTTTGCAAAAGCGGTGGCCAAGCGCCTCGCGGATGAAGATGTTGCACTCGATATCGGTGCATATCGTGACGCGCCAGCCGGTCTGCGGATATGGTGTGGTGGCACGGTAGAGACTGCCGATATCGACGCAATGTTGCCATGGCTAGCTTGGGCTTTTGAAGCAGAAATCAACGCCTAGGAAGCGGTGGGCAGATTGCCCACCCAACCCGACTTTTCCCAAATTATATGGCAGGCATTTGCCTGCTGCCCCTTCGATAAAGGACCACCGACATGGCCCCCAAAGTACTTATCTCCGACAAACTATCCGCCGCTGCCGTCCAGATCTTTAAGGACCGCGGCATTGATGTCGATTTTCAACCCGATCTAGGCAAGGATAAAGACAAGCTCGCCGCGATCATCGGGAACTACGACGGGCTCGCGATCCGCTCGGCCACCAAAGTAACGGACAAGATTTTGGCGAACGCGCCAAACCTGAAGGTTATCGGGCGTGCCGGGATCGGGACGGATAACATCGACAAGGACGCCGCCTCTAAACAGGGGGTGATCGTTATGAACACGCCCTTCGGCAACATGATCACCACAGCCGAACACGCCATCGCAATGATGTTTGCCGTAGCACGACAGATCCCCGAAGCCTCTACATCGACCCATGCTGGCAAATGGGAAAAATCCAAATTTATGGGCGTCGAGCTGACGGGCAAGACGCTTGGCGTGATCGGTGCCGGCAATATTGGTGGGATCGTTTGCGACCGAGCGCGCGGCCTCAAGATGAAGGTGGTTGCCTATGATCCCTTCCTTGGCGATGAAAAAGCTCAGAAGATGGGTGTCGAAAAGGTCGAGCTGGAAGAACTACTGGCGCGGGCTGACTTCATCACATTGCACGTGCCCTTCACCGAGCAGACCGCCAATATCCTCAGCCGCGAAAATCTAGCCAAAACCAAAAAAGGCGTGCGCGTGATCAACTGTGCCCGTGGTGGATTGGTTGACGAAGAAGCATTGGCAGAGCTGCTGGCGTCGGGCCATGTGGCCGGTGCTGCCTTTGACGTTTTTGCCAAAGAGCCCGCTACTGAAAACCCACTTTTCAATCTGCCGAACGTCGTCTGCACGCCGCATCTTGGTGCCGCAACCACAGAGGCCCAGGAAAACGTCGCTCTTCAGGTTGCTGAGCAGATGTCAGATTATTTGCTCACAGGTGCCGTGAGCAATGCGCTGAACATGCCGTCGGTGACTGCCGAAGAGGCCGCGGTGATGGGCCCGTGGATTAAACTGGCCGGACATCTGGGTGCATTTATTGGCCAGATGACCGACGAGCCAATCAAGGCGATCAACATTCTTTATGATGGGGCCGTGGCAGAAATGAACTTGGCGGCGCTCAACTGTAGCGTTGTTGCCGGCATCATGAAGCGGGCAAATCCAGATGTGAATATGGTCAGTGCACCCGTTGTTGCCCGCGAAAAAGGCATTCAGATCAGCACGACAAACCAAGACAAATCTGGCGTCTTTGACGGGTATATTAAGGTAACGGTTGTCACCGACAAGCGCGAGCGTTCGGTCGCGGGGACCGTGTTCTCGGACGGCAAGCCACGGTTCATCCAGATCAAAGGCATCCAGGTTGACGCAGAAATTGGCGCTCATATGCTTTATACCACTAACGAAGACATTCCCGGTATCATCGGTATGCTTGGCCAAACTATGGGCGAAAATGGCGTGAACATCGCCAACTTTACTCTTGGTCGTGCTGGCGTGCAGGGCGAAGCGATTGCCCTACTTTATGTAGACGAAGCCGTCCCAGCCCCGGTGATCAAAAAGCTTCAAGACACGGGCATGTTCACACAGGTCAAACCGCTCCAGTTTGAACTGGCATAGGCGTCCTCGCCTGTTACATCTTGCAGCGCGGCCTTCGGGTGGCGCTGTTTGCCTATAAGGACTGCACATCATGACCAACGCTATCTATGCCATCGGTGATATCCACGGCCAACTTTCGCAGTTGGAGCGGGTGCTAGGGCTGATTGAAAAAGACGGCGGCAGGGATGCTCAGATCGTTTTCTTGGGCGACTACACCGATCGCGGCCCCAAAAGCCGCGACGTGCTGGATGTGTTGATCGAAGGGAGAGATGCTCAGCGGAATTGGACCTTTTTGAAGGGTAACCACGACCGTATGTTTGAGTGGTTTCTTGAAAGCCCGCTGCGCCATGACCCTTTCTTGATGGTTGAGCTTTATTGGCTGCATCCCCGGCTTGGCGGCGACACGACGCTCGTGTCTTACGGTGTTGATGCTAGCGGACGGAGACGTGAAAAAGATGTGCACCGCGACAGCCTTGAAGCGATCCCAAAAAAACACATCGCCTTTCTGAATGAGTTGAAGCTTAGCCATGCCGTCGAGGATTTGATGTTCGTTCATGCGGGCATTCGTCCCGACGTCGCTTTAGATGCTCAAATCGAGGAAGACTTGCTTTGGATCCGACAAGAATTTCATGACCACTTGGGTTCTCACCCCAAGCTGATTATCCATGGCCACACGCCCGTTGACGCAGCTACGCACTATGGCAACCGGGTAAATCTGGACACAGGGGCGGGGTACGGAAAACCGCTGACAGCCGCAGTCTTCGAGGGCGGCCAGTGCTGGCAGCTTACGGATCGCGGTCGGGTTTTGCTTGATCAGGAAGCCCAATAGGGCGCAGCCACCACGCGAGCCAAACCAAGGCCCAAAATAGTGCGCCCAAGCCATGCGCAGATAGTGTTCCTGGCCCGGTGAACGTCACAATCCCCAATAGAGCATCCAACGTCGGTGGCGCACCAATCACGATCTGCGCTGGCAACCCATCGAAAATCATTTGGTAGTAGGCGTAGTAAGCTTGCGGCGAGACCCATGCAAAGAGCGAAAATAAAAGTGTCGCAGTGGCGAGCCGAACAGTCCCACGCTTCTTGCGCATTACTGCGATCGCAATCCCCAAAACGAGTAGGATCAAAACTGCTGTAAGGGTAAGCAGCCCCATTCTTTGTGCGAGGCTTAGCGTGTAAAATGAGTCTTCTGCATACATCCCGCAATCTTGGCGCTATTTGGGTTCTACCGCCAGCGGTTCCGACAAAAACCGTTCTGCAAAGCCGCCTACTCTGACACCATTCAGCTGTGGCACGGATATTGCCTGTGCGGGCCCCAGATCAGTTCGGTTAAAGGAAGTACGTTGAGCTCGAATTGGTACGGATTTCAGGAGCTGGGACCTATGGCGTAGATCCATCCTTGATGGTCAGGCTGAGGTCCAATCCAAAACCACTTTGCCTGACTGGCCTGATTTCATCGCCGCAAAGCCCTGCTCGAATTCATCCACTCCAAAACGGTGGGTTATGATCTTGGACACGTCCAACCCGTTCTCAAGCATGGCAATCATCTTGTACCAAGTCTCAAATATCTCGCGGCCATAGACACCCTTTATGGTAATCGCTTTGAAAACAATGCGGCTCCAGTCGACAGGGGACTTGCCGGGGGGAATGCCAAGCATCGCGATCCGACCCCCCATCGTCATCGCCTCGACCATCTGATCAAGCGCCTGCTGATTGCCTGACATCTCAAGGCCCACGTCAAAGCCCTGCTTCATTTTCAGACGTGGAATGACATCTGATAATTCTTCTTCAGCGACATTAACGGTGATCACATCAGCAACCCGTGCAGCCAGTGCAAGGCGGTCAGGATTTACATCCGTTATCACCACATGCCGCGCGCCCACATGTCGGGCAACTGCTGCTGCCATTATGCCGATGGGCCCAGCGCCAGTAATCAGCACATCCTCGCCCACAAGATCAAAGCTCAGTGCAGTGTGAACAGCATTGCCAAGCGGATCCAGGATCGCCCCAATGTCATCGGAAATCTCGTCGGGCAAAGGCACGACGTTGAAAGCTGGCAGGCGGAGGTACTGCGCAAAAGCCCCCTGCTCGTTCACGCCAATACCCCGCGTCGCAGGATCGAGGTGGAACTTACCCGCCCGGCTTTGCCGTGAGTTTTTGCCAATCAAATGACCTTCCCCAGAACAACGCTGACCTAGGCTTAGATCTTTGACGTTTGCGCCCAATTCAACAATCTCACCAGCAAATTCGTGACCAGTAATCAGGGGAACTGGGACAGTCTTCTCAGCCCATTCATCCCAATTCCATATGTGAATGTCGGTGCCACAAATGCCCGTTTTGTTGATCTTGATCAGCACATCATCCGGGCCAATTTCGGGCACTGGTGCATGGGTCATCCACAAGCCTTCTTTGGCGTGCAACTTAGCCAGTGCTTTCATTTCATTGCTCATGACACGACCCCGCACGCGCGACCCGCTACGCCGAAGGCATCCAGCGCGCGATCCAGTTCTTCTCGGGTCAATGCGGCGTTCATCTGGGTCCTAATCCGCGCCTGACCCCGTGGGACAACTGGGAAAAAGAAACCTGAGACATAGACGCCTTCGTCGAACAAGCGGGCGGCCATGTCCTGCGCCAATTGCGCTTCGCCTAACATGACAGGCACAATTGGATGCTCGCCCGGTAACAAATTGAAGCCCAACGCCTGCAAGCCACTGCGCCAATACCGGGTGTTCTCAAAAAGCCTCTCGCGCAGGGCATCGCCCTGCTCAACCAGTTCCAGCGCTTTGATACCCGCCATGACGATGGAGGGCGGGAGTGAATTCGAAAACAGATAGGGCCGCGCACGTTGGCGCAAAAGATCAATCACGGGCTGCGGTCCAGCAATATAACCGCCGATCGCGCCGCCCAGCGCTTTGCCCAAAGTGCCGGTAAGGATATCCACCTCAACCCCGTTGTGAGCTGGTGTACCTGCGCCCTTGGGACCCATAAAACCGGTGGCGTGGCAGTCATCGACCATAACCATCGCATCGTATTTCTTTGCCAGCGCCGTGATTTCCGGCAGCTTGGCCAAATATCCGTCCATCGAAAACACGCCATCGGTCGCGATCATGATGAACCGCGCACCGCCCTCCCGTGCGTTCTTTAATTGGCCTTCAAGGTCGGTCATATCGCTGTTTGCGTAGCGAAAGCGTTTGGCTTTGCACAAACGAATGCCATCAATGATTGATGCATGGTTCAAGGCGTCTGAAACAATTGCATCCTCGGGCCCTAACAGCGGCTCAAACAACCCAGCGTTGGCGTCAAAACACGCTGCAAAGAGGATGCTATCGTCCTTGCCCAGGAATGCCGCCAGCCTTTGCTCAAGTGTTCGGTGAATATCTTGGGTGCCGCAGATGAAGCGGACTGATGCCATACCGAAGCCTCTAGGATCCATCGCATCTTTTGCGGCCGCGATCAGCTCGGGATGGTCGGCAAGCCCAAGGTAGTTGTTCGCGCATAGATTTATGACCGAACGGCCTCCCACTGTGACCTCGCCACCTTGAGGGGAGGTGATGAGGCGTTCGCGTTTCATCATGCCCTCCGCATCAATTTGAGCCAAGGTATCGGTGATATGGCTGAGATAGGCTTGTGTCATGTGAACGCTCCCTTTCGGAGAGAGCTACCATAGCTTAGGTGATTCCGGAATGAGAAATTTCCATCATCACGGAATGTTTCCACTATACGGGAAGTTCAGCAGAAACTAGGCGTCCTGCACCACAAGAAACGCGCGGACCGGGCCATCAACCGCTGCGATAGAATGCGCAACATCTGCGGCATAGCGGGCTGTATCCCCTGCCGTGACGCGGCTGGTCGCATCCGCACTGGTCACATCGACGGTGCCTTCGACGATACTGAGATGCTCGCGTGCGCCGCGCGTATGCGGTTTACTCTCAAGCTTCCCGCCTTGGGCGATCAGCAACTCATAGACCTCATGCTTACCTGCTTCTTCTGGTGGCGACAGAATGCGGATGCGGCAACCAGACCCAAGATTGTCGATGGATGGCACATCAGCCGCGCGGAGCGTTTCAATCTGTGCCAAGCCCGATGCGCCATCAAGCAGACCTGCAAAGTCGACCTGCAAAGCTCGGGTCAAGTTCCACAGCGTCGCGATTGTTGGACTGGATTCGCCGCGCTCAATCTGACTGACCATGGAGCGGCTGACCCCAGACAGCTTTGCCACCCCATCGAGCGACAGACCTTGTGTGCGCCGTGCTTCTTTGAGCCGCGCAGGGAGTTGAGTCAGGATAGTGTCGGGATTTTCCGTCATACCGGATATGTGCCGTTTGGTATTGGCTACGTCAAGGTTACGACACGTTGCTGCTGACAAACCCGCCCGAGAGCGACATAGTTCTGTGAAACATAGAATGGAAAATATCATGACCCAAGAGATCGTCATCCTCAGCGGCGCGCGTACTGCCATCGGCACCTTTGGCGGCGCTTTGGCAGGCACGACACCAACGGCGCTCGGCGCAACCGTAGCCAAAGCAGCGCTCAGCCGCGCCGACGTCGATCCGGCCCAGATCGGTCATGTGGTTTTCGGCCATGTCATTAATACTGAGCCACGCGACATGTATCTGTCCCGTGTTGCTGCGATGGATGCCGGGATTCCGGAAACGGTGCCTGCAATGAACGTGAACCGCCTTTGTGGGTCGGGGGTGCAGGCGATTGTCTCGGCGATGCAATCATTGATGCTGGGTGATGCTTCCTTTGCCCTTGCAGGCGGTGCGGAAAATATGAGCCGATCGCCGTTCATTCTTCCCGCTGCCCGCTGGGGTCAGAAGATGGGCGATGTCAAGACGATGGACATGATGCTAGGCGCGCTGAACTGCCCATTCGGAACGGGACATATGGGCGTGACCGCTGAGAACGTAGCGGATGAACATGACATTAGCCGCGCGGACCAGGATGCTTTTGCACTGCAAAGCCAAGAACGCGCCGCGGCTGCTATCCAAGCCGGGCATTTCACAGATCAAATCGTTCCAATTGAGGTGCGCAAAGGACGCGATACCGTAGCCTTTGAAGTTGATGAGCACCCTAAGGCAACAACGCTCGACGTTCTGGGGGGCCTGCGCCCTGTCTTTCGCAAGGAGGGCCGCGTGACAGCCGGAAACGCCAGCGGCATTAATGATGGCGCTGCTGCACTTGTTTTGGCGACGGCAGAGGCGGCCCATGCATCGGGGCTGAGGCCGCGTGCACGTATCCTAGGGTATGCCCATGCAGGGGTACGCCCCGAGGTCATGGGAATTGGTCCTGTGCCAGCAGTGAAACAGCTGCTGGAAAAGACCGGGCTGAGCATTGCAGATTTCGACGTGATCGAGAGCAATGAGGCATTTGCCAGCCAAGCTTTGGCTGTCAGCAAAGAGCTTGCCCTTGATCCTGCGCGGGTCAATCCGAATGGAGGCGCTATCGCGCTTGGACACCCCGTTGGGGCAACAGGCGCGATCATCACCATAAAGGCGCTTTGTGAATTGGAGCGGATTGGAGGACGTCGCGGGTTGATCACGATGTGCATCGGCGGTGGTCAGGGCATTGCCTTGGCGATCGAGTTGATTGGGTAGTTTACCGCGGCCTTCTTGCTGCAAAATCAATACGAAACCTTGGGGGTTTTATACCCCCAAGGCCCACACAACAGTCATGTCAAAAACTGAATGAAGTCAGCCCAGCGCGGTGAAAATTGCATTGGCCCCTAAGGCGATTGCTGCACCGGAGATCGCAGCTGCAGCGATCCAGCGTTTAAAGCCGCGCTTTGGTTCGGGTGTCACATTTTGCTGACGAATAAGCGCGTCTTCGACCAACGCAGGCAAACGTGGGCCAAAGCGCGCCAACACGCGGGCGGTCGCGGTGAGGTCAGAGAGAACGGCGCGAGGGCCGATCGATTTGGTGATATAATCCGTCACCACGGGGCTCGCGACTTGCCAGATGTTCATGTTTGGGTTCAAGGACCGTGCCACCCCTTCGACCACAACCATCGTGCGCTGTAACAAGATCAACTCTGTGCGGGTTTCCATGCCGAAACGTTCGGTCACTTCAAACAGGTAGCTAAGCAGCCTAGCCATCGAGATGTGCGATGCATCCATGCCAAAGATCGGCTCGCCGACGGCGCGCAACGCGCGGGCGAATTCATCCACGTCCTTATCGGCGGGGACATATCCCGCCTCAAAATGCACTTTAGCGACGCGTTTGTAATCTTTACGGATGAACCCATAAAGGATCTCGGCGTAGACTCGTCGGGTGTACTCATCGATGTGACCCATGATGCCAAAATCATACGCAATGATGTCGCCATTTGGGGCGACCTTGAGGTTGCCTTGGTGCATATCGCCGTGGAAATATCCGTCGCGCAGAGCATGCTGTAGGAAAAGTTGCAGGATCCGTTCGGACAGCTCAACGCGGTCATGACCCGCAGCATCAATCGCCGCATTGTCACCCATTGGCACGCCATCGGCCCATTCCAGCGTCATCACACGGCGGGCGGAATGTTCCCACTTGATGGCAGGCAGTTGGAAGCCGGGGTCGTCTTTGGTGTTGGCGGCATATTCAGACGCGGCAGAGGATTCCAGCCGAAGGTCAAGCTCCCCCCTGACAACACCATCAAAATGCTCAATCACTTCCATCGGGCGCAGGCGTCGCGAGCCCGGCGAGAAAAGCTCAACCATGCGCGCGCAGAGATAAAAGGCATCAACATCCTTGCGAAATGCCTTTTCGATACCCGGGCGCAGAACTTTGACAGCGACCTCTTCGCCATTGCTGACCATTCGCGCCTTGTGAACCTGTGCGATAGATGCGGCGGCGACGGAATCGCTGAATTCAGAGAACATCGCGTCCAGCGGCATACCGAGCTCTTTTTCCACTTCAGCCTTGGCGACGTCGGTTGGGAAGGGCGGTAATTTGTCTTGGAGCACCCGCAATTGGACGGCAAGTTCATCACCAACAACATCAGGGCGGGTCGACAGCACTTGGCCAAATTTGATGTAGGCTGGACCCAGAGCCGTGAGCGCACGGGTGGCGGGGGGCATGGACGGATCGCCCTTGTAGCCGAGAAACTTGAACGGCAGGCCCAGCGCCCGCGCGACAAAGCGCAGGGCCGGCGTTGCATCGAATGCGTCGAGCACGACGTTCATGGCACCCGTGCGTTCAAACGTGGCGCCAGTGCGGATAAGTCGCCAAATGTTGTGAGGGCCGCGCACGCTAGATCTTCCAGCCGGAGTGGAGCGCTGCGACGCCCATCGTCAGATTGCGGTACTTGGCGTTATCAAATCCAGCCTCCCGCACCATCCCAAGGAACGTTTCCTGATCGGGAAAGTTACGAATCGATTCGACCAGATACTGATAACTGTCGCGGTCATTGGCGATCATCTGACCCATCCGTGGAATTACGTTAAAGCTGTAAAGATCATACGCTTTTTGCATCCCAGCGTTTGGGAGCTGACTGAATTCAAGCACCATAAGGCGGCCACCGGGGCGCAAAACGCGGTAAGCTTCGTTCAGCGCTTCTTGGGGGCGTGTGACGTTACGAATGCCAAAGCTGATTGTGTAAACGTCAAAGCTGTTATCCTCGAAAGGCAGCGCCATTGCGTCACCAACGATCCAGTCAAGACTGCCTTCAAGCTGCGCGGCCTCGGCGCGTTTGCGGCCTTCGATCAACATGGATTCGGTCAAATCCAACACAGTGGCATGGCCCGATCCGGCGCGTTTGAGGAATTTGAACGACACATCGCCAGTGCCGCCTGCGACATCCAGAAGCTTTTGCCCAGCACGCGGGGCCAGCCAATCCATCATCGCTTCTTTCCAGACGCGGTGGATGCCCATGCTCATAACATCGTTCATGATGTCATATTTATTGGCCACGTCGGTAAAGAGATTGCGGACTTTGCCTGCTTTCTCCCCTTCCGGGATTGTCTGCGCGCCGAAATGGGTTGTCTTGTCGGTCATGTCCGATTTCCGGATATTGTTGAGCATAAGGTTGCCATAGCGGGGATATAGCCTCAGATAGCCAGATACAAACCGCCATTTGACGCAGGACACAGACATTGCCCGAACTGCCCGAAGTTGAAACCGTTCGCCGAGGCCTTGCGCCCGTCATGGAAGGCGTTGTGATTGAGCGGGCGGACGTCAATCGCCCCGATCTGCGATGGCCCTTTCCAACGAACATGGCAGAGCGCCTGTCGGGACAAAAGGTCGAGCTTTTGCGGCGCCGCTCCAAGTATCTTTTGGCGGATTTAAGCAGTGGCGAGACGCTGCTGGTGCATTTGGGTATGTCCGGTCGAATGCTAGTGTCTGGCGATCCACTGGGACGTTTTGTGCATGAACACCCCCCAGCGGAAAAGCATGACCATGTTGTTTTTCACATGCAAAACGGTACGCGGATTACATTTAACGACCCACGCCGTTTTGGCGCGATGGACTTGATGGCAACGGAGGCAGGTGCAACCCATAAGCTTCTGGCGGTTTTGGGACCGGAGCCATTGGGCAATGATTTTCATGAAAAGCACCTGATCGACGCGCTCAAGGGGCGCAATATGCCAATCAAATCGGCCCTGCTGGATCAGCGAATCGTCGCGGGATTGGGCAACATCTACGTTTGCGAGGCGCTGTTTCGAGCGGGGATCAGCCCAGCGCGCAAGGCTGGGCAAATTTCTGCGCAGCGGATTGGGGCGTTGGTGCCGATCATCCGCGACGTCCTATCAGCGGCGATCGAGGCGGGCGGCTCTTCGTTACGAGATTTTCGCCAAGCAGATGGAGAACTTGGGTATTTTCAGCACTCTTTTGATGTCTACGGACGCGAAAACGAACCCTGCAGAACCGTGGGTTGTACTGCGCATATCAGTCGCATGGTACAATCAGGCCGCTCCTCTTTCTACTGTGCGTCATGTCAAAGATAGCTTGAACAGCAGCGAGCCCGTGATAGTTACGGTCGTCTGAGCGCAACAATCGAAGGCTTTGCATATGGCTTATGAAACGATCATCGTAAATGTGGACAGCCATGTGGCACTGATCACGCTGAACCGGCCTGACGCGCTGAATGCGCTCAACGATCAGTTGATGAAGGAGCTAGCAAGCGCGCTGAAATCAGCACAGGAAAACGATAAAGTACGTTGCATTGTCATCACCGGATCGGAAAAGGCATTTGCTGCCGGGGCCGATATCGCAATGATGCGCGACAAGACATTTGTAGAAGCATTTAGCGGCGATCTGTTCACACCTGAGACGGAACAAATCATGCGGGTGCGCAAGCCAATCATCGCGGCCGTTTCTGGATATGCGTTGGGCGGTGGATGCGAATTGGCGATGATGTGTGATTTTATCATCTGCTCTGAGACAGCTAAATTTGGCCAGCCCGAGATTAACCTTGGCGTGGTGGCCGGCATTGGTGGAACCCAGCGTTTGACGCGGATCGTGGGTAAATCCAAGGCAATGGACATGAACTTGACTGGCCGCTTTATGGATTCCGCCGAAGCGGAACGCTCAGGCCTTGCCTCGCGCGTGGTACCCGTCAAAAAACTGATGGAAGAGGCGATGGGTGCGGCACATAAGATTGCTGAGAAATCGATGATCTCGGTGATGGTGGTTAAGGAATCTGTGAACCGCGCCTATGAAGTACCTCTGCGCGAGGGGCTATTGTTTGAGCGGCGGATGTTCCACTCGCTCTTTGCTACCGAGGATCAGTCCGAGGGCATGTCTGCCTTCCTCGAAAAGCGCGAAGCGCAGTTTCGGGACAAATAATCTGCCAATGAAACAGCTGGGCGGGGAGGTAAGATGCAGATTCTGGCCCGGCACCGCGACCTCAGCGGCGCGATGCACCTCCTAGGCTTTACAACCAACTGAAAATGCGGCTATAGCCCGCTTCAATACATGCGCGTGCAGCCCGCTCTGGCTAGAATCACCTGTCGGCAATAGTCCGCAGTAGGCTTGGCGTTGCGCTAATATATAGACACACAACCAAGACACGAAGGTAGAATTCTCATGGCAAACACACCACAGGCGAAAAAACGGGCCCGTCAAAACGAAAAACGTTTTGCTATCAACAAGGCACGCCGTTCGCGCATCCGTACATACCTGCGCAATGTTGAAGAGGCGATCGCCTCTGGTGACAAAGACGCAGCTGCTGCTGCGCTGCTCGCGGCTCAGCCCGAACTGATGCGAGGTGTCACAAAAGGCGTCTTCCACAAGAATACAGCGTCGCGGAAAATGTCGCGCCTGTCTTCACGGGTTAAATCGCTCGGTTAATCCGGCTAACAGACTGATATTCAAGGCACCGCTCCGGCGGTGCCTTTTTTGTTCGTGTGACATACTTGCAGAGCTTCATAGATTCTTTTCGCGCAATCACCGAGTCAACAATGAAGATATGTTGAAACCAACATCAAACGCTTGTTACCAAGTCCATGCGATTCACGTCGCTGGGGGGACAGGCTTTGGGGCAGGGCGGTATGTGCTAGCATATCAACTCTGAACTCAAAGGCTCGGACGAAGGCCTATCTAAAGGGCTACCGTCCGCATTGCGGATGCTGCTGCCGGCACATTTGCCCTGTCGAATTAGTCGAACGGTGGTGTTCGGTATGGTCTGGGCTTTCTTCTGCCAGAGGCAACCAACGCCATCATTCAAATATGTCCAAAGGACGATTGGCCTGTTTCCTGTGGGAATCGGAACGGCTGAGTATTGTCTGGAGGTTAACGGTTGGGGTTGTGCCGGAGTTTGTCGGGCAGCATGTAAAATGAAGGCGGTAATTGACGA